>JBCNPI010000073.1:0-20367 GCA_039593415.1 Rhizobium sp. | reverse complement strand
ATCGCTCAAACGGCCGGCCTTCTGGCTATCGATCATTCAATAATTCCAATCTCCGCTCGTTTCTCAGCGGCCAGCCAGCGTCATGCCTTCGATGGCAAGCGTCGGAGCGGCAACGCCGAAACCGCGATCGATATCGCTTGCCGGCGTCACGCGCATGAACATATCCTTCAGGTTGGAGGCGATCGTCACCTCCGAAACCGGGAAGGTCAATTCGCCGTTTTCGATCCAGAAGCCGGTGGCACCCCGGCTGTATTCGCCGGTGATCATGTTGACGCCCTGGCCGATCAGTTCGGTGACGTAGAAGCCCGTTCCGACGCTGCGGATCAGTTCTTCGGGGGAAATATCGCCCGGCTCCAGCGCGAGATTGGTGGAGGATGGCGATACCGCCGTGCCGCCGCGCACGCCGCGACCGTTGGTCTTCAGGCCGCCGCCGATCTCCCGCGCCGCCGAGGTGGAGAGGAACCAGGATTTCAGCACGCCGTCCTCGATCATGACGAGCCGCTTGCCGGACACGCCCTCGCCGTCAAAGGGGCGAGAAGCCGGACCGCGCACGATCAGCGGATCGTCGGTGATCGAAAGCCCGGTCTTCAACACCTGCTGGCCCATCTTGTCGCGCAAGAAACTGGTCTTGCGGGCGACGGAAGCGCCGTTGATCGCGCCGGCAATATGGCCAACGAAGCCGCGCGCGACGCGCGGATCGAAAACGACGGTGATATTCTTGTCCGTCGGAACCTGACGCGGATTGATGCGCTTGACGACGCGCTCGCCGGCACGGCGCCCGATTTCCTCGGCCGTATCCAGATCGGCGAAATAGAGGCGACTGTCGAAATCGTAATCGCGTTCCATGCCGGTGCCTTCGCCGGCAATCACGCTGACGGAGCGCCCGAAACGCGAGCCCATATAGTGGCCGGCAAAACCATGCGATGTCACAAGCACGAGGCCGCCCATGCCGGCAGAAGCGCCCGCGCCGGAAGAATTGGTGACGCCGGCAATGGCAAGTGCTGCCGCCTCGGTCGCGAGGGCCGCTTCGCGAAGCTGCTCGGTGGAAACCTCCGTCGGGTCGAACAGATCGAGATCCGGGTAACTCTTGGCGAGATCCGTCTCATCGGCCAGGCAGGCGAAGGGATCTTCGGGTGAAACCTTGGCCATGGCCACGGCACGCTCGGCAAGGGCGTTCAGATCAAAGCCGGGATTGGCAGAAACGCTCGCCACGCGATTGCCGACGAAAACCCTGAGCGAGAAGTCGTCGCTCTCGGAGGATTCGGTGCCTTCGACCTTGCCGAGGCGCACGCTGACGGAATGGGCACGCGACCGCACGACAACGGCATCGGCCGCATCCGCTCCGGCCTTCCGGGCGAGATCGATCAATTGGCTGGCGCGGGAGAGCAGAGTGGCGGAATCGATTTCAGAGGTCATGACTTGGCCTTTCCTTCGCGTTCCATTTATTGTGCACTACATAAAGCATCAAGGGCGGCAAAGCCGATTCTTGTTCTAATCCCTTCACGCATGGTTGTTTATCATGACCGCGCGCTGCAACACCGCCTGCCCCACGGAAAGAAACAGACGATGTCCGCCCCCAATACGCTTTTCACCGAAACCCTGCTGCTGCTCGGAGGTGCCGTCGTTACGGCGCCGATCTTCAAGAAGCTGGGGCTTGGTACGGTGCTCGGCTATCTCGCCGCCGGTGTGGTGATCGGCCCGATCCTCCACAGCATCGGCGACAGCGAGGCCGTGCTCGCCGTCGCCGAGCTCGGTGTCGTCTTCCTGCTCTTCATCATCGGCCTGGAGTTGAAACCATCGCGTCTGTGGCAGATGCGTCGCGATATTTTCGGCCTCGGCACGGCGCAGGTGATCCTCAGCGGGCTTGCACTGATGGTGGCCTCCTATTTCGGCGGCATTGCCGGATGGAAGGGCAGTATCATCATCGGCTTCGGCCTGGCGCTTTCCTCGACCGCCTTTGCCATGCAGATCCTCGAGCAGCAGGGCGACGTCAATACGAAATACGGCCAGCGCTCCTTCTCGATGCTGCTGCTGCAGGACCTTGCCATCGTGCCATTGCTGGCGCTGATCACCGTACTCGATGGCGCGCAGGAAACCGCCAATCCCCTGCCGAGCCTTGCGATCGCCGTTGGCGCCGTGGCGGCGATGATCATAGCCGGCCGCTATCTGCTGACACCGCTGTTCCAGGTGATCGCTCGCACCGGCGCGCGCGAGGCGATGATTGCCGCCGCCCTCTTCGTCGTCATGGGATCGGCAACGCTGATGCAGCTTGCCGGTCTCTCCATGGCGATGGGTGCGTTTCTTTCCGGGGTGATGCTAGCGGAATCGTCCTATCGGCATGAGCTGGAAGCGGATATCGAGCCCTTCCGCGGCGTGCTGCTCGCCATTTTCTTCATCGCCGTCGGCCTGTCCCTGAAACTCGAGGTTATCCTCGACAACTGGGTGCTGATCGTCCTCGCCGTCCCGGTCATGATGCTCATCAAGGCGATCGTGATCTATGCGCTCTGCCGCATAGCAGGCTCGCCGCACAACGATGCGGTCCGTATCGCCGGGCTGCTGCCGCAGGGCGGCGAATTCGGCTTCGTGCTCTTCAGCGCCGCCAGCGCCAGCGGCGGGCTGTTTTCCGCCAATACGGCATCGACACTGATCGCCATCGTCACGCTGTCGATGGCGCTGACACCGCTGAGTTCCGCGCTTGCAAAGCGGCTGGTCAAGGGCGACGCGCAGGAGGAGCTGGACGAGGATTTCGAGGGCGCCGGCTCGGACGTACTGATGATCGGCTTTTCGCGTTTCGGTCAGATCGCCGCGCAGATCCTGCTTGCAAGCGGCCGTGATGTGACCGTCATCGATTTCTCCGCCGATCGCATTCGCCAGGCATCGAGCTTCGGCTTCCGTATCTATTTCGGCGACGGCACACGGAAGGACGTGCTGCGCTCAGCCGGCATCGATCGGGCCAAGATCGTCGTCGTCAGCACGCATCAGCGCGAGATTACAAATAAGATCGTCGAACTCGTGCAGACGGATTATCCGCATGCGCGCCTCTTCGTCCGCTCTTACGACCGTATCCACTCGATCGAGCTGCGGCACAAGGGCGTGGACTACGAGCTGCGTGAAACGCTGGAATCCGGCCTGCTCTTCGGCCGCCGCACCCTGGAAGCGCTCGGCGTTAGCGAGACGGAAGCCTGCGAGATCGGCGAGGATATCCGCAAGCGCGACGAACAGCGGCTGGTGCTGCAGGTGAGCGAAGGGTTGCAGGCCGGCACCGACATGCTCTATTCGCGCCCCGTCAAGCCGGAACCGTTGGTCAAGCCGAAGCGTGCGGCCGAAACCTACAGCGATGCCGACGATCTCGTCGCCCTGCCGCAGGAAGAGCCGGAGCGGGCTTAGCGCTTTGCTTCGAGCCGCTTCAAGGGAAATCGCGGCCGAATTTCGCAGGGTTGGTCTAATTCTTCGCCGTCACTACCCGGTCGAGGGCGAATTTCAGCTCGTCCTTGACGCCGGCCGACATCGCGAGAATATCGCGCGCCTTGAGGAAATCGAGGACGCCGGTGCGGCCGACCGCAGGGCGCAAGAAGATCTGCGGTGCCTGCAGCCGCAGCTTCAGAGCGATGTTGGACTGCATGGTGAGCTGACCGGCACCGAACAGGCTCTCGATGCGGTTCGGAATATGCCGGCTGCCGCCTTCCGGGCCGCCGACGACATCGATGCCGATGATGATATCGGCAAGGCCAGCCAGATGTTCGTAAGGAACGGGATTCATGATGCCGCCATCGATCATCACGCGGTCGCCGAGCCTGACGGGCATGAAGACGGCGGGAATGGCGGCGGAGGCTGCAAGGACGGGAAAGAGCTCACCTTTTTCGATGACGACTTCGGCCTGCCCGAAATAATCCGTCGTCACCACCTTCAATGGAATATGAAGGTCGGAAAAATTCTCAGGGATGGCCGTGGGCAGGAAGGTGCGCAGGATGCGTTCGAGATTGAACTGGCCGAAGCGGATGCTGCGCATGTTGACCGGCCGCAGGCTCCAGATCTTGTTGAGAACGGCTGGGCGATTGCCAACCGTCGCCAGCGTATAGTCCCGGATTTCCGCGCCGCTCATGCCGACGGCCATGGCCGCACCCATGATGGAACCGATGGAGGCGCCCGCTATAGCGACCGGACGGATGCCGAGTTCGTCCAGCGCCTCGATGATATGGATATGGGCGAGCCCGCGCGCACCGCCGCAGCCGAAGGCCACCGCGACGCTCGGCGTGCCGGAGGCGGCAAGCGGATAGTCGCTGCCGACGAAATCAGCATAATCGCCCATATCCTTCTCCTTCCTCCATCATGCCGTCTGCGGCTGATAACGGAAGAAATGCATCTTGCTGTCGCCGAAGGTCCGTTCCTCCAGAAACAGGAAATCCGACGGCGCGGCAACGGTGACGTCGGCACGCTCCTCAAGGATCGCCAGCGCACCCGGCACCAGCCAGCCACCGGCGGCCGCCGCCGCAAACGCCTTTTCGCCAAGCCCCTTGCCATAGGGCGGGTCGGCGAAGAGAAAATCGAAAGGCTCGAGATTGCCGACGCCGCCAAGATCCGTCGCGTCGCGCCGCAGCATGCGCGTGCGGCCATGCAGGCCGAGCGCATCGATGTTTTCCCAGAGAAGTCCCCTGCCCTCGACGCTGCTTTCCACGAAGAGCACATGGCGACAGCCGCGCGAGGCCGCTTCCAGTCCGACGGCGCCGGTGCCGGCGAACACATCCATCATCCGGGTACCGTCGATGGCCTCCGGATAGGCGTGGCTCAGGATGTTGAACAGGCTCTCGCGCGTGCGATCCGCCGTCGGACGAATGTCGTTCGACTTCGGCGTTGCAAGCGAGCGACCGCGAAACTCACCGCCGACGATCCTCACCGCGCGTCAGCCCCTGCCACCCTTGGGGCCGCCCCTGCCGGAGCCACCCCGACCGGAACCGCCACGCGGACCGCCGGATGGGCGGCCTGCGCCGCCGGGCTTGCCGCCAAAGCCGCGCGAACCACCGGGCTTCCCGCCAAAGGATTTTCCGCCGCCCGGCTTCTTGCCGAATGGCTTGCCGGCCGGCCTATCGCCGAAGGAACGCTCGCCCTGCGGGCGATCACCGAAGGGTCGGTCACCACGGGGCGGACGATCACCAAACGGGCGATCCCCTTGCGGGCGAGCGCCACGGGGACGTTCCGAGCGCTGCTCACCGCCGAAAGATTTGCCGCGGGGACGCTCGTCCCCTTCGGCGCGAGGACGCCGGTCGCCACGAGGTTTATCGCCGAAGGGCCTGTCGCCTCGCGACGGGCGATCTGCGAATGACCTCTCCGAGCGGGCTTCGCCCTGGAAGGATTTCGCGCGAGGACGATCACCGCCCTCGGGACGCGAGCCGCGTTCACCACGGGGGCGATCACTAAATGTTCGATCACCCCTTGGGCGATCACTAAACGGGCGGTCCCCACGGGCGGGACGATCGCCCTGCGGGCGGTCGCCGCGGGAGCGCTTGCGATCAAAACCTTCTTCATCGCCACGCGACTTGCGCGGAGCCTCCTCGCTCGAGCGGATCCATTCGCCATCGCCTTCGTCGATGCGATTGATACGAATGCGAGAACCTTCGTGCGGACGGTCGAAGCCGCTGCGCTGCGGACGTTCCGTTTCGCCGCGCTTTGCGGCGGTCCTTGCATTCTTCGCAGCCTTTGCCGCTGCCTTTTCGCCGAGCGGACGGGCGCCGGGCGCCATCCAGACATTGGCGTTGCGGCGCGAGCCGAGAGGCTGGCGCTTCGGCCGGTCATCGTCATTGTGGCCGCCGTCACGGCGATCGTCGCGCTTGGTGTCGAGGCGGCTGAGCGCCCTTTCGCGCTTATCCTCCGGGCGCTCGCGACGCGGACGCTCTTCCTTCGCCGCCCGAGCTGGCTTGGCATCCGCCTCTTCGGGCTCGGCAACGGCCGGAGCGTTATAGAGCGGCGCATCGAAATTCGCCTTGGCATCCTCGACCAGACGAGGCCCAAGCTGATCGCGCAGCGTGCGGCCGCGCACTTCCAGCACATGGCCTTCCGGCAGCTCGCCGAGCTGGAACGGGCCGTAGGAGATGCGGATCAGGCGGTTGACCTCGAGGCCCAGAGCGCCGAGCACGTTCTTGATTTCGCGGTTCTTGCCTTCGCGCAGGCCCATGGTGATCCAGACGTTGGACCCTTGGGTGCGGTCGAGCGTCGCTTCGATCGAGCCGTAAAGCACGCCGTCGACGGCAATGCCTTCCTTCAGCTTGTCGAGCGCTTCCTGATCGATCTCGCCATGGGCGCGAACGCGATAGCGCCGCAGCCAGCCGGTCGTCGGCAATTCCAGAACACGGGCGAGACCGCCGTCATTGGTCAGCAACAGCAGACCTTCGGTGTTGATGTCGAGGCGGCCGATCGACATGACGCGCGGCAGTTCTTCCGGCAGATTGTCGAATACCGTCGGACGTCCTTCCGGATCGGCATTGGTGGTCACCAGCCCGGCCGGCTTGTGATAGAGCCAAAGGCGCGTCCGTTCGATGCCGCGGATCGGCACGCCATCGACCTCGATCTTGTCGGCAAGGGTCACGTTGACCACGGGCGTATCGAGCAGCACGCCGTTCAGCTTCACGCGGCCATCGAGGATCATGCGCTCGATATCGCGGCGCGATGCAACGCCGGCGCGCGCCATCACCTTGGAAATGCGCTCGGCCTTTCCATCCTCGACTGCGGCTACATCCGCAGCTTTGACGGCTACGGCCTTCGCAGGCTTCGCGCCATCGCGCTTTATCGTCTTCTTGTCGCCAGCAAAGGGTTTAGACCCAGGCCGCTTGGGCTTGTCATTCATCGTCATTTGTTGTTTGCCTGAATTTTTAACGCGTGTTCCTATCAGGTCACGCCCTTGCGGTTAAGTGGAAAAACTTGAATGGCGGCTACAAATCAATTCATGGAGCTTGCTTTGGCTGAAGCGCGCCGCGCCGGAGAGCGTGGCGAAGTGCCGATCGGCGCTGTAGTTGTGCTCGATAACAAGGCCATCGCCATTGCCGGCAACCGCACCCGCGAGCTCAATGACGTCACCGCCCACGCCGAAATCGTCGCCATCCGCCTGGTCTGTGAGGAACTGGGCCAGGAACGTCTTACAGGCGCCGATCTCTACGTAACGCTGGAACCCTGCACCATGTGCGCCGCGGCCATTTCCTTCGCGCGCATCCGCCGCCTCTATTATGGCGCCGAAGACCCAAAGGGCGGCGGTGTCGACAATGGCGTGCGCTTCTATCGCCAGCCGACATGCCACCATGCGCCGGAAGTCTATTCCGGCCTCGGCGAAACAGCATCCGCCGATATCCTCAGAAGTTTCTTTCAGGCGAAACGCTCCGAAGACTGAAAAGCGGCAGGTTTGACGCTGCCGCATTGAAAATTTCTTACTGGAAGGGCTTCCACCAGCTGCTGTTGCTGGACTGCTGCGCGGCCTCCGCCTCCTTCTTGCGCTTCTTTTCCTTCTTCGACTCGGGCGTGCCGAGATCGTTGAGGGCAGCCTGGTCGGCAACCTGGCGATATTCCTGCGGCGGATCGATCAGATAGCGCCGCTGATCGATATAGGTGCCGGCCTGGTCCTGACGCGCGGCGCGATAGGCGGCCGTCTGCTGTGCTTCGCTCATGTGATTTTTGGCGCTGTCGGCCTGAGCCAGCGGCGAACGATAATTGACGTCGTTCTTCTTCTCGTCGGCTTCCGCAGCGAGGCGCTTGCGGGCCTCTTCCGGCGATTCGAGCCATGCCGGATTGTCCTTGCTTGCCAAAGACTGCTGCGGCGGGGTCAGCGTGTCCTTGCTGCCACCCACAACCAGACCAGGGCGGTTCGGATATTTCACGCCCTTCTCCTTCGGCGTTGCGGCGGAAACGGAGGCGATATCGCCAAGATCGTCCAAGAGCTGGGCGCCGGCCGTCTTGTCGGTGCCGTAAGTCGGGCTGCTGAGGCAACCGGACATTGCGCCGCAGCCAACCACAAGTGCCGCCAAGCTGACGCCGACACGAACCTTATGCATCGCTCTCATGAAAACCCTTCCCAGCCATGCCGGAATGAACGTAACAGAACCCCATTCGACGGCAACTGCCGTAAAAATCAGGCCATTTTCAGGCAGCTTTTACCGGATGAACGCCGCAAAGGCAATTCACCCGGCAATTTTCTTCAGTTGACAGAGGCCAGTTCGCGGAGCGCCGCAGCGTCGCGCGCCGAGACATCCGGATATTCCGGGTCCGAACCAACATCCGTTGTGATGCGCCAGGAGCGGGCGCACTTGCGTCCCCCGGCGAGCTTCGGAACGACGCTGACCTTGGCTGCATCATCGGGGCGGAATGCATCCGCCGGGCCTTCTCCACCCTCGATGCTGATGCCGGAGGTGATGCAGATTTCCGAGAAATCCTGCCCTTCGAGCACCTTCAGCAGCTCCGGATCGGCGATGTAGACGACTGGGGCAGCTTCGAGCGAAGAGCCGATGCGCTTGTCCTTGCGTTCGATTTCCAGCGCGCCGGTGACGACACTGCGCACGGCGCGGATCTTCTTCCACTTCTCGGCCAAGGCTTCGTTCTTCCATTCGGCGGGAATGGTGACGAATTGCTCGAGATGCACCGAGACCGCCGACGGATTGCGCGACAGCCATGCCTCTTCCATGGTGAAGGGCAGCATCGGCGCGAGCCAGGTCACCATGCAGTCGAAGATCGTGCGGATGACGGCGAGCGAGGCTCGACGGCGAAGGCTCGACGGAGCATCGCAGTAGAGCGCATCCTTGCGAACGTCGAAATAGAAAGCCGAGAGCTCGACATTGGCGAAATCGATCAAGGCGCGGGCGATGCGCTTGAAGTCGAAGGCGTCGTAGCTTTCGCGCACCAGTTCGTCGAGTTCGGCGAGACGGTGCAGCATCAGCTGCTCCAGCTCCGGCATGTCGGCATAGGCGATCACTTCGCCCTTGTCGTGCGCGAGCGTGCCGAGCATCCAGCGAATGGTATTGCGCAGCTTGCGATAGGCATCGACATTGGTCTGGATGATGGCTTTGCCCAGGCGCTGATCTTCCCAATAATCCGTGGTCATGACCCACAGGCGGAGGATGTCGGCGCCGGCGTCTTTCATGACATCTTGCGGGGCAACGACGTTGCCGAGCGACTTCGACTGCTTGCGACCCTGCTCGTCCATGGTGAAGCCGTGGGTGACGACGGTGTCGTAAGGCGCACGGCCACGAGTCGCAGCACTTTCGAGCAGCGATGAATGGAACCAGCCGCGATGCTGATCGGAGCCTTCGAGGTAGACATCCGCCGGCCACTTGAGGTCCGGACGATCTTCCAGCGTGAAGGAGTGGGTCGAACCGGAATCGAACCACACGTCGAGGATATCCATGACCTGCGTCCAGGGCTCGTTCGCCTTTTCGCCAAGGAAGCGCTCGCGCGCGCCTTCAGCAAACCAGGCATCGGCGCCTTCCTGCTCGAATGCTTCGAGGATGCGGGCGTTGACGCCGTCGTCCTGCAGGATGTTGCCATGCTCGTCGACGAAGATGCAGATCGGCACGCCCCAGGCACGCTGGCGCGACAGGACCCAATCCGGACGCTGCTCGATCATGGCGCGCAGGCGATTCTGGCCGGCAGCCGGCACGAAGCGGGTATCGTCGATCGCCTTCAGGGCGCGCGAACGCAGCGTCGAACCGTCCGTGAAGTCCTTGTCCATGTAGACGAACCACTGCGGCGTGTTGCGGAAGATCACTGGCTTCTTCGAGCGCCAGGAGTGCGGGTAGGAATGCTTCAGCCTGCCGCGCGCGAACAGCGTGTTCGTCTCGATCAGCGCCTTGATGACGAGGTCGTTGGCATTGCCCTTCTTGCCGTTGTCGTCCATGACGCGGCCACCTTCGAAGCCGGGGGCATCGGCGGTGTAGAAGCCGGCGTCATCGACCGGGAACGGGATGGCGGACGAGATGCCGCGCTTCTCGAGATCACGCGCATGCGACATCCAGGCGTCAAAGTCCTCGCGGCCGTGGCTCGGTGCCGTGTGCACGAAGCCGGTACCGGCATCGTCGGTGACATGGTCACCATCAAGCAGCGGCACCTTAAAGCCGTAAGCGAGCGAAGCTAGCGGGTGTGCGCAGGTGAGCGCGGCCAGATCGGCAGCGGTCACATCGCCGAGACGCTTGTACTGCAGCTTGGCCTTGGCGAAGGATTCCTGGGCGAGCTTGTCGGCGAAAACAAGCTTCTCGCCGGGGCGCGGGCCGAAATCATTGGCAGCTTCCGTGACTTCGTAAAGCCCGTAGGATACGCGCGAGGAATAGGCGATCGCGCGGTTACCGGGGATCGTCCAGGGCGTGGTTGTCCAGATAACGACGAAAGCGCCGGCCAGATGAGCCGGCCCTTCGGCCACCGGGAACTTCACCCAGATCGTGTCGCTCTCGACATCGGCATATTCGACTTCGGCTTCGGCCAGCGCCGTACGCTCGACGACCGACCACATGACCGGCTTGGAGCCGCGGTAAAGCTGGCCCGTGCGGGCGATCTTCAACAGTTCGCCGGCGATGCGGGATTCCGCATGGAAGTTCATGGTCAGATAGGGATTGTCGAAATCACCCGTGATGCCGAGGCGCTTGAACTCCTCGGACTGGATCTTGATCCAGCCGGCGGCAAAGTCGCGGCATTCCTGGCGAAACTCGTTCACCGGGACTTCGTCCTTGTTCTTGCCCTTTTCGCGGTACTTTTCCTCGATCTTCCATTCGATCGGCAGACCGTGGCAATCCCAGCCGGGAACGTAGTTACTGTCGTAGCCGCGCATCTGGAACGAGCGGGTGATGACGTCCTTGAGGATCTTGTTCAGCGCATGGCCGATATGGATGTGTCCATTGGCATAGGGAGGGCCGTCGTGCAGGACAAACTTCTCGCGGCCGGCGGCGGAAGCGCGCAACTTCTTATAGAGGTTCATCTCCTCCCAACGCTTCACCAGCTCCGGCTCCTTCTGCGGCAGTCCGGCGCGCATCGGAAAATCGGTTTCCGGCAGGTAAAGAGTCTTGGAATAGTCCATCTTTTCAGCGGTATCGGTCATAGTGGTGACAATTGCCTCGGTGTCTCGGGCGTCTTGCGCCTGAATTGGCGCAGCCATATGGGGAATTTTCGGCGGCGGAAGCGCCTTGCGAACAGGCGCCGGGAACCCGGACCTTCCGGCAGCTTAAAGCGCGCGGAAGGCCGGGCCAATAATTCGTATCGATAGGCTCAGCCGAAAATGGGTCATGATCGCCGGTTCATAGGCGTTTTTTCCAAGGAAAGGAAGAGGAAACAATGCCGGCGACGCACAGAAAGGCCGCGGACGTTCCCGCCCGCGGCCGATTGAGGCTCGATCCGATCAGGCCCGCGCTTCTGCCCGCGCCGGCATGACCGCGTTGACGATGACAGCCACGACGACATTGGCGAGAAGCGCCAGCAGGCCGGTGTAGACGGTGAAGCCGGCTTCTCCGATGGGAACCGTATGCAACGGTTTCCAGCCGGCATCCCATACGAGATAGGTGCCGCCAAAGAAGCCGACGAACCAGCCGGCGAGCAGACCGGGCGCACGGAACCACTTGGTATAGAGGCCGAAGACCAGGGCCGGCAGCGTCTGCAGGATCCAGATGCCGCCCAAAAGCTGGAGATCGAGCGCGAACTGCGTCGGCAGGAAAATGATGACAAGAAGCGCGCCGACCTTGACGACCAGCGACGTCATCTTGGCGACCTTTGCCTCGCCGGCATCGGAAACCTGCGGATCGACATAAGCCTTCCAGAAGTTGCGGGTGAAGAGGTTGGCAGCGCCAATGCTCATCACGGCGGCGGGAACCAGCGCGCCAATGGCGATGGCCGCGAAGGCGAAGCCCGCAAACCAGCTCGAGAACAGGGTCTGGAACAGTGCCGGCACCACGTCGTTGGCGCTGTCCAGCTTCAGATTTGCCGCGTGGCCCATATAGCCGAGCAGGGCCAGGAGACCGAGCAGCAGCGTATAGGCCGGCAGCAGCACCGCATTCTTGCGGATAGTGTTGCCGCTGTTGGAGGCGAAGATGCCGGTCAGCGTATGCGGATACATGAAGGCCGCCAGCGCCGAGCCGAGCGCCAAAGTCGCGTAGGCGACGTACTGGTTGCCGCCGAGCAGCAGGCTACCCGCCCCCTTGGCCTTGAAATCCGCGTCGGCGGCCGCAAAGACATTGGCGTAACCACCGAGTTTCGCCGGGATGAGGGCGATGGCCGCGATCACCACGATATAGATCATGATGTCCTTGACGAAGGCGATCAATGCCGGAGCGCGAAGGCCGGCCGAATAGGTATAGAGCGCCAGGATGATGAAGGCGACGGCAAGCGGCAGTTCGCCATGAAGTCCCAGGGCCTTGAACACCGCCGTCATGCCGACGAGCTGCAAGGCGATGTAGGGCATCGTTGCGATGACACCAGTGAGCGCGACCGCCAATTCGAGTGCACGCGAGTCATATTGGCCGTGCACGACATCCCCCGCCGTGACATAGCCATGATCCTTCGCGCGCCTCCAGAGAAGCGGCATCACCATGAACACGAAGGGATAGACGACGATCGTATAGGGTAGTGCAAAGAAGCCGTAGGCGCCGACCGTATAGACCAGGGCCGGGACGGCGATGACGGTGTAGGCGGTGTAGAAATCGCCGCCGACGAGGAACCAGGTGATCCAGGTGCCGAAGGTGCGCCCACCGAGGCCCCATTCGTCGATATGAGCAAGGGTCTTCGGCCTGCGCCAGCGGGCGGCCACGAAGCCCATGACGGTCACGAGCGCCAGGAAGAAGATGAAGACGGCAAGAGCGGTCGTATCGATATCAGTCATCATGGTGCATGCTCCGATAGGCGATCCACGTCAGGACAGCGGTGATCGGCACCCAGGCCAGCTGATACCAATAGAAGAAGGGAAATCCGAGCAGAACCGGATCGTGACTGTTGTAGAAGGGAACCCAAAGCAAACCGATATAAGGAATGACGAGCAGCCAGCAGGCCGCCGTTCCGAAACGTTTATCCATCCCATGCGCCTTTCGGAAAACGGGCGCTGCGACTCGCGCCCCTACACGATGAGAATTGCAACATCTTTCCAGCCGCTCAAGGCAAAAAGATATTGCGCTGCCGCAATCCTTGGACGCAATCGGTCTCTAAATCAGAAAGCGGGATGTCGCCCTATAACCGCTCCCACGTCTCTGCAGCCCACTCCAGCGAAATCAGGAAAAGGCGATGATGCGGTCGAGCTCGCTGAGCGGCTGAACGCCCGCAAGCAGCGCCCTCGCCTCGTCTTCATCCTTGCGAATCTGCGCGACCAGCGGGTCCAGCCCATCAAACTTCAGTTCGGGGCGCAGATAACCGAAGAAGGACACCGAGCAGATCTGACCGTAGAGATCGCCGCTGAAATCGAAGACGAAAGTTTCGAGCAGTGGCGCGCCGTTGTCCGTCACCGTCGGGCGACGGCCGTAGCTGGCAACGGCATCGCGGATGATGCCATCGGCGGTGCGGAAATGGACGGCATAGATGCCTGATCTCAGCGATGCCTCAGGCGGCAGCTGCATGTTAGCCGTGGGAAAGCCGAGCGTGCGGCCGAGCTTCTCGCCGCCGATGACAGGTGCCTCGACGGTATAGCGATAGCCAAGCAGGCCGGCGGCCTGCGAAACATCGCCTTCGGCGAGCAGCGTGCGGATACGGCTCGACGAGATGACCTCCGTATTTTCGTCGCGGAAGGCATCGATCAGCGTCACGCCGAACCCATGGCGGCTGCCGGCGTTCATGAGGAAAGCCGGGCCACCCTGGCGATCGTGGCCGAAATGAAAATCGAACCCGGTGACGACTTCGGAGGCATGCAACCAGTCGATCAGGATTGAATGGACGAACTCATCCGCCGAACGCTGCGAGAAGGCGCGATCAAAGGGATATTCGATCACGGCGTTGAAACCGAGCGCCTCGAGGAGACGCGCTCTCATCGGCGCAGGGGTCAACCGGAAGACGGGCAGATCGGGCTTGAAGACGGTGCGCGGATGCGGCTCGAAGGTCAGCACCAGAGCGGGTATGCCGCGCTCCCTGGCGATCTCCAATGCGCGATCCAGCACAGACTGATGGCCGCGATGCACGCCGTCGAAATTGCCGATGGCGACCACCCCGCCCTTCAGGGCATCGGGAAGCAGCTCGCGGGTTTCGTTGCGATGGAAAACGGTCATCGACTGCCACTCTCCTCAGACAAGGCGCGGCATCCACCACTTCGGCGAGGCCTGCTCGCGCGCCAGGAAGGCGCCGAGAGCGGCCTCATCCGTATGCCCTTCGACGACATATTCGCGGGCGTGGATGCCATGGCTGATATAAAGAAGATCGAGCCCGTAATCGAGTGCGCCGCGCACGTCGGTCGGTATGCCGTCACCGATTGCCACCACGTGCGACAAAGGGAACTCGCTCTTGACCTCGCGGGCGGCGGCGAGCGCCGCCTCATAAATCGGCTGATGCGGCTTGCCGGCGATGCGCGTCTGGCCACCGAGCCGCTCGTAGTAGGCGGCCATGGCGCCGGCGCAGGGGATCATGCGGTGCCCGCGCTCAACGACGAGATCCGGATTGGCGCAGATGAGCGGCACGTTGCGCGCGGACCAGGCCGTCAGCATGTCCGTATAGTCGTCCGGAGTTTCCGTCTCGTCGTCGAAAAAGCCGGTGCAGACGATGCTCTCGGCCTCGCCAGCGTCAACACGCTGCACATCCAACCCTTCGAGGATGCCAATATCCCGCTCGGGACCGAGGAGGAACACCTTCTTCGGGCCTTCGGCGATCAGCTTGCGCGTTACGTCGCCCGAGGTGATGATGCGGTCGTAGACGCTGTCGGGTACGCCGATCGCCCGGAGTTGCTCGACGACCTTCGGAGCGACGCGCGGGGAGTTGGTGATGAGGACGACGGTCAGCCCTTCGGCGCGGGCAGCTTCGAGCGCGACAGAGGCTTCCCTGTAGGCGGTGACGCCATTGTGAAGCACGCCCCAGACATCGCAGAGCGCAACATCATAAAGTCCGCCGATGTCGCGAAAGCTTTCGATCCGTTTGCCCATGCCGTCCTCGTGCCAAATAAATCACGGGCTGACATCGCAAACCGGCCGGCAAATTACAAGAGCGGCACGCAAGGTTTTTGCGTCGCACAAAGCTCTAGGGGCGAACGAAAGCCGCACCGGCGAACGGCAAAAATGACAGGCGGAGACATCGGCGGAACAAGCGGGAAAGGGCGTTGCAAAGGTCTCCCATGAGGGATCAAAATGAGAGAACCGTTGCAACGGCATGCTACGCGCGACGGCCATCGCCGTTAATCATCCTCAAAACAAGCCGGACGGCGCCGTAAAAAATTCACAGTGCTGTTCTTGACTCGCCCTGTAGCCACCCCTAAATCACCGTCGTTAGCACTCGCCGAGGCTGAGTGCTAACAAAGCCCATACGGATCCCCCGCTGATCCGTGAATGTCATTTGATCGAGGGATTAGACAATGGCAAGCACCAATTTCCGCCCCCTTCATGACCGTGTCGTCGTTCGTCGCGTCGAGTCGGAAGAAAAGACCAAGGGTGGCATCATCATTCCCGATACCGCCAAGGAAAAGCCGCAGGAAGGCGAAATCGTCGCCGTCGGTTCCGGCGCTCGCGATGAATCCGGCAAGGTCGTAGCACTCGACGTCAAGGTTGGCGATCGCGTTCTGTTCGGCAAGTGGTCCGGCACCGAAGTCAAGCTCAACGGCGAAGACCTTCTGATCATGAAGGAAGCCGACATCATGGGCATCATCGGCTGATTTAGCCGGTTCCCTTTTCCGATAAAGCTGACGGGTCATAGGCCCGGAAAACGCGAATTCAGGAGTTTCAAACATGGCAGCTAAAGAAGTAAAATTCGGCCGCAGCGCTCGCGAAAAGATGCTTCGTGGCGTCGATATCCTCGCTGACGCAGTGAAGGTCACGCTTGGCCCGAAGGGTCGTAACGTCGTTATCGACAAGTCTTTCGGCGCTCCGCGCATCACCAAGGACGGCGTCACCGTCGCCAAGGAAATCGAACTCGAAGACAAGTTCGAAAACATGGGCGCCCAGATGGTCCGCGAAGTTGCTTCGAAGACCAACGACATCGCCGGCGACGGCACCACGACTGCAACCGTTCTCGCCCAGGCTATCGTTCGCGAAGGCGCCAAGGCTGTTGCAGCCGGCATGAACCCGATGGACCTGAAGCGCGGTATCGACCTCGCCGTTGCGGAAGTCGTCAAGGATCTCCAGGCCAAGGCCAAGAAGATCAACACTTCGGAAGAAGTTGCTCAGGTCGGCACGATCTCGGCAAACGGCGAAAAGCAGATCGGTCTCGATATTGCGGAAGCTATGCAGAAGGTCGGCAACGAAGGCGTCATCACGGTTGAAGAAGCCAAGACCGCCGAAACCGAACTCGAAGTCGTCGAAGGCATGCAGTTCGACCGCGGCTACCTCAGCCCTTACTTCGTCACCAACCCGGAAAAGATGATCGCCGATCTCGAAGACGCGTTCATCCTCCTGCACGAGAAGAAGCTCTCGAACCTGCAGGCTATGCTCCCGGTTCTCGAAGCCGTCGTTCAGACCGGCAAGCCGCTCCTCATCATCGCTGAAGACGTCGAAGGCGAAGCTCTTGCGACCCTCGTCGTCAACAAGCTGCGCGGTGGCCTGAAGATTGCTGCCGTCAAGGCTCCTGGCTTCGGCGATCGCCGCAAGGCCATGCTGGAAGACATCGCCATCCTGACGGGCGGCACTGTCATCTCCGAAGACCTCGGCATCAAGCTCGAGTCGGTTACGCTCGACATGCTCGGCCGTTCCAAGAAGGTTTCGATCTCCAAGGAAAACACCACGATCGTCGACGGCGCTGGCGCTAAGTCCGACATCGAAGGCCGCGTCGCCCAGATCAAGGCTCAGATCGAAGAAACCACCTCCGACTACGACCGCGAAAAGCTGCAGGAACGTCTTGCCAAGCTCGCTGGTGGCGTTGCCGTCATCCGCGTCGGCGGCTCGACGGAAGTTGAAGTCAAGGAAAAGAAGGACCGCATCGACGACGCTCTCAACGCGACCCGCGCTGCTGTTCAGGAAGGCATCGTACCGGGCGGCGGTACCGCTCTGCTGCGCTCCTCCGTCAAGATCACCGTAAAGGGTGAAAACGATGATCAGGAAGCCGGCGTCAACATCGTTCGCCGCGCTCTGCAGGCTCCTTGCCGCCAGATTGCTGAAAACGCTGGTGACGAAGCCTCCATCGTTGTCGGCAAGATCCTCGACAAGAACGAAGACAACTTCGGCTACAACGCGCAGACGGGCGTCTACGGCGACATGATCGCCATGGGCATCGTCGATCCGGTCAAGGTCGTTCGCACGGCTCTGCAGGACGCAGCTTCGGTTGCTTCGCTGCTGATCACCACCGAAGCCATGATCGCCGAACTGCCGAAGAAGGATGCACCTGCCGGCATGCCGGGCGGCATGGGCGGCATGGGCGGCATGGACATGATGTGATAGGCCAATGGCCTAATCACAGAAATGTCCATAAAGCTTCGCCCATACACTTTTAGTGCTTCAGGCCGTCAAGCGGCCTGAAGTGGCGGCATGGACATGATGTGATAGGCCTTAGCCCTATTACGATTGTTCAATCCGACATCCGGAATTGACGAAGGGCGGCCCTCGGGTCGCCCTTTTTAATTGCGCCGAAGTGGTATGATCACAATCCCGGCAAGTTTTTGCCGAGTTGCAGATTTTGCAACTTGCCCATTGCCGTTTTTTAAAAAGCCCCTATAACTCGCAGCGCGGCGATTTGGGGATTAGCTGCAATACACATAATCTTTACTTCTTTTGGACAGAATTAGCCTGCGGCTTGGCATAACCATGCCCTCGGAAAACAGCGCTGACCCGATTTTTTACTTGAAATGACTTAATAGATCGGAGCGCCATCCCGAAGCATTGCCGACAGCGGATTCATGGATGTGCACCTCTGCCCTCGCGCGACGACGCGAAACGCAGGGAGACTTTCCATCCGAAGAGATAAGGAATTCAAGTGAAGCGCGGGAGGGACCATGCGCTCTTGTGGGGATCATGTTGTTCAAGATTGCCAAAGCCAATTTTTCCATGCCATTCGCTCCCGGCTCGCTGGAGTTTGACGGCCATGACCCCGATCTCCTGGCGCAGTTCTGTGTTTCCGAGGGATGGATGGGCGATCTTTCAAGCGGTATCATCAAGCTCGGCCAATGGAGCACGATGCTGCACGGCCTCAGCTCTTCGGAATGCGGTCTCCTGAGCCTGATGCATTGCTATGATTTGCAGGATCGGGTGCGCATCCTCGATCTTTTCGAACAGGCCGCGGCGACCACGTCCAGCTTCTGCTACTCAACCACAACGCTCGGCGCCGGCAGTCATCGCCAGCCGGTCTTTTGCGTCGGTGAATCCGTCGCTGCGGACACGCAACATGCCGGCAGCATGGTCGGCGTCTTCCTGTTTCCGCGCTTCAAGCTGGAGCCGGGCAGCCAGTTAGCGACGCGGCAGTAAACGACTGCCGGTGGGCATGGCCAGCTACCGAGCTCAACCCAGTCAATCCCGCTTCGGAATGCTGAGGCCGCGCTGGCTGGCGGGGCGCGCAAGGGCACGGTCCAGCCAGGCCATGACCGCGGGGAAGCTTTCGAGTTCCAGCACCTCGCGGCCGCCATAGAAGACGTCGACGCCGCGAACCCATGGGAAAGTCGTGATGTCGGCAATGGTATATTCATCGCCCATGATCCATTCACGTCCCTGCAGGCGGCTCTCCAGCACGCCAAGGAGGCGCTTGGCCTCATCGCGATAACGTTCGACCGGATAGGAGTTGTTGGCGACCTTCTCTGCTGCGAATTTGAAGAAATGGCCGAACTGACCGAACATCGGGCCGATGCCGCCCATCTGGAAGAAGACCCATTCCAAGGTCTCGTAGCGCCTCGCAGCATCGCTCGGAATGAGCTTGCCTGTCTTTTCCGCCAGATAGACCAGGATCGCGCCGGATTCGAACAGACCGATCGGCTTGCCGCCGGGACCATTGGGATCGATGATCGCAGGGATGCGGCCATTCGGATTCAGCGACAAGAATTCCGGAGACTTCTGGTCGTTGGTGCCGAAGGAGATCAGATGGGGCTCATAAGCCAGGCCGAGCTCCTCCAGCGCGATCGACACCTTGACGCCGTTCGGCGTCGGCAGCGAATAAAGCTGGATGATATCCGGATTACCGGCAGGCCAGCGTTTCGTGATCGGAAAGGACGACAGATCGGCCATGGGCTTGCTCCTGAAAGCTTATGATTTGACGAGTGAATCGGCGTCACCATAACCGATAAGACTTATATGGGAAGAGTGATCAACGAATCTCACTGTTCAATGATTGTGAACTAATTGTGCGCAGTTGTTTATCTTTTCAATTCACTGCAAATCACGAATATTTGCCTCCAGAAATTGTCGTTACCCAAACCGAATTTACTGGAGACTGTCATGTCCAATACCAACAACATCGTCATTCTTGCGGCGCGCGTCCTACTCGCCTTCATGTTCATCTTTGCCGGCTTCGGCAAGCTGACCGATCCGTCGGGTACCGCAGGCATGATCGCCGGCGCCGGCATGCCGGCCGCAACGCTGCTCACCTATCTTGCCGGCGCGTTTGAATTCGTCACCGGCGTCTGCGTGCTGATCGGCTTCCAGGTCCGCGTCGTCGGCTGGCTGCTCGCCCTCTTCTGCGTATTCACCGGCGTCGTCTTCCATCTGCCGACCGTCAACGTTCCGGACTTCCCGGCTGCCGCCAACGGCTGGATCAACGGCCTGAACTTCGTGAACTTCCTGAAGAACATCACGCTCGCCGGCGCCTATGTCATGCTCGCCACCAACGGTGCAGGCGTCTATTCGGTCGATGCACGCCGCGGTGTCTACGCAGCCGCCTAAGCGCCCCGTATCTCCCAAGACAAAGGGCCTGCCGGAATTCCGGCAGGCCCTTTGTCCGCTATATACTCGAAAAATCAGAGCGCGCTGCGCACAGCCGAAATGATGCGCTCAACCATCGGATCGCCTTCATGGCTCGGTTTGCGCGCGCGCACCAGACAAGCCTCCGAGCGTAGAATGATGCCGTCTGACAGGACCTTCAGGTGGTTCGCCCTGAGTGTCGATCCGGTGGAGGTGATGTCGACGATGATATCGGCCGAGCCCGCAGCCGGCGCGCCTTCGGTTGCGCCGAGACTTTCGACGATGCGATAGAGCTGGATGCCGTGCTGGCTCGAAAAGAACTGCTGCGTCAGCCGCCAATATTTCGTCGCAACCGTGAGCCTATGGCCATGACGTGCGCGGAAATCGGCGGCGACATCGCCGAGATCGGCCATGGTATCGACATCGA
>JBCNPI010000072.1:0-20556 GCA_039593415.1 Rhizobium sp. | reverse complement strand
GCGGCGAATTCGTCGTGCCGCGGAAGGTCGAATAATAGGGCAGTTCGTCGAGCTGCTCGCGGATCGCCTTCTTCACCGGCTCGCAGGAATAGCCGAGATTGACGTTCCAGAGGCCGCCGACGGCATCCAGCACCTTCTGACCGTGAATATCGACAATTTCAACGCCTTCGCCGGAATTGACGATGCGCGGGGGATTGGCCTGCATCTCGGCAGGATGGGCCATCGGATGCCACAGGTGGCGTGCGTTGTTTTCGATGATGAAATTGGTCTCACGCATGTCATATTCCTCTTGTTCAGAGCCCCAGCATCGCAAGTGCGCGGGCATAGCTTTCGGCAGGGCGGGTTACCTCGAAATGCACATGAGGCAGGTTCACGGCTTCGGCACCCTCGATGTTCTTCTTCTGGTCGTCGACGAAAACGCAGGCGCCCCGCGGGAGGTTAAGCTCAGCAAGGACGAGCTCGTAGGCGCACGGATCGGGTTTCAGGATCTTCGTATAGGTGGCATCGACGATGACGTCGAAAAGCTCGATCAGCGGAAAACGCTGGCGGAACTCGACGCCGTAGAAGAGGTCGAGTTCGTTCGATAGGATCGCCAGCTTGAGGCCGGCTTTCTTGGCGCGCGAGATGGCATCGCGCGCTTCCGGGCGAAGAACCAGCTCCGGCTCCGCGCCGCGCGCCCGGCGCACGAAGGTCTGCATGTCGGTCCAGTTTTCACCGACCATCTTGCCGACTTCGCCTGCTCGCGTGAGCCAGTAGTCGCGTTCGGTGATCTCCCGGTTCTGCATGGCGACCCAGAGCGGGTCCGTCGTCGTATCGAACGGTCCGAGCCAGGTCAGCGATCCCTTGGGAAGGCCAAGCGTACGCTCGGTGATATCATGGGTTTCGAACAGGGTGCGTGTGACGACGCCGCCGAAATCGAGGATAAGCGCGCGGTCCTGCGTCATGGCCGTCCCTCCGGAATGACGCCTTCGGCCACCCATTGATCGAAGATGGCGAGCGCCGCCGCCGAAAAGGCCGGCGCGTTGATGTGGGCAGCGACCTCCTGCAGAATGACGGACGGCGGAACGGAGCGGCGCATCTCGTCGATGAAGGCGTCAAGGCCCTCTGGATCATGCAGAGGTTCATCCGGCTTGTCCCATTCCTGCACGCCCTCGGTCGGCAGGAGGAAGGCGACCTTGGCTTCTGCGCGCTTCAGCTTTTCCCCTATCAGCCGCGCGACTTCGCGCCGGCATTCCGGAGATGTCGTCACCGATCCGATCAGCCGGTTGTGGGCATGATAGGGGCGATCGGCAAAAATACCGGGCGGCTCTTGCCACGCCTGCAGATCGACCATGTCGACCGCCCCGGGGGCGACGAGCTGCGGAATGCCGGCACGTCCGGCATTCTCGAGTCTGTCCGGCCCGGAGGTAACGACGCTGCTATAGTGATGATTGCTGACTTCCTGGATGCAGAAGTCGAAGACGGCGGCAAAATCCCCCTTCGAGGCAATCGCTTCATAGGCGCGGCCGCCCATGCCGGTGGAATGGAAGACGGCGACGTCGTAGCCGCGCTTTTCCAGCTCTGGCCGCAGATACTTCATATATTTCAGGCAGGACGAGCCAAGTGAAGTCATGCCGACGAGCGGCCGTTCGCGATCGGGCTTTGCGCCGTGCCTTGCTGCTCCAACCACTGCGCCGCAGGCCTGCGAGAGTACGGAGCGGCAGATGCTGTTGAGACCGTAGAGGCCGCCGGCCCACAGGATCATCATCAGGTCGGGCGCAATGCGTTCCGGCGGAATGAGATGGGAATAGGCAATCGTCGAAACCACGAATTTCGGGACGCCGAGCGGCAGGACTGCGGCGACATCGAGCGCTAG
The DNA here is from genome assembly GCA_039593415.1 of Rhizobium sp. Taxonomy (GTDB): domain Bacteria; phylum Pseudomonadota; class Alphaproteobacteria; order Rhizobiales; family Rhizobiaceae; genus Rhizobium. The sequence goes on along the minus strand of JBCNPI010000072.1, from coordinate 18,701 downwards.
ATCCGTTCCCATGGAGCCGCCGAGCACGATGACGCCGTCGACGAGTCCCTCTTCATAGAGGTGGAGGGTCAGGGCCGACGCACCCTTGGCCATAGCTGCCATGGCGCTGTTTTCATCGCCGCTTCCAGCAATCGCCGTAATCGTGGTTCCCGCAGCCTTGGCGATGTCATGCTTGGAATAGTCCGGATTATAGGGCGGATCGCTGAGAATGCTGACATCCATCATGACTGGCCGGCCGCCGGCTTCAGAGATGACAGATGCCATGAATTGCAGTTCGTCGCATTTGGTATCACCCGTTCCGATGACAAGTATCCTTGGTGAGGGAGCCTCTGGGCTCATCAATCCGTCCTCCTGAGTTTCGCAATGGTTCCCATGGGTCTTTCCGACCCGTAATATTTTTCTGAGATCGCGTTGGCCGCGGCCGCAGCCTGTACGCCGAATTCGTGAATGGCGGCCGTGTTGGTGCGTGAGAGCGGAGCCGCGATCGCGACACAGCCAATCGGGCGGCCGCCTGGCGTGCGCACCGGCGCGGCCGTGCTGATGACGCCTGCCTCCAGGCCTTGGTCAATGATGGAAAAGCCCCGTGCTGCGGTTTCATCGAGCATTGTACGCAGCAATTGGGGATCGGTGACGGTGTAGTCGGTAAACTTTTCGAGCGGCTTTTTAAGCGCTTCGTCGATTTCTACCCGTGGACAGAAAGCCAGAAAGGCAAGACCGGACGCGGTGGCATGAAAGGGCAGGAGGCTGCCGACATCGACGGTGATTCTGTGCGCGCGGGGCGAGTCTTCGACATGTATGGTCGAAAGCTGTCCGCCTGAGAATTCGGAGAGATGCACGGTCTCTGTCGATAGCTCAGCGAGCGTCTTTATGAAGGGGATGGCGACCCGCAGGAAAGGAAAGCGCGCTTCCCGGATACGGGCGAGGCGGACCGGTCCCGAACCGATGCGGTAGCGGCGCGTATCTGGATCCTGCTCCACGAAGCCGTGCTTTTCCAGCTCCACGAGAAAGCGTCGTGCCGTCGCCTTGTCCAGTGCGCATTGGCGGGCGATGTCGGTCAGACCCGCCTCCTTCTCCAGCCGTGACAGGGTATCCAGCAATGCCAGTGCCTTTCCGATCGTGCTCATCATTCCTCCTCCTGGGTTGGTCAGGTCCTGATCTCTGTGCGCCCAGCCGACGCTTTCCATCAAATCAGCTTGCTGACCTTGCGCCGCGGCACGATAGCAGCGACCCAAGATACTTAACATGCGAAATAACTTGACAGAGGCCGGCGATGTTTGCAAGTCTATATTTGAAGCTGTGGTTCACATATTGAACCATATGCGCTGGCAGCGGCTAAATCAACAAGAGCATAAGCCCCGCTCGCCAGTCCGGTTTTTGGTGGAGGTCGCGCGCGTGCAATCGCGGCGATGATCGGATGTTCTTAAACAAGGGGAACGAACGCAAATGAACACGCAAAATTCGCAAAGTCCGGCTGAAAATCAGCTGCGCAAAAACAGTCTCGGCGTCGGTGCCGTGACTTTTCTCGTCGTTTCGGCTGCCGCGCCGCTGACGGCCGTTGCCGGCGGCGTGCCGCTCTCGATGATGCTCGGCAACGGGCCGGGCATACCGCTGACCTTCCTGCTGGTAACGGGTATTCTGCTGCTGTTTTCGGTCGGCTATGTCGCCATGGCGCGTCATATCCGCAATGCCGGCGCCTTCTATGCCTATACGGCCCAGGGTCTTGGCGGCTTGATGGGCGGTGCCGCAGCCTTGATCGCCATTCTGGCCTATAACGCCATGCAAGTCGGCGTTCTCGGGCTTTTTGGTGCGGCGACCAAGGGTTTCTTTGCCGAGCAGCTCGGTCTCGAACTTCCCTGGTGGGTCTGGAGCTTTATCGGCGTCGCCTTTGTCGCCGTTTTCGGCTACCGCCGTGTCGATCTTTCGGCCAAGGTGCTGACGGTGCTTGTCATTCTCGAATATCTTGTCGTCCTTGTCATCGACGCTGCGATCTTCGCCAAGGGTGGCGATGCGGGTCTTTCCGCTGCACCGTTCACGCCAACAGCCTTCTGGAGCGGGACGCCGGCGATCGGCCTCCTGTTCTGCTTCGCTGCGTTCATCGGCTTCGAAGCGACGACCATTTACAGCGAAGAGGCTCGCGAGCCGGAAAAGACCGTGCCGCGCGCGACCTATATTTCCGTTGTCATCATTGGCCTCTTTTATATGCTGACCTCCTGGCTGATGGTAATCGGCGCCGGCGTCGATAAGCTCGTTCCGGCATTGCAGGGTCTCGCCGATCCCACGACCTTCCTCTTCGGCCTTGCAGAGCGCTATGTCGGCCACTGGATTACCGTCGTGATGAGCGTGCTCTTCATCACCAGCCTGTTTGCCGGCATCCTTGCCTTCCACAATGGTGTGGCGCGCTACATCTATGTCGCCGGTCGCGAAGGCCTGCTGCCGAAGTCGGTCGGTGTCACGCATCCGGTCTTCCAGAGCCCGCACGTCGGCTCGATCATCCAGACCGTCATCGCCGTGCTTGTCGTCTCGCTCTTCGCGGTCACGGGTCAGGACCCGGTACTGGCACTCTTCTCCTGGCTCACGAATGTGGCCACGCTCGCGATCATCCTGCTGATGGCGTTCACGGCCTTCTCGATCGTCGTGTTCTTCAGCCGCAATCCGGGACTCGAACGTAATGTTCTGGCGATCAAGGTGCTGCCGATCGTAACGGGACTCATTCTGCTGGCACTCGTCTATTATATCTCGGCGAATTTCGGCGCGATCGCGGGTGCCAATGGTACGCTGGCCGTGTTGCTGCCGGGGCTTGTGCTGATTGCAGGTATCATCGGCTTCATCGCGGCGGCTCGCCTGAAGTCGGCCGATGCGGCAGGCTATGCCCGCCTCGGCGCCGGCCAGGAAGCTTGAACCAGTTCCAATCACGGTGGCGGGGAAGACTCGCCACCTCTTTGTGAGAAGATGAGATGCAGGACAAGATCGACCAGCTCCGGACACTATCCGTTTCCCCGCAGGCATTGTTCATCGGCGGCGCATGGCGCCAACCGGTCAGCGGTGCTGCGATGGACGTCATTTCACCGATCGACGGAACAAGGCTGACCACGATTGCCGATGCCGGCACGGAGGATGTCGATCTGGCGGTCACGGCCGCGCGCCATGCCTTCGAAAGAGGCGGCTGGTCGAAAGCGGCGCCGGCCGAACGCAAGAAGGTGCTGCTGAAGATTGCCGAGCTGATCGAGAAGAACGCACTCGAGCTCGCCGTGCTCGGCGTACGCGACAACGGCACGGAAATCTCGATGGCGCTGAAGGCCGAGCCCGGCAGCGCCGCCGGCACGTTCCGTTATTATGCCGAGGCGATCGACAAGGTCTATGGCGAGATCGCGCCGACGGCCGACAATATTCTCGGGCTCATCCATCGCGAGGCCATCGGCATCGTCGCTGCCATCGTGCCATGGAATTTCCCGCTGATGATCGGCGCATGGAAGATTGCCCCGGCGCTTGCAGCCGGCAATTCCGTCGTGCTGAAGCCCGCCGAGGGCGCCTCGCTGACGCTGCTGAAGCTTGCCGAAATTTGCGCCGAAGCGGGATTGCCTGAAGGCGTCTTGAACGTTTTGACCGGGCGTGGTGCCATCTGCGGGGAAGCGCTGGGATTGCACATGGATATCGATGTGCTCGCCTTCACCGGCTCCGGCCCCGTCGGACGGCGGCTTCTGGATTATTCGGCGCGCTCGAATTTGAAGCGCGTCTATCTGGAGCTTGGCGGCAAGTCGCCAAACATCGTCTTCGCCGATGCGCCCGATCTCGAACAGGCGGCCAAGGTCTCCGCCTATGGCATATTTCGCAATTCCGGCCAGGTCTGCGTTGCCGGCTCCCGTCTGCTCGTCGAGAAGTCAATCCATGAAGCCTTCTCGGAGAAGGTCGCCCGCATCGCCGAGAGCATGACGGTTGGCGATCCCCTGCAATTGACGACGGAAGCCGGGGCTATTTCCAGCGAGGTCCAGCTGAAGAAGGACCTCGGCTATATCTCTCAGGCAATGTCTGAAGGCGCATCGCTGCGCACCGGCGGCTCGCGTATCCTGGAAGAGACAGGTGGCTACTATATGCGGCCCGCCGTATTCGACGTGACGTCATCCATGACCCTGGCGCGGGAAGAGGTCTTCGGGCCGATCCTATCGATCATCCCCTTCGCAACGGAAGCCGAAGCACTTGAGATCGCCAACGCCACCGAATACGGCCTTGCCTCGGCCGTCTGGACAACGAACTTGTCGCGCGCTCATCGTATGGTTCGCGGAATCCGCGCCGGCGTGGTGCATGTCAACACCTATGGCGGCGCCGATAACAGCGTACCACTCGGCGGCGTCAGGCAATCCGGCAACGGCCATGACAAATCGCTGCATGCGCTCGATAAATATGTCGATCTGAAGACGGCTTGGATACAGCTCTGACGAATGACGTTCGCATGCAAATAGGGTGCCGCACTGTCGTCGGCACCCTGTCTTCTTGCGAATATCGATGCTGTTGATGCCGCACCTAGCCGCCGAAGCTGCCCGTCTGTGTCGGCACATGCACATAGTTTCGATCGAAATAGAGCAGCGCATGTCCGTCCTTGCGGCTGCGGATATCCATGACTTCACCGATGAAGATATGGTGCGTGCCGACGAGGCGCGCTTCCGTCAGGCGGCAATCGAAGGAGACGATGGCATCGGAGAGGGCCTGGCTGCCGGAGCGGAAGTTGATCCATTCCGCTGCGGCATAGCGCTCCTCCATGTCGGCGCGCTGGCCGGCAAAATAGCCGGCCAGCTCCTTGTGCTCTTGCGTCAGGACATTAACGCAGAAGCGGCGATTATCGAGGAAGAGGCTTGTCTGCGCCGAGCGGCTGTTCATGCAGACCAGCAGTGTCGGCGGCTCATCGGTGACGCTGCACATGGCCGTCGCGGTAAAGCCGCCGCGGCCGGCTGGGCCGTTGGTGGTGATCACGTTGACCGGTGCACAGACCCTGGCCATGGCATTACGGAATTCGGTTTTCGAGAGTTGCTCCTCCATGGCAACAGCCTCATTCGGCGGCATTGCGGACGGGGGAGGTCTGCCCAAGCGGCGGCAGCCAGGTGTCTCCGGTCCAGCCGTTCTCATCGTAATCGCTCATGCACCGATCGACGAGCGCTTCCATCTCCTTCAGCCGCCCACCGCGCTCAGCACCCTTCAGTACCTGCAGGCGGACTTCCTCGGGTGCGCCTGCGTAGTTGAGTTCGTAGAGAGCATGCCGCCCGCCGAACTCGGTGCCGGTGGCATCCCAGAGCAGCTTCATGATCTTGATGCGTTCGATATGGCCCATGTCGTTGGAACCGCGCACATATTGGGCAAGGTAACGGTCGATCTCCGGATTGCCGAAATCCTTAGCGGAGGAGGGCAGATAAATAAGACCGGACGCGACGACCTTGCGTACCGTTTCGATGACACGCGGATAGGCCTCCGACATGAAGGTGCGGTAGGAAAGCGCGGCCTCCATATTCGGCAATACCGCACCATCGGCCCAAGGCTGCGGATTGCAAGCCATGGCATTGGAAAAGGACCAGAACATGTGGCGAAGCGCGATGACCTCGCCGAGCGCTGCCTGATTGCCGCGGAAGGCGTCGCCGCCTGTCGCACGCAAAGCCTTCGCGAGCAGTCCGGCGATGAAATCGAGCTTGACGGCGAAACGCGTGCAGCCCTGGAAGCAATAGCCGTGCATGAAGCCGGAAGCCGGATGGAAGGAGAGGATCTTTGCCGCATCGCGCAGCACGAGCACGTCCTCCCAGGGCACGAAGACATTATCGAGCACCAGGATCGCGTCGTTCTCGTCGAAACGCGACGACAGCGGATAGTCGAAGGGATGTCCCACCGTATTGGCGGTCTGCTCATAGGAGACGCGGCAGAACATCTTGATCCCCGGAGCATTCATGGGAACGATGAACATGACCGAGAGCGACGGGTCCTCAGTGACGGTCGCCGAGCTCTGGGCAAGGAAATTGTAGTGGGTCAGAGCCGAAGACGTTGCCACCACCTTTGCGCCGGAGACATAGATGCCGCCGTCGGTTTCTTTGGTGATGTGGACGAAGACATCCTTGACGGCATCGGCCGGCTTGTGGCGATCGATCGGAGGATTGACGATCGCGTGATTCATGAAAAGCACGGATTCCTGGGCGCGCTTGTACCAGGATAGCGCGTTGTCCTTGAACGGACCGTACCAGTCGGCATTGGCGCCGAGCGTGTTCATGAGGGCCGCCTTGTAATCGGCAGTGCGACCCATCCACCCATAGGACATGCGCGCCCAATCGGCGATCGCACCCTGCTGAGCGACAAGCTCAGCCGACGACTTGGCCACCCGGAAATACTTGTGAGTATAGCCACCGTTGCCGGTGTCGGTTGGCGAGGTCAGGCGATCCCTCGTCTTCTCGTCATGAAGCGCATCGTACATGCGCGCAATCGAGCGAGCAGAGTTGCGCATCGACGGGTGTGCCGTCACATCGGCAATGCGTTCGCCGTTTATATAGACTTCACGGCCGTCTCGCAGGCTTTCCAGATATTCCTGGCCGGTAAAAGGACGGGTGCCGTCGGAGCGAAAATCCTCAGAGTGCATATGACTTCCTCCCTATGCAATAATTACACATGTTAAGTTTCTACTCTTCGGATAACCATGGACAAAGATGGCAATTCGCTTGTACTTTTTCCGCTATGGTCACGCGAAGCGAGATCCCGAATTTCTTTGTTTATGGCGAGCCGAGCCGCTCGCTCGATGTCGGATTCCTGCATGTCGAGACTGTCATGGCCCGGAAGACCCTGCATTTCGGCCATGTTGCGCCGCATCTGCATCCGATGATGGGGCAGATCACCTGTTGGGTGCAGGGCGGCGGAACATATCGAATCGAGGATGAGACTTGGAATTTTTCCGCCCCGGCGATCAGCTTTGTCCCCAGCAACGTCGTGCATGGGTTTGATGTCGAGGATACATCGGATGCCATTGTGGTCTCGGTTTCCGACGACATGTTGAAGACGCTCGCGCCACAGGCGGATCTTGGTCTCGACTCGCCGATTTTCCTAACCGGTCAACCATTGGATCCGGCATGGTCAAAGCTTCGCACGCTTCTCGACATGATTGTCGAAGAATATCGAGAGCGGGGAGCCGAAGGCGAAAAGGTCCTGGGCGGCTTGATCGGCGTCGTATTGTCCCTGATGGGGCGTATTGGCGGCAGCTTGCCGTTGCCGTCCGCCTCGGCAACCGTTTCGCTCGGCCTCGCGCTGCGCCGCCAGGTCGATCTCCATTTCAAAAAGAATTGGCCGGTCGGCGCATATGCGGAGCTGCTTGCAACCACACCGCATCTCCTGGACAAGGCAGCCCGCGAAGTCTTCGGACAGTCTATTAAAGAGTTGCTGTTAGAGCGGCGCTTGCTCGAGGCGAAGCGTCTCTTAATGTTTACTGTCCGACCGGTGGAGGATATCGGTCGTGAGATCGGCTTCGAGGACCCGGCCTATTTTTCCAGGTTCTTTCGCAAGCGTATCGGCGATTCCCCAGCCACCTGGCGGCGGCGCCACTTGCTGCCAGGATGATAAGCCAGGATGATAAGAAGGAGCAGGCGATAAACGCACCGATGGAGCTTTTATCGGCTGTTTCCGATTCTAAGCCGGCAATCGGGGAAATTCCGTCGATGCCGACCGCAAAGAGACGATCAGGCGCAACTGTGAAGGTTACCGCAAGGATTTTCTTGATTGCGTCTGCGCGCCGATGGCTGAGGTCGAGAGTTGTCGCTTTTGCCCGACGTTGGCCCGGTCAGGGGCGGGCAGGCGTATGAAATTCTCTGCTACTTCCCACCAACTCGCGCTATCGCGAATGGTAATTGGGATGAATATAGTACGAAATTAACATTCGCGACCGAACTATCCTTCCTCGATTATCGGATATAAAGTTGAGGCCTGCGACTGGAGATTGATCCATGGCAGATCGCGCCAGTAATGGAAGTACATCTCGATCGGGATTGTTTCATTTAAGCTCGCTCCTTTGTTCGCAGAGTGGTGATGATCTTAATATGTTGTATTTAGAAGTCTCATAGCCGTCCTGTATATCGGCGTTGAGCTCTAAGGATTCTATTATGAAGAAAATTATCGTATTGGCTTTGTTTGCATTAACGTTTCCTCTCATGGCGCGCGGTGCGACCTTGACGTTTCCCGGTGACAAGCCCGTCGCAAGTATCACCATTCCGGATAGCTGGAAGCCGGAGGAAACCGACGGCGGCGTCCAGGGAACCTCGGACGATTCCGCGGTCTACCTTTCAGCCGAGGTCGCCAGCGGCAAATCCATGGAGAAAGTTGTTACCGGTGCGATCGATTTTCTCGCAAAAAACAAAGTGACCATCGACCCCTCTACTCAAAAGGAGACGCCCGCTACCGACGTCAACGGTATGCAGATGGCTACCCTGGAGTGGGATGGTAAGGATGAAAACGGTCCAGTCAGCATAGGCTTGCTCATCGTACAGGTAAGCGCCGACAACGCTCTCGTTGTGACGTACTGGGGGGACAAGGGGGAAGAGGATAAGCACGATGCCGAAGTCAAGGCAATCGTCGCCTCGATCAAGCCGGTTGAGTGAGTTGGTCTGTGGCAGTGGTGAACTTATCACCGCCGCCCATGGGCTGTTGAATTCCGTCCTGATTTGACTTTCTTCCGCCCGGCGGTGATGCCGCCGGGTGGAGACAGGCCTGTGACATGCTTCGCTGATTTGAACCAACTGCGGGTCATCGCGAAGACGCGGCGTTCGAGCACCAGTTCTTCGACTTCGCGCATGCTGACATTGAAGCGGAGATAGCGCCGGATCGCGTGCACGACAATCTCGATTGGCCTAAGGCGCAATCAAGAGCGCCTAAAGAATCGACCATTGTCGCCTTCACCGTGAAAGCCGCTCGCCACGATCAGGAACATGTGACGGCCGGCGTTGAAGTCGAGGTTCCCATCCCGGACGCTGTTTAACGAGACCCATGCCGGGATCTCACCCTGAAGGAATTGATGTGAAGTACCTCTATGCTTCTAGGGTTACGGCATCGAAATCGAGTCTAAATCCGCTACAAGCTATGCGAGCGTTATTCGCATGAACCGAAATACGCCCCCGCAAAGCGTCCTAAATCAAACCTGGCAGCGTGGGCGCTAGGAGCCCATATTGCTGCAGCATGTCCTCCGCGCGTTGCGGCTTGCTAAATAGATAGCCTTGACCAGTTTCGCATTGAAGCCGGCAGAGGGCCTCCTTTTCCTTTTCGCCCTCTATGCCCTCTGCAATAATTTCCAGACCGAGGCCGTGTCCCATTGACACGATGGCCTTCACGATCTCGCGGACGCCCGGCTCGTCAACCATTTTTCGAACAAAGGATTGGTCGATTTTCAGCTTGTCGAGCGGCAGATCGGCAAGATAGCTCATCGAAGAATAGCCGGTTCCAAAGTCATCGAGAGCCAAGGTGACGCCCGCCGCGCGAAGTCCGACCATCTTGATGATGGAGCGTCCTCCATCGTTGATGAAGGCCGATTCCGTGAGCTCGAGGCATAGTCTGGAAGCGGCCAAACCGCTCTGGTGCAGCGCATGAAGGACGTCTGCTTCCAGGTCGGTACGCTCGAACTGTATGGCGGACACGTTGACGGAGACGACACCGTGCGACCACCGTGCTGCTTCCGCACAGGATTGCATAAGCACCCATCGCCCGATTTCGCAGATTTGCCCCGACGATTCCGCGATCGGCACAAATTCCGCTGGCGATATCAGGCCAAGTTCAGGATGCTGCCATCGCAAAAGCGCTTCTGCTCCCACAAAGCGTTGAGTTGCCAAATCTATCTGTGGCTGAAACACCAAGAAGAACTGATTATCCTGGAGCGCAGCGCGCATTTCCGCTTCCAAACGTCTGGTGCGAACTTGATGAAGAGCCATTTCCGGATCGAAGGCTTTCCACTGCGCCGATGATCTCTTTGCAATGTCCAGCGCGGATTCAGCCGCGCGTAAAGAGTTTTCACCACTCACCAGCCCACATCGGGCAAGACCCAGCCGAATTCCGACTGGCGTCGATATTCCATTAAACGCAACAGGTTCCTCAAAGAGCTGCAGGAGCCGTTCGGCAAGATTTTCGGTCTCCTCCTCTTCTTCCCCCGAAAGGACTGCAAACAGATCACCGTCGATGCGGGCAAGCATTGCATCGGGCAGGGCACCAGCCAGTCGGGATGCGACAGCTTTCAAAAGCGCATCGCCAATCTCCCTTCCGAGCGTGGTGCATATGCTTGTGAAGCGTTCTATGTCGAGCAGGGCAATGATGCCGTTTCGTCCTTCAATTCGCGCGAGAAATTCCCGGCGGTTCAGCAAGCCCGTCAATTCGTCCTGCTCGGACATCCGCTTTAGCCCGTCTTCGTAGAGCTTTCTGGCAGTGATATCCCGAATGATGATGCACCCGGCGAAGGCTTTTGTGGAACGGCGGCCGATCGTCTCAACGGGCGAAAGAGTTATCAGGGCTTCGTAGGCTGCGGGCGTTCCTTCCAGAGGCTTTAGGAATTCGACCGTCGTGGATTTTACCCCCATCCGCTGCGGATCATTGTGGCCAACAATCTCGCTAACCGCCTGTGAGACGGTATTTTCTTCAATCGCCAAAAGGCTATCGCCCTCGGCAATTCCCAGAATCGACTTTGCGGAATCGCTGATTTCCGTAATTCTGAGATCGGCATCGAATGCGATGATGCCATCGGAACTGTCGGCTATGATGCTCCTCATCAACCGGCGGGAATTTCGAGCATCGACATTGGCAATGGCGGCAATCATTTCCCGAAGGTCTATCCGCTCATTCAAAGCAAGAACCCAGGCGAGTGCCAGGAGTGCCCAGGGAACGATCGTTCCGCTAATGATTGCCAGGTCTTTCTGCAGGATGAAAGCCGCAGCTTCACAGCCGAATCCCAGGGCGGCAACAGCAAGCGTAGTCTTTCCCATGCCCACGGAACGAAAATAAAACACGCCCAAAACCAAGACGGCGGCAAATAAAAGATCGAACGGAATTTGATGGATTTGTCGCAGGCTGCGGTTCTGCAGTTGTGTCTCTGTGGCGAGAACATGGATCAGTGGACCGGCCAATTCACCGTAAACCGGTACGCTGAAAGTGTCCTTCAGCTCAGCCGCGGATGCTCCAACGATGATGGAGCGGCCTGCGAGTTGCTCCGTTCCAACTTTCCCCTCGATAACGTCGGCCAATGAGTATGTCGGCATGCTCTTCGGCAGGATCGAGAAATCGATCAATTGGCTGCCAGATATCCTGGACCCGCCGGATAAGGCCGAGGCTACAGACGGGGTTGGCCTTCCCTCGAAGTCACTGCCGAGATCGAACCGCCGAACCAGACCGTCCGCATCCACCGCGACGTTGGCGAAAACAGGCCAGGCATTGACAAGCAATTGCGGAATCGGCTGCGAAATTTCGGTCTCGGAAGACGACGCCGTTTTCCGCTGTCGGAAAATCGGCAGCAGAACGCCGCCGCCGACCTTTGCTAGAGCTGCCGCGAAAAGCGCGTCTTCCGACGTAGTTGAAGGCGTCGAAAAGTCGATATCGATAAAGATGTCCCCGGCGTCGGCGCCGTATAACTTATCCAGGACTTTTCCATAGATGCTCCTCGGCCATGGCCAGACACCAACTTCATCAAGAGTGTGTTTGTCTATGGCGATGAATGCGATCCGCCCCGAAGCCTGGCGGGGCGCCCATTCGAACCGTTTAGCAACCAACGCCTCGTTCAGCCGGATGACGGGGTCAAGTTGAGGCCCGATGACTGGAAATGCAAAGATCGCAAGGACGAGTAAAGCTCTGAGCAGGATCGTTCCAGGATTACCCCTGCAAAGACGTGACAGAGAGCGATTGACGTTCTTCACTTTTTGCCACTCTTGGCGTTCCCGTTCCCGTTCCCGTTCCCGTTCCCGTTCCCGTTCCCGCCGTTATTCCCACTGTTGCCATTCCCGCCGTCGTTGCCGGTGTTGTCGTTTCCATTCCCCCTGTTGTTTCCGGCGTTCCCGTTTGCTTTTCCATTGTTGCCGCCGTTGCCCGAGTTGCCACTCGAGTTTCCATTGTCGCCGCTGTTTCCGGCATTGGCATTCCCGTTGCCACTACTGTTCCCGCCGCTGCCGTGACCTCCTCCGCTGCTGTTTCCGGAGCCGCTATTGTTGTGGCCGCTGGCATTGCCATTGCCACCGCCGTCGCCGGCAGCGCCAGCTTGGGCCGACCTGTTTGTGCTTTCGGTCTCGGCGTCTTGCCCGGACAGCGCGGTCGTACCCAATGCCGGCACATTTGCCACCGAGGGGGCGACGGAGGTTATAGACGGTACCGACACTTGCCCGGAGACCGTCATGCCGGCATTGCGGTTGACAGAAGCAGTCTGATGCGGCCCCACATTTGCTTGTTGACCGCTGGCAAAGGACGTTACCTGAACCAATCCTCGGTCAACCGAAACGGAGGCCGCTGTTTTTCCGACGCTGACGTGGAAGATGGTCCCTTTGACAACAGCGGCAAGGTACGGCGTCTGAACGGTCGTATGGGGCTGGCTGCGCCTTTCTATCTCAAGATACAGGGTACCGATCTGTTGACGGACTTCGGTCTTGCGCGATGTGAGGAGGCTGGAGGTCGTCGTAATGGAAGCCATCGTGTTTGGCTGGAAGCCAATGCTCTCGACTCCGCGCGCAAGTTGAGCGCGTCCGCGCGGGCCTGTCGATATCCAGGCCCTGTTTGGAACGATATCGCCGGTGTGTAGATCCATCCAGTTCGAGAGATCCACCGTGTATTTTACCTGGCTGGTGGCCTTTGCAACCTGCCAGTCGTCGCTCCCCGCCAATACGGTCGTGGGCAGAAGAATGAGGATGAGAACCAGAAGGCGGGCAAGCAGCGACACGACTACCCTCCGATATCCGAATTGCCTGGATAAGGGGACACGATGCCATCGTTGCACCTCAGCGACCCCCAAAGCGCGTCCAAATCGCTTGCCGCGCCCGCCACGGCCTTGCGTTTGTGCCGCGGCAACAGCATCAGTTCGAGCCGTTCAGGACCGACGGAGTTGGCATCTGGCGCGTGGGGATCCGAGCGATTTCGGTCTTGGCGCGGAAATGGACTAAGTTCCTGCATGAGGCCTTTTTCACGAACGACAAGAAAGAGGCAGGCACCGTCATCGGGCTTTCTCAGGGATAGTGAGCAAAAGCTGCCTCAAATCATTCGTGCAGCGCGAATAGGCTTTCGGTTGCTCAGCTGAAACGAGATCGTTCTTGGGAGACAACGCTCGGCTGCAACGTCTTATCATCTGACGCAAAGGATTAACAAAAGCTGGATACTTGCCGACCGAGTCCATCTTTTATTGCTCAGGCTGAACTTTTCTTCTCGTATCGGACTGTGCCGGCGTAAAATGGATCTGGCCGGGTCAGATTCCTCGGCAAGCTTGAACGGTTTGAGGGATTGGGAACAGCCAACTGTCATCAACATCGACAAGGCACCGACTTATGGGATCGTGATTTTGGAACTGAAGGCCGAAGTCAAATGTGCTGGAGATCTCGCGCATCGGCACGTCAAATGTCCGAACAATGCCTTCGAGGCCGATCATGCTACCCAAAATCGTCTATGACGAATATCGCGGCGGGCGTGCCTCTGCGCAGGAATTATTGAGCGCGATTCCACCTGGGAGCATTTCCAGCGCTGCTATCGCGTGGCACCCCGTTGCTTCGTTCGAAATAACGCCCGTTCAGGAAGAAGCGGTAGGCGTCTGCGATCCCCTCTTTCAGCCCTATCTTAGATGACCAGCCGAGAGTGCGGAGTTTGTCGGCGCTCATGAGTTTGCGTGGCGTGCCATCCGGTTTTGTCGGGTCGTGCGTAATTTTGCCTTCGAAACCGACAACCATGGAGACGAGATGCGCCAATTCGAGGACGGTGATATCTTCGCCGGAACCGACATTCACATGACTTTCGGCCGAATAGGTTTTCATGAGGTGGACGCACGCGTCGGCGCAGTCGTCAACATGCAGGAATTCGCGCCTTGGCGTGCCAGTGCCCCAGATGCATATTTCCTGCTGCTGGTGAATCTTGGCCTCATGCGCCTTGCGTATCAGGGCCGGCATGACATGGCTCGACTCGAGATCAAAATTGTCGCCTGGACCATAGAGGTTGGTAGGCATGGCCGAGATGAAATCTCTCCCGTGCTGTTTGCGATAGGCATGGCAGAGCTTCAATCCGGCAATTTTGGCGATCGCATACCATTCGTTCGTAGGCTCAAGCGATCCGGTCAGAAGTGCCTCTTCAACGATCGGCTGATCGGCGAATTTCGGATAGATGCAGGAGGAGCCGAGAAACATCAGCTTTTCGACGCGAGTTCTATGAGCTGCATGAATGACGTTCGCTTGGAGGATCATGTTGTCGTATAGGAAATCAGCCGGATAGGTAGCGTTCGCGAGAATACCGCCGACCCTCGCGGCGGCCAGGAAGACAGCGTCGGGACGGTTTTTATCCATCCAGGCCTCCACCTGTTCCTGCCGTCTCAGATCGACCTCGGCGCGCGTGGCCGTCAAAATCTCGCAGTCCTCGGAAGCGAGACGTCGCACGATCGCAGAGCCCACCATGCCGCGGTGGCCCGCGACATAGACCTTTTTTCCAGCAACGCTGTAGATCATCTCAGGCATAGGCCAAGCCCTTGTTCACACCTATCGACGGAACATTTCGCGCCATCACTTTCAGGTCCTCGCGAACCATTTCCGCAACCAGCTGATCAAGACTGGTCTCATGTTTCCAGCCAAGCTTGGTATACGCCTTGGTTGGATCGCCAATCAGAAGATCAACTTCAGTCGGGCGGAAGTAAGCTGGATCGACCTCCACCACGCAATGACCCGATATCTTGTCGTATCCCTTTTCCTCAACACCTTCGCCACGCCAAGCAATCGGCATGCCCACTTTGGCAAAGGCCTTTTCGACAAAGGAGCGAACCGAGTGGGTTTCGCCGGTCGCAAGAACATAGTCCTCCGGTTCTTCCTGCTGCAACATCAGCCACATGCCGCGGACATATTCCCGCGCATGCCCCCAGTCGCGTTTGGCATTCAAGTTGCCAAGGTAGAGCCGGTCCTGGAGACCAAGATGGATAGCCGCAGCCGCCCGGGTGATCTTGCGCGTCACGAATGTCTCTCCGCGAATCGGACTTTCGTGATTGAACAAAATGCCATTCGAGGCATGCATGCCATAGGCCTCGCGATAATTGACAACGATCCAATAGGCATAGAGTTTAGCAGCCGCGTAGGGCGAGCGAGGATAGAACGGCGTCGTCTCGCTCTGGGGAACCTCCTGAACTTTGCCGTAGAGTTCGGAGGTCGACGCTTGATAGAAGCGTGTCTTCTTGGTCAGACCTAAGAGACGAATGGCTTCAAGCAGCCGGAGGGTGCCAGTTCCATCCGCGTTGGATGTATATTCCGGCGTCTCGAAAGAGACCTGAACGTGGCTTTGTGCGGCAAGATTGTAGATCTCGTCAGGCTGGGTTTCCTGAACGATCCGGATCAGATTCGTTGAATCAGTCATGTCCCCGAAATGCAGGATAAAGCGAGGATTCTCGACGTGGGGATCCTCGTAGAGATGCTCAATACGAGTGGTGTTGAAGGACGATGAGCGCCGTTTGATGCCGTGAACAATATAGCCCTTTTCCAACAGCATTTCGGCCAAATATGCTCCGTCTTGGCCTGTTACGCCGGTAATTAGTGCAACTTTACCGTTATTTTTCGCTGCGTTACCCATAATTCTCCCCCCAAATGAAATCGTCGGCATGAAGGCTTCGAGAAGCTGATATCGAGCGGGAAAGGCGAGCTTCGCCTATCAACCCAGTCCATTGCCCAGCAGTTCGAATACCTCGTCGAATCACCAGGGACCGAGTGGGACTTCGGAGCCTTGATGCAAGTTTGGGGCAGAACCGTTCGGACGCGTTGGCTCCATCCCTGCCTATGAAGCCGGCACACAAGACTTCTGGTCCACTCATTTTCGCATCCTCAGATACAGTTACTGCCAGTGCACGGTAAATCATCCAGTTATATTCAAGGCTATGTTTTGTAGCTGTAGTATTTCATCAGAGATCTCACAAATAACTCTGAGTCACTGAAGTTGTATTGGGCGTGTTTTTTTGGATTAACGCTATTTATGACAAGCGGAATTTCGGGATTTCGTGAATTTTTCAGATGCTGTAGACTGAGTGCGAGGGCGCGGCGGCTGGTCTTTGCCCATCTGACTACGACTAACGTTTGCTCTGCTAGCGCAGCCAGGTGCACCGTATCGGTTGAGGCGAGTACGGGAGCGCTGTCGAAGACAACGGTTTGGCCGTTCGCGCGGGCCATCTCGATGATGTCAGCCACATCAGTCAAACTGGCGCGTCGACGAAAACTGCGATTGCCAGCCGGGATGAAGTCGATGCCGCTTGGATGGTGGTAGATGACCTCCTGGATTCCAGCCTGTCCGCACAGGAGCTCATTCAATCCATGCTTTAGCCCCGATTTGAAAAGCGAGTCGAGATTTCCGCGCCGGAGGTCGCCATCAACAAGCAACACCGGGCTTCCGCTGGCCGCGAGTTCGATTGCCAGCGATCTGGCGACCAGCGACTTGCCTTCTCCGCTGTGAGCCGACGTCACAAGAATACTGGTGGGCAACTTTCCGCCGTTGGATTGCTTGAGCGAAATTATGACGGTGCGCATCGCTTCCTCAAACATTCCGCCTTGGACGTGCCCGAAGAGCATCGATGGATTACTCCGGTCTTTCCTTCCCAGGCGCGGTATGAATCCGGCAGGCAGAGTACGCGTCATTCCGGCCAGCTGGTCGAAGCTGCGGACCGTCCCATCCAGCATCTCGACCACGAAAGCGGCCGTCACCGCGATCGAAATCGAACCCAGCAGGGTGCCGATCAGATAGAAAAGCCGTCCGCGCCCCTGCGGCGCGAGCGGCACCGCAGCCGGTGACAGAACTTCTACTTCCGCGCCCGGCAGCATGGCTTGCGCAGCCAATGCCCGGCGCTGCGCCTCGAGCCCGTCTAACGCCGTTTGCTCTCTTTCGGCGCTGCGCTGTAACCGCGCCAACTCAGTTTGTGCCAGGGCGGAGCGAGACCGTTGCTCGTAGGCGGCAGCTAGCTCGGATCGGACTGCACCGTCTTCACGATCAAGCGCCGCAAGCTTGGCGCGCATCGACTGGAGATATCGATCGACCGCAAGGCGGAGATCGCTGCGAGATTTAAGAATCTTTGCACGCAAGTCTACCACCGCTTCGGCATTGTTGCCGTATGTCTCAAGAAGACGATCGAGATCTTGCTGTTGCGCGCGAAGGTCGCGTTCCATCGCGCCAATGCCGTCGGGAACAGATATATTCAGGGCGAGCGAAGTGTCATCGCCCGCTTCGAGGGTGGAAATCGTTGCGACCAGTTCGGCGCGGTTTTGTGCGATTTTTATCTGCCGGTCGCTCAGTTCCATCAGCGACTTGATCTGGTCACCCTGCGTGTCGTCGTTTGAGGCTGCGCTCATTGCCTTCTGATACTTGTCGGCAGCATCGCGCGCTGCCTCTGCGCGATCCTGCTGTTCGGCGATTCGCTGTTGAATCCATCCCTCCGCTGCGTCCAGACGGCGACGGATACTGACCTTCCGCTCTTCAAGGTAGATGCCGATAAGTCGGTTCGGAACCGCAGCTGCCAGTTCGGGATCACTTGAATCGAATCCTATCGTGATGACGTCGCCCTGGCCGTCGCGCCATACTCGGAGCGCCCTGTAGTACTCTGGGATTACGGGCTCCAGGCTTTTTCGTATCGGCAAAGGCGTCATTCCGCTGTCGAATAGACCGCGCACTGCTTCTCTGGCCTTGCCGACAAGCGAGGTTTTCCGCAGCGCCGGATTGAATTCTGGCCGCTCCTCGAGCCGGAGGTCGCGGATAACACCCTCGGCTGCGCTCCTGGAAAGAAGCCGTTCTGTCTCGGATGTAAGGTCCAATGGATCGTTGCGGCCGGAATCCCCAGTGCCGAATGTTGTCGCCAGCGGCCTGTGAATTATCAGCCGAGATTCGGCATGATAGCTCGATTTAAGTTCCCAAATCACCGGAATGGCAGGCGCCACCAGCAGCGTGGTTAGAGCCACGATCATGGGAATTCTCCGCCGGATGAGGCGCAAGCATGATGTCAGATCAAAATCGTCCGATTTGGCCTCTATCTGAAACGGTGGCTCATAGCGCATTGACGGGAACGAGCCGCTGCGGGCCGGCGGAAGAGTCGAGATTGTCATGGTGCGCCAACCCTTGTTTGACGTTGCGCGGATAGGGCTTCGTAGAGTTTTTCCAGCGAACGCATATATGCCTTCATACTGAAATGGTTGAGATAGTGGGCACGGCCTTTGGACGAGAGATGGTTCCTGATTTCGGGATCGGTAACCAGCTTTGCCAGCGCTGCAGCCAAGGCATCCTCGTCTCCGACAGGCACGAAGATGCCGGTTTCGCCGTCGGAAATGGCTTCGTCATGCGCGCCAACACATGTGGTGACGACCGCGAGTCCGTGGGCAAGTCCTTCGACCACCGCCATCGCCATGCCTTCGGCATGCGAGGGCAAGACCAGGATATCCGCACGCGCGCACAAGGCTCGCGCCTGGTTGGCGTCAAGCCACCCTGGCATCTCCACCAAATCTGAAAGCGCCATGGCTGCAGCCTGACGTCGGTAG
>JBCNPI010000071.1:0-20597 GCA_039593415.1 Rhizobium sp. | reverse complement strand
GCCTACAGATTTGCCAGGGAATATTTCGAGGATCGGCTGCCCCATGCAGAAAAGTTTGCAAAAGGTGCGAACTTTTACATGAGCGAAAGCGACCTCAAAGAAGCAGCCTTCCTCTTGCATCAGTCGATCGAACAGGCCTACGCGACCTTGTTGCTGGTTCTGACCAACTACAGCCCTGCCGCCCACAATATCAAACATTTGCGCAGCCTTGCTGAAAGTCAGTCTCAGCAGTTGGCCGAGGCATGGCCGCGCGACGAGAAGCGTTTCGTCGCTTGGTTCAATATCCTCAACGAAGCCTATGTTAAATCACGCTATTCGAAGCATTTTGAAATCAGCCGGGAAGCGCTTATCTGGCTGCAAGGGCGGACTGCAGATCTGATTGATCGCGTGGAGAAAGCTTGCCTGGCGCATCTTGAAGCGTTGAGACACAAGATTGAAGACGCCAACCGCCGTTCAGGAAACCAATAGTTCGCTGTTTGGTCCGGCATCTGATGGAGGGGATCGAGGGCATGCGACTCCCGGCACCTATATTCGCTCGCCGTCCCTATTTGAAAATTGGCATCAGGCCAGCAGCACGACGCTGAAATACCAGGTTCTGTTGATTATCGCGCGAACTTGACCCACTTTTTCATTTCGGACGGATCCGTCCACACTGCAAGAAAGTGTTTCCGATCAACACCATAAATGCAATCAGTTGGTACAAGGCGAAATGAAAAAAATGGCGCAAATCGAGGTGAAACTCAACGGACATCACTCAGATCTGACTTTAAATTAGTCGGGAATGCGCTTTAAATCGGTCGGACCCGCAGTTCGGGTCAGAATTTTCGCATTTAGGCGCTTTTCTCCCATAGCGGCGAAATGTTCGGCATTGGTCAACGAATGAATGACCATCGGGATCGGCGCCTCCGTGCAGTCTCGCAGAACGCGAGTGTAATGAGACTCGCAATGTCGCGATATATTTGCTATATGAGAGAAAATAGGTATCAAAAATAGGACGCCATGATGGTTGCAACACCTTTGCGCCACTCGGAAAATCGACGGAAGTCGCACGGACCGCCAGCGGACACGCACATACTCTATACGTCTCGCGACATTACTGTATCCGCCCTGACGGCAGGTTCGGTTCATGTTAACGTCTCGGTTGATGCCGATCCAGCCGATTTCGACAAATGGCGTGCGATAGTCGAATCCGATGTGGCGATCACAGCACAGACCAAGACTAAGCAGATCCGGGACAAAGTGCCAGGGGCCCTTCGAGAAGCCATGGAAGCAGCCTTTGTCGCTGTGTTCAGCAACCGCTTCTCCGGAGAAATCGGCAAGGTGGTCGACGCTTATCGGGTCATGCTTCGCGAAAGCCTGGCGAAAGGCACCGACTCCGATTTGCAAACTGCGCTCAACCGCGCGCGGCTGCAGGAAAAGATTCTCGCCAGCACCTCGATGGTCGATCAGCCGCAGGCATGCGAGTTGCTCGGCCTATCGGGAACGAATCCTTCCGCAACGATGAAGCGCAAGGAGGAAAAGCGAGAAATCCTGCGCTTCACGATCGACGGCCGTGTCTTTTACCCGTTGTTCCAGTTCGACGTCGAGGGACGCCGTATCTTTCCGGCTATGGCAAAATTGATTGCGCTGAAACCCCAGACATGGAGCGATTTTCGCCTGCTGCACTGGCTGACGCGGCCGCATCTCGATTTCGGGACCGCGCCCGCCGAAAAGCTTGGTGCGGAAGACGCAGAAGTGATTGCGGCATTCAAACGCGAGATCGTGCCCGCGGAGCATGGTTGATGCGCTTCGATCTGACGATTCCCGATCCGTCCACGATGCGGGTCGGGAAGGAAGCCTATGTCCCACTCGACAAGGGCACCGAACTGCATCGCATTCATCCCTCGGTGTACAAGGCTGAGCAGTTCAATCCCACGGCTGCCGGCGATGCTCGTTTTTCGCCGATTCACGATGTGAATGGAGCCATCATTCCGACTATCTACGCGGCGCAGACGTTCGAGTGTGCCTCTTGCGAGATCCTCCTGCGTTGCCCTGATACGCTGCCCATCGATCCGAAGACAGGGCTGCCGACCTTCCAGATCGTCTTTCCAGCTGATTTCAAGGCTTACGGTCACAGCGTCGTCAGAACCACGGTGGCCCTCAATCTCGTTGACCTCACCAATGCCGGGCAGCGGAAGATCGGAGTCAACCAAAATGCCCTGCTGGCCGGGCCGCGAAGCACGTATCCAGCGACGCGAGCCTGGGCGGAGCGCATCCATGCGACCTGTCCAAAAGCGCAGGGCATCTATTATAGCTCGGCCCAATTTGGCCCCGACTTTGCAATCGTGCTATTCGGCGATCGCGTGCCAGCCGGCGTTCTTGACCCAGTATCGAGCCGGCCCGTGGCGGAGGCTGCCTGCGATGCGGATATTCGTTCCTTGGCGAATAGCCTGTCGATTGAGTATCAGGACGTTTAGCGCGGACTTCGACGGCCGAGCCACCTCTCTCTGCACCAATGCCATTCTAACCCCAAAGCGAACGCGGCGACCTATGTGCCGACCGGCATGTGGTGCCTCATTAGAAAAGCCGAAATAATGCCTTGATCGGCAGGTCGTGGTCAATCAACGAAAGCGCCTTGTCGCGGCCCGGCATGCGGCCGCAGTCCTCAAAGAGCAATGTCTACGAGATGTGTTTGACCACCGCAAATAAGCAGATATCGCCCATATGTGGT
Source organism: Rhizobium sp. (assembly GCA_039593415.1). GTDB lineage: Bacteria > Pseudomonadota > Alphaproteobacteria > Rhizobiales > Rhizobiaceae > Rhizobium. The sequence continues at coordinate 17,887 of JBCNPI010000071.1, read as the reverse complement.
ATTTTCGGCGAATTGCGTTTCTGATATTTTGTGCGCAACCGGAGGGGGAAATGTGATGAAGGGATTTAATCTACTTTCTTATGCCTTGCCGCCAATCATCTTCCTGCACGCAGTGGCAGCTATCGCACAGCAGCAGACTGATGCTCAGTTCCCTCCAATATCGGGAGAAGTGAAAGTTGATGGAGACTTCAGCTACGGATCGAAGGTCTATCTAACTGCTCCGAAGATTAGCAACTGGATCGGCGATGTCACCTTAACTTGAATTGAGATGCCCGTTTTACGTTCGGCCTCCAGGATAGCGTCGCCTTAACGGATTTGCATTGACTGGGATGTTATCCGCCAGCGATGAGAGAGCTCCCGATCGCCGACACAATACGCCGCTACAAGCGCCATCGCTTTCCAGCCGAGATCATCGCCCATGCGGTGTGGCTCTATTATCAGTTCCCGCTGAGCCTGCGTGACGTTGAAGACCTGCTTGCCGAGCGTGGTATTGACGTCTCGTTTCAAACCGTCTCCGAGTGGGCCGCAAAATTCGGTCTTAGATTCGCTCAGCAGCTCCGGCGACGGTCGCGAGGCAACTTTTCCGACAAGTGGCACCTCGATGAGATGCTCGTGTCCATCAAGGGAAAGAAATACTGGCTGTGGCGCGCCGTCGATGCCGATGGCTACGTTCTCGATGCTCTCCTACAAAGCCGCAGGAACAAGGGGGCCGCTCTTCGGCTGATGCGCAAGCTGCTCCAAGGCCAGGGCCTCACGCCGCGTGTGATGGTGACAGACAAGCTTCGCTCTTATTCTGCCGCGAAGGCTGAGTTGATTCCGGGCGTCGAGCATCGTTCGCACAAAGCGTTGAACAACCGCGCCGAAAATTCTCACCTTCCTTTGCGCCGCCGAGAGCGACGCATGATGCGCTTCAAGTCGGCGCGACAATGCCAGCGCTTCGTCTCAACCCACGGTCAGATTGCCAATCTTTTCCATCTTCATCGAAGCCATCTCACTGCCGCCGATCACCGCCAACTCCGCGCCCACGCCATTAGGACATGGCGAGAGATCGCGTTGTCGGTTGTAGCCTGAAGAAAGCCCAGATGCCCTCATCTGATCTTGCGCTCCGTTAAGGCGACGCTACCGGAGAGGCTTAATATGATGGACATGAATATAGCCGGCGCCAAGTGCCCCATAAAGAGCACCGAAATCCGCACTGCATGCCTGACAACTTGTTCCGAAGTGGGCGATGCAGGCTTTACGAGCCTCGGGGCTGCGTTCGTAAACATTCACCAACACCGACGACACCGCCCCTTCTAGGAAATTTGCGGATACGTCTTCCGGCAAAACTGTTTCCGCAACTGTTTCATAATCACCGTCAAGCGGCGCCACATACCACCTCGTTGGAAAAGCTACCAAGCGGCCCTCAGTAAGCTGCGGGACGAAGCTTGCAATAGTGGATGGGGAGAGGTCGCCTTTTTAGGGATCTCGTGGCATCCCAGTCATCGGGAACGTTCGAAGGGAATATCCTTCCTTCTCAACCAGCCGTATGTGTTCAATCGCTTGACTATCGCCGCTTTGCTTTCGGGAACCGAGATACTCCCAATCAGCGTCTAGTATCAGTCCAAGCTTGCTGTCCGCCTTGTCTTCCCATAATCCGAAAATCACAAACCGCGCATCATGATTCACAAATGACCAGCTCCATGTCCAATTTGAACAGGTGGCTCCGCGAGATTGAATGAATTGTTTGCGGTTCATCACACGCCTTGAGTTGGGTGAATACACCTGACGCGATTTGCACCGCCATTGTGCCTTCTAATATTCCCTATTTGCTTCTCGGCATATCCATGGTCTCGACCGCCGAAACGCATCTGTTGCCCTCCCGCCCTCGCCTATCCCGCCCGGAGAGGGGTGTGAGAAGGCAATGACCAGAATGGGCGCATGATCGAACCGATCAGGAACGGGGAAGCCAGTTTGGCACTTTGAGCCTGCACGCTCGGAATTAAGATTTGGACCCGCTCCGCAGATCACCATACTGGCCGGCGGCCTTTGAATGCGTCACAACGAAAGGCCTGACAGAAGACCGCACTCGATCACACGCACAAAAGGTCAGAAACTTCTTGCAAAACGGGCGGCAACTACAGAAGTGTCAAGCGACACCATTCCCTCAGGCCGCTCTGCAGCGTCCGATGACCGAGCTCGAAGGACTCGGACGGCAGGGCGTCGCCCGAGCGCTCCGTCGTCACGCGGGGGTCGCCGCCGGTCACGGCGGTCAAGATGGCAATCAGCTCGGCATGGGCAAGTCCGATGGCCAAGGCAGCTCCGCAATTCGTCCGGCACGGAACCCCTTCTGACACGAAGCCTGGCCGAAGCCAATGAGGCAACGGTCGCGTCTTCCTTGCCATTACGAACGTCAGCGGTCGAGCGGCAGGATCAGGACATCGCGCGCGGGCACCTCGACCCGGCCGCCGGCATGGGACTGACCGGCCGGCCAGGCTGCCTTGCCCGCCGCAGGCGTTCCGAGCCCATCCGCCAGCGTCACTTCCGCCATTTGCGGCGTGCGCGTCGGGTTAACGAGCCATAGGAAAGAACCTTTCTCGCCCCGATGGACGCGGGCGAACAAAGCGGCGTTGGAGAGCGTCACGTTCTTCTGACGACCGCTCCAGCGGAACAGCTCGGCAAAGAATTCGCCGTTCGCGCGGCCCTCCGTCCGGTAATAGGCGACGGAGGGATTGGTGCCGATCAGCAGCGTCCGGCCCTTGCCGTAGCTATTTTCGACCACGGCAAGCCGGCCATCGCCGAAATCGCCCCGCGCCTTGCCGCCGGCAAGCCTATAGGACTGGAGGAATCCGCCCCCGTCGACCGGCTTGCCGTCGAGGGTGAAATGAATGCGGTCGCCGATATCGGGCATGAACTCGACCTCAGCCTCCAGCGCGCCGAAGACCGCGTCCAGCCCCATGTTCGGCTGTACGGTGCCGACATGGCCGCGGCCCCCGAAATAGCCGGGGCAGGCCTCGGCGATTAGCGTGCCGCCCTTCTCCACCCAGGCGATCAGCCGCGCAGCCTGTTCGGCGGTGAACATGATCGGATAGGGGAAATAGAGAAGATCATAGGCGTCGATATCGTCGATATGCACCCAGTCCGGCTGCAGCCCGTTTTCCAGGAAGGCACGATAGGCACCCCACATAGCTTCGGGATAGGGCTTTTCCTTGCGGTCGTAGTTTAGGAGATAATCGAACTCCTGCGTCTCGCGCACGACGAGGATGCCGATCTCGCCGCGAACCGGCTTGGCCTCCCAAAGGGCCGTCTGCGCCGGTTCGTTCGCCCATTTCGCCATGCTGCTCGCCATATCGGAGCGCGGCGTGCGCGACCCGTCCATGCCGTAGGAGCCGAAGGCGCCGAAGAGCGGGCCGTCGAGCAGCGGCCGCCAGCGCAGATTGAGAATGCCGCGCGCGCCGCCGGCCAGCGACGTCATGCTCCAGAGCCGGATATCCTCGGGCTCGGCGACGCGGCCGTCCTCCTTGTCGCGGCCGATCACCTGCGGCTGCAGCCATAGCGGGCCGCCCTGGCGTTCGGCATGCCAGAAGGGTTTGCCGCGGGCGGCGGCGCGGTTGATGTCGACGCCGTACCAGTTCTTCCATGCCTCGCTACCCTTACGCGCCTGCACCCAGGTGAAGCCGTAGATCTCGACCTTGGAGGCGGCGAGCCAGTCGTCGCAGCCATTGGACGCCATGTTGGGGATCGAGCTCGAAATCCCGTGTGCCGCAATGACGTTCTTCTGGTCGACGGCGCGGATGGTGTCGATGCGCCATTGCATCTGATCGTAGAAATTGTCTCGACGGAACTGCAGCCAGTCGATGCATTCAGGATAAGGTGCCATATGAACAGGCGGCTCGATATCCTCCCATTCGGCATAGGAGTAGCGGTGCCAGGCTTTCGCCAGTGTCTTGAGGTCCCCGTATTTCGCTTCCAGCCAGGTGCGGAAGGCCGCCTTCGCATGGTCGCTGTAGTCGACATCGGCGGAATAGTTGCACTCGTTCCAGATATCGTAGCCGTAGATCGCCGGATGATCCTTGTAGCGGGTGGCGAGCGCCGTCAGGAAGCGGCCGGCCGCCTCCTTGACCTCCGGACAGTTCAGCGTCAGCGCGCCGGCGCCGCCGCCATTGTTGGAAAAGCCGCCGGTCGCCGCCGACACGCCCATGTAGGAACCGAGCTTGCGGCCCTCGGCCGTGACCTGCAGCGCATGTTTATACTTGCGCACCGCCCAGTCCGGCACGGCATGGATCAGCTCGGCGATGATCGTCTTGATGCCGTTCTGCGCGGCGAGATCGAGCTGCCGGTCATATTCCTCCCAGTCGTAGATGCCGGGCGCCACTTCGATCGCTCCCCACATGAACCAATGGCGGAAGATGTTGAGGCCATCTTCGCCCGCCACCTTGTAATCGCGCTCCCAATCGGCGCGCGGCGGGTTGGACTTGCGGAAATAGACGGCGCCGTAGGGCAGTTGGATATCGTTTCTGAGCATGGTTTGGTCCTCTTCAATCGCGTTCATCCGGGCAAGGCTTCGCCGTCCGGAGTCCTGCTCCGGCAAGGCACGGTCGGCCCATGGCATTGGTGTTGCTGTTCGTTCGGGTCTAGCGCGGGCCTCCGGCCAGGCGTTCGAGGGTTCGGATCAGGGCGGAATGGTCGCGTTCGCCATCACCGTTGGCGATCGCGGCATTCATGAGCTGCTGGGTCGCCGCGGTGTTCGGCAGCGCCAGATCGAGGGCGCGGGCCGCGTCGACGGCAAGGGTCATGTCCTTGCGGTGCAGGCGGATGCGGAAGCCCGGATCGAAGGTCTCCTTGATCATCCGCTCGCCATGCACGTCGAGGATGCGCGAGGCGGCAAAGCCGCCCATCAGCGCGGCCCGCACCTTGGCCGGATCCGCCCCCGCCTTCTTGGCAAACAACAGCGCCTCGCCGACCGCTTCGATCGTCAGCCCGACGATGATCTGGTTGGCGACCTTGGCCGTCTGCCCGTCGCCGACACCGCCGACCAGGGTGATGTTCTTGCCCATTTTCTCGAAGAGCGGTTTGGCGCGTTCGAAAGCCTCCTCCCCGCCGCCGACCATGATCGTCAGCGACGCGGCCTTCGCGCCGACTTCGCCGCCTGAGACGGGCGCGTCGAGATAATCGCAGCCGAGTTCGGCGATGCGGCGGGCAAAAGCCTTGGTGGCGACCGGTGAGATCGAGCTCATGTCGATGACCAGCTTGCCGGCCGAAAGGCCCGCCGCCACGCCGCCTTCTCCGAACAGCACCGTCTCGACATCGGGCGTGTCCGGCAGCATCAGGATGACGATGTCGGAGGCCTCCGCCACGGCCCTGGCATCGGCCGCGGCCTTGCCGCCCTTGGTCACCAGATGCTGCGATGCCTCCTTCACGCGGCTCAGATACAGGCTGTGGCCGGCATCGATCAGGTGTTCCGCCATCGGACGCCCCATGACGCCCAGTCCGATAAATCCGATGTTCATGATTGCCTCACTTCAGAAAGGGCTTCATCCAGCCGAGGCCTTCGCTGGTGCCGGCCTTCGGTTTGTATTCGCAGCCGACCCAGCCGTCATAGCCGAGCCGGTCGAGTTCGGAGAGGATGAAGGAATGGTTGATCTCGCCCGTGCCGGGTTCGTTGCGGCCGGGATTGTCGGCGATCTGCACATGCGCGATCCGGTCCTGCAGGCGCTGGAAGGTGGGGATCAGGTCGCCCTGCATGATCTGCATGTGATAGAAATCATACTGGATGTAGAGATTGTCGGAGCCGACCCTGGTCAGGATGTGCTCGGCGTGATCCGTGGTCGAAAGGAAGAAGCCGGGGATGTCGCGCAGATTGATCGGTTCGATCAGCAGCTTGACGCCGGCATCGGCGCAGCGAGCTGCGGCATATTTGAGGTTTTCGACAAGGACGTTTTCCAACACGTTCAAGTCGGTACCCGCCGACACGAGGCCGGAAATGACGTTCACCTGCGGGCAACGTAGCGCCTGCGCATAGTCGAGCGCAAGCGCGACGCCGCCGCGGAATTCCTCGATGCGATCCGGAAGACACGCGATGCCGCGCTCGCCGCCGGCCCAGTCGCCGGAGGGAACGTTGAAGAGCGCCTGCTTCAGGCCTGCCTCTTGAAGTACGTCGGCGACCTTCTCCTTCGGCTCGGCATAGGGGCCGAGATATTCCAGCGCCCCGAAACCGTCCCTTGCGGCAGCGGCGAAGCGATTGAGAAACGGCAGGTCCTGATAAAGAAAGGACAGATTGGCGGAGAATTTCGGCACGTCATGGATCCTCAGATGGCGGGTGAGACGAAACGCTGGCGATGCAGCATGCGCTTGTCGCGCGGGTCGGGATTGGGAACGGCGGAGATCAGGCTCTTGGTATAGGCCTCCCGCGGCGCGGTGCAGATCTGCTCGGCGGTGCCGAGCTCGACGATTCGGCCGCGATGCATGACGGCGACGCGGTCGCAGAAATAACGGACAACCGAGATGTCGTGCGAAATGAACAGGAAGCTGAGATTCAGCCGCTTGCGGATGTCGAGCAGCAGATCGAGGATCTGGCTACGGATGGAAACGTCGAGGGCCGATGTAGCCTCGTCGGCAATGATGATGCGCGGATCGAGTGCCAAGGCCCTGGCGATGCCGATGCGCTGGCGCTGGCCGCCGGAAAAGGCATGAGGATAGCGCTCCATCATGAGGGGGTCGAGGCCGACCAGCTTCATCAGCTCCGCCACCCGCTCCTCCAGCGCCTTGCCCTTGGCGAAGCCGTTGACCACGAGCGGATCGCCGATCACATCCTTGACCGTCAGGCGCGGATTGAGCGAGGCGAACGGGTCCTGGAAGACGAGGCGGACCTCGCGATGGAAATGGCGAAGCTCGCGCTTGCCGAGTTTCGTTACTTCGACGTCCCCGTCTTCACTTCCGCGGTAGGTGACGGTGCCGGACGAAGGTTCGACGGTGCGCAGGATCAACCGGCCGAGCGTGGTCTTGCCGGAGCCGCTTTCGCCGACGATACCGAAGTTCTCGCCGGGATGAAGATCGAAGCTGGCCTCGTCGACAGCCCTGAGCGGCTTGCTGTTGCGCCCGGCGACGCCGTAGACCTTGGAAAGGCCACGCACCGACAGGATCGGCTGAGGTCCATCGGTCGGGCCTGGCATATCTGCGGCCCTGACATCGGCGTGATGGGTCAGTTTCAGCGTCGAAGACAGCAATTGCCGCGTATAGGAATGCGCCGGCGCATGGTAGATGGCATCGACCGGCCCGCGTTCGACGATCCGGCCGAAGCGCATGACCGCCACCTCGTCGGCCACTTCGGCGACCACGCCCATGTCATGCGTGATCAGCAGCATCGCCATGCCGCGCTCCACCTGCAGGCGCTTGATGAGATCAAGGATCTCGGCCTGGGTCGTCACGTCGAGCGCCGTCGTCGGCTCATCGGCGATCAGGATGTCGGGGTTGCCGGCGAGCGCCATGGCGATCATGGCACGCTGACGCATGCCGCCGGAGAATTCGAAGGTGTAGCGGTCGGCCTTGCTCTCCGGCTCGGGGATCTCCACCTGGCGCAGCAGCTCGATCATCCGCTGGCGGGCGGCCTGCTTGTCGAGATTGCTGTGCAGCCGGATGGCCTCGACGATCTGCGAGCCGATGGTGTGCACCGGCGACAGCGAACTCATCGGCTCCTGGAAGATGAGGCCGATGCGGCGGCCGCGGATCGACCGCATGGCTCGGCTGAACGGGTCGAGCGCCGTCACGTCGGTGATCTCGTTGCCGTTTCGCAGCAGGATCTGCCCGCCGACGATCTCGCCCGGCCGGTCGACGATGCGCAGCAGCGAGCGCGCCGTCACGCTTTTGCCCGAGCCGCTTTCGCCGACCAGGCAGAGCGTGTGGCCGCGTTTCAGCTCGAAACTCACCTTTTCGACGGCGTGCAGAATGTGGGTGCGCAGCCGAAAGTCGATCGACAGATCGGTCACCGAAAGCAGCATGTCATCGGGAAGGGTCGCCATCGCCGCCGCCTCAATTGTCGTAGGGATCGGCCGCATCACGCAGGCCGTCGCCGAAGAAGTTGAAGGAAAGGACGGAGACGACCACGGCAAGCGCCGGCCAGATCAGCAGCCACGGCGCGGTGGCGACCGTGCGGATGTTCTGGGCATCCTGCAGCAGCACGCCCCAGCTGACCACCGGCGGCTTCAGCCCGATGCCGAGGAAGGAGAGCGAGGTTTCCGCGACGATCATGGTCGGCACGGCCAGCGTCACCACCGCCAGGATATGGCTCGTCAGCGACGGCAGGATGTGCCGGAAGATCAGCCGCGCCTCGCTCGAGCCGTCGAGCCTTGCCGCGATGACGAAATCCTCGCTTCGAAGCGCCAGGAAGCGGCCGCGCACCTCGCGCGCCAGGCTCGTCCAGCCGAGCAGCGAGACGATCAGCGTGATGACGAAATAGACCGTTGCCGGCGACCAGGTCAGCGGAATGGCGGCGGCAAGACCGAGCCACAGCGGGATGGTCGGCATGGCGCTCACCACCTCGATGACGCGCTGGATCAGCGTGTCCACCCAGCCGCCGTAGAAGCCGGAGATCGCGCCGAGCACGACGCCGAGGACGAGCGAGATCGCCACGCCCGCAAGGCCGATCGACATGGAAATGCGCGTGCCGTAGATCAGCCGCGAAAAGACGTCGCGCCCGAGCCGGTCGGCACCGAGCAGGTACATGGGATCGCTCTGGTTGACCGGGCCGAACAGATGGCGGTTCATCGGGATCAGGCCCCAGAGCTTGTAGGGCGCGCCTTTGACGAAGAAGCCGACCGGCACGACCTTGCTGTCGTCGACCACGAAGGTCCGGCGCAGCGCCACCTTGTCGATGGCGATCTTGTAGCCCTTGACGTGAAAGTTGAACTCGCGGCTGCCGTCCGGCTTGGCGACGAAGAAGCTCAGGCTCTGCGGCGGTGCATAGGTATATTGCGGCCGGGCGGTATCGGGCAGCGACGGCGCGAGGAATTCCGCGAAAAGGCCGACGAGGTAAAGAAGCAGGATGATGATGCCGGCCGTCATCGCCACCTTCTGGCGCAGCAGCTTGCCGGCGATGAGGCGCCACGGACCGACGGCGGCGGTGGAAACGGCCCGCCCTTCCTTGAGGGGGCTGATCGACGGCCCGTCGGCGACGATGTGGAGAGGCGCGGAGGCGATGGTCTTTGGATTGCCCATGGCTCTACCTCAATGAAACCGGATGCGCGGATCGAGCAGCGCCAGCAGCAGGTCGGAGACCAGCATGCCGACCAGCGTCAGCGCGCTGAGCAGCAGGATGAAGCTGCCGGCGAGATACATGTCCTGCGACACCAGCGCCTGGAACAGCAGCGGTCCGGCCGTCGGCAGGTTGAGCACGATCGCGGTGATGGTCACGCCGGAAACGAGATGCGGCAGCACCCAGCCGATTGCCGAGACGAAGGGGTTGAGCGCGATGCGCACAGGATATTTCATCACCACCTTGTATTCCGGCAGGCCCTTGGCGCGGGCGGTGACGACATAGGGCTTGTGCAGTTCGTCGGTCAGGTTGGCGCGCAGGATGCGGATCAGGGCCGCGGTGCCGGACGCGCCGATGATGATGATCGGGATCCAGATATGCGCCAGGAAATCCCACATCCTCGCGAGACTCCAGGGCGCGTTGGCGTATTCCGGCGAATTGAGCCCGCCGACGCTCTGGCCGAGATATTTATAGGCGAGATACATCAGCGTCAGCGCCAGGATGAAATTCGGCACCGCCAGGCCGATGAAGCCCAGGAAAGTGAAGAGATGATCGCCGATGGAGCGGCGGCGGACGGCGGAATAGATGCCGATCGGCAGCGACACGGCCCAGACGAAGATCAGGCTCAGCAGCGAGATCACCAGCGTCGAGCCCATGCGCGACCAGATGAGGCCGGACACGGGCTGGTTCCACTGGAAGGACCAGCCGAAATCGCCGCGGCGCAGGATGCCCCAGATCCATTTGAGATACTGGACATAGAAGGGATCGTCGAGGCCGTAGATGGACTTCAGCCGCTCGATCTGCGCGGGATCGACCGTCTGTCCGCTGTCGCTCATCGTGGCGATCATCGAGCTCAGATAGTCGCCCGGCGGCAGCTGGATGATCAGGAACGAGATAAGCGACATGCCGAACAGGGTTGGAATCATGTAGAGAATGCGCCTGCAGATATAGCCAAGCATCGGATTGCTCCTCCCGTCGATAGCGCCCTCCCCGGCGCTTCCCGGACTTTGCCGGCTCCCGGCCTCGGCCGAAAGCCCTTTCCAATCATGGACGTCCCGTCACCTATTTCCAGGTGATATGCACCACTTCCAGGCGGTCGATGCCGGGCACGTCCACCACCACACGGCCGTCCTTCTCGCTGACGGATGCAGCGCGGTCGGCGACGACGAGCCAGGCCCTGTCGACCGAACGTCCCTTCGGGATCTCGACCGAAACCGTCTGTCGGGCCAGCGGGAAATTGTCGCGGATCGGGCCTTTCATCATCATCGGATTGGTGAGATTGAACAAGCTGAGCGCCACGCCATCCGCATTGTCCCGCAAGGCGAGATCGACGACACCGGAACCCTCGACCGTCACACGCGGGGTCTTGCCCAGCGCCCAGCGCACCGCATTGGCGATCAGCCGGGCGTGGTCGACGGCGAAGACCTCCCAGAAGATCTCGCCGATGTTCCAGGGGATGTAGACCGAGCGGCCGCCATGACCGGTCTCGCGAGCGATCACGGCGGCACCGCGCGGCTCCTCACGCGGATAGACTTCCTCCATCGGCAGATCCGGAAAATCCGGCACGTAGAGGAACGGAGTGTCCGCACTGGCAGCCGGTTCGACGGCGAGAAGATGCGTGCCGCCCATGATGCGGGCCGCCCCCTCGTAGCCGGCATTGACCGGATGGTCGCCCGACAGCGCCACATAGGTATTCTTGACGATGCCGCGCGGGCCGGAGACGAATCTGGCGCCGAAGACGTCGGCTAGGCCGAAATCGCTGCGCTTTCTGCCCTGCTCGTCGCGCAGCGAACTTTCGAAGGCGGCAACGACGCTGCCGCCGCGCGCGACATAGGCGCGGATCGCGGCGTTCTGTTGGTCCGAAAGGCAGGCCGTATTGGCGAGCACGATCAGCTTGAAGCGGTCTAGACTGTCCTGCGTCAGCACCTGGTCCGACAGCAGCTCGAAGGGCACCCTCGCCTCGACGAGGGCGTGGTAGATGCCGAGATCGTGCTTTTCGGCCTTGGGCCGTTCTTCCGGCGCCCAGTGCCGCAGGGTGGTCGACGGGTCGATCACGGCGATCTCGGCCGCCGGCGACGTGCTTTCCAGCACCGGCTCGACCGCCGCCTGCAGGGCGAAGGCGTCGGCGACCGGCTCGACCCAGCGCCTGTCGGGCACGACGCCGTTGAACTTGGTGAACCAGGCGTAGAGACCGTGCGCCGTGCCGTCGTTGATCCAGAGCTGCATCTCCTCCGGCGAGGTCACCGCATCCTTCCAGCGATATTCCTCCTCCGGGCCGATCGAGGTGATCAGCACCACCGGCCGGTCCGGGAAGGTGGCGCGGATACGCTTGCCGTTCCGGCCGGCCGACCAGCCGAGCTCCAGCCCGCGGCGGCCCTGATGGTCGACGACGAGGAAGGGGCAATGCCGGGCGATGACCGAAAGGTCGAACTCCATCAGCGAGGCGCCGCCCATATTGGGAATGAAGCTCGCATGCGGGCGGATGGCTTTGACCGCATCGTCCCATTGTTCGATCATGTCGGTCAGCACCCGGCGGCGCCATTGCAGCCAGGCCTGCCAGGCCGGGTCGTCGGCATCGGCGGTCCCCCTTGGCAGGTCGTAGCCGAACATATCCTTGAAGCGGCGGGCGCTGTCTTCGCTGTAATCGACGCCGTGGCCCTGCCAGCGATTGGCGAAGACCGCATCGATGTCGTATTTGCGGACGATCTCCTTGACGACATCAGGCATGAAGACCGTATTGTAAGCGCCATAGGCATTGGTGACCCACACATCTGGGAAGGCCCAGTGCCGCCGCGGCTTGCCTTCCGCATCGATCATCACCCATTCCGGATGCGCCTTGGCGGCATCGTCGTGGATGGCATGCGGATCGACGCGGGCCATGATATGCATGTCGAGTCGCCTTGCGGCGTCGACCAGGGCGCCGAACACGTCCTTGTCGCCGAGGAATTTGCTGACATAGTGATAGGGCACTTCGCTCGGATAATAAGCGATATAGCCGCCGGCACTAAGGCAGACCGCGTTGGACTTCGTGCGCTTGAAGACATCGACCCAGAAGGCCGGATCGAACTTCTCCGGATCGTCCTCAGCCAGCGTCAGCTGCGTCCAGCGCGTGGCCGTCCGGAACCAGTCCGGGGTCCTCAGACTGTCGCTATTCTGTTTCCTGGCGTCGAGCATCCTGTCCATCCCCGCTGATCTCTGGGCGAAAGCGTTCCCTCACCGGCCACGACGCGGCCGGCGTTCGATATCCAGTAAAGACCCGCAGCAACCTCAGGCCTTGAAATATTGCTCCGGCATGGTCGGAGCAGGCGTCGGCCAGCCAAAGGAATTCGGCATGGTCTTGGTGACGTTCTTCATATTGTTCTTGACGATGCCGTAGCTGTCCGGCGGCAGCGAAATGCCGAAGACATAGAAGATGTCGGCCGACGACTGCAGAATATCCTTCATGATCGCGCGCTGGCCGTCCGGATCCGACGTTGCCTTCAGCTTGTCGTAGAGCTCGTACTGCTTCTTGGTCGCGTCCGGCGGCTCGACGGCGTTCTGATTGTCGCGGTCGCGATACCAGAGCTGCCAGCCCGGCGCGTACATGGCGTTGGAATCCGTCGGCACGTAATAGCGCGGGTCGAGCATGGCGGCGATGCCGCCATTGGCGCCGAATTGATGCGCCGTGGCATCGAAATCGCGGCCCTGACGCACCCGCGTCTCCCACAGCGAACGGTCCATGCTGCGCATCTGCGCATCGATGCCGACGGCCTGGAACATCGGGATGATCAATTGGAACAGGTCCAGGAAGATCGGCCTTGCCTGATCGATCTCGAAGACGATCGTCACCCGCCGGCCCTTGTCGTCGAGCCGGAAATTCTGGTCGTCCTTCTTCGGGATGATCTTGTCGAGCATCGCGTTCGCCTTGTCGGGGTCATAGGCGGTGAACTGCGTCGCCAGTTGCTCGTTGTAGAGCGGATCGTCCTTCTTGATCGAAGGCTGCGCGGGCGCGCCCTGGCCGACGAGGACGGCGTCGATCAGCGATTGGCGGTCGATCGCGGTCGAGAGCGCGGCGCGGAAATCCCGGTTCTGGAACAGCGCCCGCTTGGTCTCGTCATTGTGGTTGAGGTTCAGGATAAAATTCATGACGTTGGCCTCAGTCGAGGTCAGCGTGTAGAAGTCGTAGCCGCCCTGCTGGCGGGCGTCGTAGAGCACCGACTTGTTGTTCGGCGTGGCGATATATTGATCCATCAGGTCGATTTCGCCCTGCATGGCCTTCAACAGCAGCACCTGCGGGTCGGCGACCATCTGGTAGACAACGCGGTCGAAATAGGGGAGCTGATTACCCGCCGTGTCCACCTTCCAATAATAGGGATTGCGCTCGGCGATGGAGCGGTCCGGGCTCTCGCCTGGTGCGATCGTGAACATCCAGGCATTCAGGCAGGGCTTCTTCGAGGAATTCAGGAAAAATGTATTGTCGTCCTGGAAACCGGCAGCACTCTGGAACGAGGCGACCCAGGTGGCGAAGCCGCGCTGCTTAGCGAGCTCGTCGGCCTTGGGATTATAGTCGATGTGGAACTGTTCGAGATAGTGTTTCGGGCAGCGCGTCGTCTGATCGTTGTTGGCCCAGGCGACCTGCAGGGGGAACAGCCCGTTCGGCTGATCGAAGGTGACCTTGAAGGTCTGCTCGTCGACGATTTCCAGCTTGGCCGGCTTGCCGCCGGATTTCCAGTGGTCCTGTCCGACGAGGGCGACGCGCTGGTCGGTCAGGACCGTGTCGTACCAGAACTTGATATCGGCCGTCGTATAGGGCGTACCGTCCGACCACTTCATGCCCTTGCGCAGGCGGATCGTGTAAACCTTCGAATCGGCGTCCCCCTGGAAGAATTCGGCGACGTTCAACGTCACGCCCGACCAGTCCGGCGTATAACGCAGCAGCGGCTCGTAAGCCTGATAGCGGAACAGCATCGACAGCGAACCGCCGCCCACCAGCGCCATGTTCCAGTCGCCGCCATATTTGCCGACGGTCTCGCCCGGCTTGATCACCAGCGGGTTTTCGGGAAGGCGGTCTTTCAGCGGTGGCAAGGCGCCGCTCGAAACCTTCTGCTTGAGAATGTCCGCCTCCTTGTAGTCGGCGGCGAATGTGGGCAGGGCCGGCGAAATGAGGACAGCCGAAGTCCCGGCCAGAAAGGCCCGACGTCTCATCTTCATATGTGTCTCCTCCTGTCATCCAAACCGTTGTCTTATTGGTTTTATCTTCGGGTTTGGGTTGGCTGGAAAATACTTTTTGGCTTTTGTTAGGTAAAGCGTTATGTTCGATTAGGGATGATTTTTGTTTCCGCCTCGTTTCAGCGTGCTCGGAACGAGCCGTCAGGGGCAGGCGAATGGCAGCTCGGGACCGCGTGACATTGCAGCAGATTGCCGAAGCCGTCGGCCTGTCGAAATATGCGGTTTCGCGCTCGCTGGCTGGAAAGAGCGGCGTTAGCGAGGAGACGCGCGAGCGCATCAAGGAGACCGCCGAGCGGCTCGGCTATGCCAAGCCCGCCGGCCAGGCCGATCAGCAAGAGATCGGCCTGATCTTCCACGATCTCGACGCTATCAACAGCGAGCTGCACATGCAGCTGCAGAACGGCGTGCAGCGCGAGGCGCATCGGCTCGACCAGCCGATCCGCATCCGCTGGACGCACAGCCCGGCGCAGGTGGCAGAACTGGCGCGCACGACCGCCGGCCTCTTGCTGGTCGGTCCTCATGAGCGCCAGTCGATCGAAGCGGCCAAAGCCGTCGGCATCCCAGTCGTCCGCCTCGGCTGGGTGGAGGCGCTGGAACAGGCGGACCAGGTCACCGGCACGGATCACGAAGCCGGCCAAGCCGTCGCCCGTTACCTGATCGAGCTCGGCCACCGCACCATCGCCTATGTCTACGGCACACCCGGCTATCGCGGCCGCCTCGAACGATTCTACGGCGCCCGCGAGGTAACGGAGCTTTTCGACGACGTCACCCTGAATGTCATGCAATTCGACGAGCATAGCGGCTTCGTCGATGCCTTTCAGGCGCTGAAACGGCAGGGTATCCATCCGACCGCCTTCTTCTGCGCCCATGACGGCCTGGCGCTGACCGTCGTCTCGGAACTGCTCGGTCTCGGCTACCGCATTCCTGACGAAATCTCGGTGGTTGGTTTCGGCGACTTCTCGCCGGCCACGCAGATCTCGCCGCAGCTGACAACCGTCCGCGTCGAGGGACAGGAGATCGGCGTGGCCGGCCTGAGGCTGCTGCTCGAACGCATCAAGATGCCGCGGGCGCCGGAAGGACCTGCCCGGCGCGTCCTGATCGCCTCGCGCATCGTCGAACGCCGCTCCACCGGCCCGCGAAAATCCGCCTGACGCCTTTCCGGCACGTCTTCCCGCTTCAAGCGGGAATCAGCTACGGCGTAAACTCATAAAATTGCTTGTCGTTTATGATCTGCTCTGATTCAGGGCCCCCAACGAAGGAGGTATTTGATGCGTGCACGCGACATTGATGACTGGCCGGCCTGCATTCCCGATGCTCATCCCGGCTTATCAGTTGGGAGCGACATCAGGGGAATCTGAAGTCACCCTCTATTGGCTGACGAACACAGCGATCTCCTCGGCGAGGCTCTACTGGGACAATGTGCATTTCCCATCTAGCGGCTTCTTCGATCCGCGTGGCATCAAGATCCCAGTCGCGGTCAGCGCCTTTCCCGACGAAATCTACCAGGCGCAGCAAAGCTGGGCGGAGAAGGCCTATCCCAAGCTCATCCACTACAACCGGTTGCCAAAAGGCGGGCATTTCGCCGCCTGGGAACAGCCGGGACTGATGACCGCCGAGCTGCGAGCATCCTTCAAGTCGCTCCGCGACGCGAGCTGACGACTTCGATCCCGCGGCCAAAGCGCCGTTGATTCCGAAGCATTGCGCCCCGCGGAACGTAGGATATACGAACATGATCAAGAACCAAATTGTCAATCCCAGCTTGACCCATTCGCGCGTTCAATGATGCTCCTA
The DNA here is from genome assembly GCA_039593415.1 of Rhizobium sp. Lineage (GTDB taxonomy): Bacteria > Pseudomonadota > Alphaproteobacteria > Rhizobiales > Rhizobiaceae > Rhizobium. The sequence goes on along the minus strand of JBCNPI010000071.1, from coordinate 1,659 downwards.
TTGCCGCCCTGCCTGGCCCCACCGGGCAGGGCCTTTCTGTTGAGGCAATCAGAGCTTCAAATGGGCGAAACAGTGCAAAGAGCGAATGATTTTTCATTCATGTCAACGGGCCCTCACAAAGATCCCGGCCCGTGATTAAATTGAGCCGCTGTTGTACGCCTCACGCGTCCGGAGCCGGCTAATACCTCGTTCTCGTCCGCCTTCGGCGAGCCTCTTCTGCGCTTAGGATCCGCAGATCCATTTCTGAACTATTCCGAGCCGCATGTCTCAGCGTTCGCGGTACCTTTAAAGCCAGCCGGCGGCGTAGCAAACAAACATTCCATCCTTATCGCGATCAGACAAAAGCGACGAAAATTTGTATCCTCACGATCCCAGATACCAGCCGTTCCGGCAGCTTCACTAAGCCGTTGGTAGATGTCATCCTATCTGCTGTCGGATTGGATGCCACCCCCAATCTGGCGGAATGCGGGGTCCGACGGCGCTGCCCCCAAATCAAATGCGTCGTCGGACGCTTCAACGTAATCTGTGGCTGATCATCATGGCGGTTAGCACGCACAGGCGGCGGTATTGCCCGAGGCAAGCGACGGTGCTCCGTCGGAGCTTAGTGTGGATTCCACAGCGCGCGAGTGCAAAGGGAACTTGTATTGGCCGCGTCTTTACGGTCTCGCCTTCGCCTCCGGCCGTCGTATGCTCGCTTCAGCCTCGCTGACATCCCTCGGAGACGTTCTATTTTGTTTCGACCGCTGTCAGTCATCGCCAAGGGTTTGCGCAAGAGTCTTTCCGTACGGAAAGAAGAGCTCTTTCCATCCTTCATTCCAAGCTTCTCGCAACCTCGGCTGTGTGATGTCCCAGTCCGCGAAACACCTCATGCAAACCGCGCGCAGATCCTGCCGAAGTTCCTCGACAGTAGGACGCCCAAAGAACCAATAGCCATTGTAAAGCTTGTAGACGACCAAGTTTGGCTCGAAGACGATCACATGGGGAATCATCGGGTTGTGCACCGGATCCGTATATTCCGCGATATCAAGGTCCTTTTGAACGACCCTTCTGGGGTCGGCGAGGAACGTCCAGTTTGCGCCGACTCCGCTTCGATACTCGTGAGTTTCAGCGACAGCATCGGTGCTGATTGTGACCATTCTACAGTAGCCAACGCCCATCTCGCGATGAAGCTGCAGCAACCCCTCAGCCTGCCGCCTATCTTTCGGACAATAGCTTCCTCGACTGAGAACCAGTACCAAAGGATATATGCTTTGGAGGTCCGAAAGTTTTCGGCGCTTCCCGGTGTGATCGCTCAATTCATAATCTGGAAACAACCCGCCCGGTACGATATCGGCTCTCATCTGCTTTTCCCTTCTGTCTCCTGAACCCGCTACCGCGCTAATTCGTCCACGAAACACGTAGATGATCCCAAGGCCATTGTACTTTGGTGTCGACCAGATCGGGATGATTTCGAAGTGATGAAGCTCGTCCGCGGTCGCGCCGCCGTGCCGGTCGCTTGCCGATGCAGGAGCAAATAACTAGGAGGCGCACGCTGGCGACCGCCCTAGCTCGTCGAAATTTCGCATTGTCCTCCAGGCGGCGGTTACTTTGCCGCCTGGAAGATGCGGTCACGGTGGCGCTGGGGACGAGCCAACGATCCTAGAAAGGCTTTGCAGCAGA
>JBCNPI010000070.1:0-20729 GCA_039593415.1 Rhizobium sp. | reverse complement strand
CCTCTGGAACGTCAATCTCGGCTATTCCTGCGAGCCGGTGAAGAAGGCGATCCGCGAGCAGCTCGACGAACTGCCCTATTATTCGACCTTCCGCGGCACGACGAATTCGCCGCTGATCGAACTTTCCTACGAGCTTGCCGAATGGTTCAAGCCGGATGGCCTCAGCCGTTCTTTCTTCACTTCGGGTGGATCGGATTCCGTCGAGACCTGCCTGCGGCTGGCGCGCCAGTTCCACAAGGTTAACGGCCAGCCCGAGCGCACCAAGTTCGTCGCGCTGAAGAAGGGCTATCACGGCACGCATTTCGGCGCCGCCTCGGTGAATGGCAACCAGAACTTCCGCCGCAACTACGAGCCACTGCTTCCAGGCGTCTTCCACCTGCCCGCACCCTTCACCTACCGCAACCCGTTCAACACAACCGACGGCGCGGAGATTGCGGCTGCGATCGGCAGGCTATTCGAGGATGAAATCGCCTTCCAGGGTGCCGATACCATCGCGGCCCTGATCGTCGAACCGGTACTCGGCGCCGGCGGCGTCATCGTCCCGCACGAGAGCTTCCTGCCGCTGATGCACGCGATCTGCGACCGGCATGGCATTCTCCTGATCGCCGACGAGGTCATTACCGCTTTCGGTCGTACCGGCGCCTGGACCGGATCGCGCCTCTGGGGCGTGCAGCCGGACATGATGTCGACGGCCAAGGCGATCACCAACGGCTATTTCCCCTTCGGCGCGGTGATGATCTCCGACAAGGTGGCGCAGGTCTTCGAAAGCAATAAGGGTCCGCTCGGAAGCATCGGCCATGGCTACACCTATTCCGGCCATCCCGTTGGGGCCGCAGCAGCCCTTGCCACCTTGAAGGAAACCAAGCGGCTCAATGTCGCCGATAATGCTGCGGCCCGCGGCGAAGAGCTGCTCGCCGGCCTGAGGAAGCTGCAAGACAAGCATCAGTTGATCGGCGATGTGCGGGGCAAGGGCCTGATGTGCGCACTCGAGCTCGTCGGCGACCGCGCCACGAAGAGCGGCGCCGCCAAGGATGTCGTGCAAAAGGTGCAGGACGCCACCTATGAGGCCGGCGTTCTAGTTCGCACCTCGGGCACTAACGTCATCATGTCGCCGCCACTGATCGTGACCGCGGAGAATGTCCAGACCATCGTGACCGCGCTCGACGCGGGCCTCACTGCCGCGAGGGGTTGATCATGTCCGACAATGCAGCCCTCATCGCTCGCCGTGAACGGCTTTTGGGCCGAAACATGTCGCTCTTCTATGACGATCCCGTGCATCTCGTGCGTGGGGAAGGCGTCTGGTTATGGGACGCCGATGGCCGCAAATATCTCGATTGCTACAACAATGTGCCACATGTCGGCCATTGCCATCCGCGCGTGGTAGAAGCGATCATGCGGCAGGCTTCCACGCTGAACACGCATACGCGCTACCTGCACGAAGGCATTCTCGACTATGTCGAGCGGCTGACGGCAACCTTCGACAAAAGCCTGAATGCCGCGATCCTCACCTGCACGGGCAGCGAGGCGAACGACGTGGCGCTGCGCATGGCGCAAGCCATGACCGGCAAGACCGGCGTCATTGCCACCAACCACACCTATCACGGCAATACGGCGGCCGTATCGCAGCTATCGACCCGCATGCCGCCGGTCGGCGGCTACGGCGGCCATGTGCGACACGTTCCGGCACCGGACAGCTATCGTCCGCTCGGCGGAGAGGGCGGAGAGGCCTTTGCTAGGGCTTTCTCGGCCGAAGTCGAAAAGGCGATCGCCTCGCTCGAAGACAGCTCGCATGGCTTTTCGGCCATCATCATCGATCCGTTCTTCGCCAACGAAGGCTTTCCGGATCTGCCGCCGGGCTTTCTCGACAAAACGGTTGCTGCTGTCCACAAGGCCGGCGGCCTCGTGATTACCGACGAAGTGCAGCCCGGCTTCGGCCGTACCGGCACGCATATGTGGGGCCATCAGCACGCCGGTATCGTTCCCGATATCGTCACGCTCGGCAAACCGATGGCGAACGGCCATCCTGTCGGCGGAGTCATCGCCAATGTCGATACGATAAACACCTTCCGCAAGGCATTCCGCTATTTCAACACTTTTGGCGGCAATCCGGTCTCCTGCGCCGCGGCCATGGCCGTGCTCGATGTCATCAAGGACGAAAGCCTCCTCGAGAACGCCCGCAATGTCGGCGAATATACCCGCGACGCGTTCAAGCGGCTGGCCGATAAGCACTCGATCATAGGCGACGTGCGCGGCAGCGGCCTCTTCATGGGTACGGAATTCGTGCTCGACAGGCAGACGAAGGAGCCCGCTGCCGCCGAGGCGACCCGGATCATCAACGCCATGCGCGAGCGCGGCGTGCTGATGGGCAAGATCGGCATTCATCAATGCGCCACGAAGATCCGCCCGCCTATGCCGTTCACCAGGGAAAATGCCGACTTCATGTTGTCGATCTTCGACGACGTATTGAATGGCCTGTGAGGCGATATGGCCGATCCATTGCCTCAGACCATCCGCGACGCGCTCCAGAAACGTGCGCTGGAGGCACTCGTCCATTGGCCTGTGCGGGCCCATGAACCTGTCCTGATGAAATATCGGGAGAACGCCGTTTTCCGCATTGTGCTGGAAGATGGCCAGTTTGCCGCACTCCGACTGCACCGGCCGGGTTATCATGACGAGACGAGCCTGCGCTCGGAATTGCATTTCATGGCGGCGCTCAAGCGCGGCGGCCTTGATGTGCCGAGCCCAGTTCCCACGACCAGCAAGCAGAGTCTCGTCCGCCTTCCGGCGAGCAGGCATTTTCCCGAGCAGCATGCCGACGTGGTGAGCTGGATCGGCGGAGTTCCACTTGGGCAAAGCGGGACATCGCTGTCTCATCCAGTCGATATGCAGGAAGCAATCTTCTTCCGTATCGGTCAAAACACGGCCATCTTGCACGAGCTTGCTGATGCCTGGGAACCGCCGGAATGCTTTCGCCGGCCGGCTTGGGACATCGAAGGCCTCGTCGGGGAGAAGCCACTTTGGGGGCGTTTCTGGGATTGTCGAGGCCTTTCGTCCGACAGCGTGACTGCACTTTCGGCATTGCGCGACGAGCTGCGCCGCACCCTCGCGAGTGCAAACAATCAATACCTCGACTACGGATTGATCCATGCGGATCTGGTGCGGGAAAATATCTTTCTGACGGATGCTGATGCCAATATTGCCTTCATTGATTTCGACGATGCGGGGCATGGCTTCCGCCTCTTCGATCTCGCGACGACCCTCCTCAAGAATCGCAATGAACCCACTTATCCCTCAATCGAGAAAGCGCTGATTGCAGGCTATCGCAGCCGACGCGCGCTCTCCGACGCAGCTCTGGCGAGCCTGCCGCTCTTCATGGTGCTGAGAAGCCTTACCTACATCGGGTGGCTGGCCGAACGCCCGGAAATTCCAGACGCCGCCGAGCGTCTGACGCGTTACGCCGACGAAAGTCTCGAGATGGCAAGAAAGCTCAACGCTGCCGCTTGACATCTTTCGCGCAATTGTTAACGTGTTAATTAATTGAGGGTTCGGGAGGACTTGATGCCGCATCTCGCCATAGAATATTCGGCCAATCTGGAAGGTTGCGCCGATATCGGCGCGCTCTGCGAGCGGCTGCTGAAAACCATTCTCGACGCAGGGATTTTCGAGGTCGGGGCTATTCGTGTGCGCGCCTTTCGCGCCGATCATTATGCCATCGCCGACAAGCTGCCCGAAAATGCCTTCGTCGATCTGAATTTCCGCATCGGCAAGGGTCGCACCGATGACGAAAAGAAGCGCGCCGGCGAAGCGATCTTTGCCACGGCGATCGACGTTCTCGCCCCTCTCTTCGAGACACCGCATTTCGCTCTCTCACTGGAGATCCGCGAGATCGATGCGGAGCTCAGTTGGAAAAAGAACGCCATACATCCGAGGTTGCGCAACAAGTGAGGTTCCCCTTCGCGGGACGATATGACACCAAAGGAATAGACGATGTCCAAACTGCAGGAAAACATCGCAAAGGCGGAGAGCTTTCTCGCCCGTTTCAAGGATCGCAGCGTACTGAACCGCATCAATGGCGAGGATGTGCGTGCCGATGATGGCTCCACCTTCGAGACCATCTCGCCGGTCGATCTGAAGCCACTTGCCACCGTCGCCCGCGGCAAGGCCGCTGACATCGATCGCGCTGCAAAGGCCGCGAAGGCCGCTTTCGCCGAATGGGCCGCCATGCCGGGTGAAGCGCGCAAGAAGCTCCTGCACAGAATAGCCGACGCAATCGTCGCACGCGCCGAAGAAATCGCCTTCGTCGAATGCATGGACACCGGACAGTCACTGAAGTTCATGGCGAAAGCAGCCCTTCGCGGGGCGGAGAACTTCCGCTTCTTCGCCGATCGCGCCCCGGAAGCGCGTGACGGGAAGACGATCCGTGCCGAAGGTCAGGTGAACATGACGACACGCGTGCCGATCGGTCCGGTCGGCATCATCACGCCCTGGAACACACCCTTCATGCTGTCGACCTGGAAGATCGCGCCGGCGCTTGCCGCCGGATGCACCATCGTTCACAAGCCGGCCGAATTCTCGCCGCTGACCGCGCGTCTGCTGGTGGAAATTGCCGAGGAAGCCGGCCTGCCGAAGGGTGTCTGGAATCTTGTCAACGGCTTTGGCGAGGATGCCGGCCGAGCGCTGACGGAACATCCGTTGATCAAGGCGATCGGCTTCGTTGGCGAAAGCCGCACCGGCTCGATGATCATGAAGCAGGGCGCCGACACGCTGAAGCGCGTGCATTTCGAGCTCGGCGGCAAGAACCCGGTCGTCGTCTTCGCCGATGCCGATCTGGAGCGCGCCGCCGACGCCGCCGTTTTCATGATCTATTCGCTGAACGGCGAGCGCTGCACCTCGTCCTCGCGGCTGCTGGTCGAGGAAAGCGTCTATGGCAAGTTCACCGCGATCGTCGCCGAGAAGGCCAAGCGCATCAAGGTCGGCCATCCACTCGATCCGGAAACGGTCGTCGGCCCGCTCGTTCATCCCGTCCATGAAAAGAAGGTGCTGGAATATATTCAGATCGGCCGTTCGGAGGGTGCGACCCTTGCTGCAGGCGGCGAGAAGGTCCACGGCCCCGGCGGCGGTTGCTACGTCTCGCCCACGCTGTTCACCGGTGCCAACAACCAGATGCGCATCGCCCAGGAAGAAATCTTCGGGCCGGTGCTGACGGCGATTCCCTTCAAGGACGAAGCCGATGCGCTGGCGCTTGCCAATGATGTCCAGTACGGCCTGACCGGCTATCTCTGGACCTCGGACGTTACCCGCGCCTTCCGTTTCACCGATCATCTCGAAGCCGGCATGATCTGGGTCAATTCGGAAAATGTGCGTCACCTGCCAACCCCCTTCGGCGGGACCAAGAGCTCCGGCATTGGCCGCGACGGCGGCGACTGGTCCTTCGATTTCTACATGGAAACCAAGAACGTCGCCTTCGCCACCAAGCCGCACGCTATCCAGAAACTCGGCGGCTGAGCGCAACATGCACTAGTGCGGTTCAGCCTTTCGAGGAAGCGCGGAACCGCTCGAACCTTTCGTTTAACGCAATTCCGGACGGAAAGCGGCTTCGCATTTTTCCTGGAAATTGCTCCAAGAGGAGGAACAAATGCCCCTGCCGAAACCCAATCTCTATCCGCCTTTCAATATCGTGCGTCTCAGCCACGTCGAATTCGGCGTCGCCGATCTTGCCAAGTCCCGCGCCTTCTATGTCGACACGCTCGGCCTGCAGGTGACGGACGAAACGGCGGATACGATCTACCTGCGCGCGATGGAAGAGCGCGGTCACCACTGCATCGTGCTCAAGAAATCCGACAAGGCCGAAGCCCGCGATCTCGGCTTCAAGGTCTTTGGCGACGAGGACCTCGATAAGGCGGCGCATTTCTTCCAGAGCAAGGACCTGCCGGTGGAATGGATCGAGCGCCCCTATCAGGCGCGGACCTTCCGCACCTGCGATCCTCACGGCATCCCGCTTGAATTCTATTCGAAGATGGACCGCCTGCCGCCGATCCACCAGAAATACGCCCTCTATAAGGGCGTGAAGCCGCTGCGCATCGATCATTTCAACTGCTTCTCGACCAATGTCGACGAAAGCGTCGCGTTCTATAACGAGCTCGGCTTCCGCGTGACCGAATATACGGCGGATGAAGAGACCGGTCGTCTCTGGGCCGCATGGACGCATCGCAAGGGCGGCGTCCACGACATCGCCTTCACCAATGGCCGCGGTCCCCGCCTGCACCACACCGCCTTCTGGGTGCCGACGCCACTTAACATTATCGACCTGCTCGACCTGATGGCGACCACCGGCTGGGTCGCCAATATCGAGCGCGGTCCGGGACGCCACGGCATCTCCAACGCCTTCTTCCTCTACATTCTCGATCCGGATGGCCATCGCATCGAGATCTATTGCTCGGACTACCAGACCGTCGATCCCGATCTGGAGCCGATCAAGTGGGATCTCAAGGATCCGCAGCGCCAGACACTGTGGGGCGCACCCGCTCCCAAATCCTGGTTCGAGCATGGTAGCCTGTTTGCCGGTGCGGAAGTGGCCGAGCCCGATTTGAAGGCACAGCCGATTATCGCGCCTTAAGCGTTACCCTTGAGAGCGGGTGAAAAACGCCCGCTCCTCATCAACGTTCGAAAGCGCGAGGAGTCCGTCATGAATTTGAAAGACGCAACATTGTTCCGCCAGGCGGCATTGGTCGGCGGCGAGTGGATCGAAGCCGATGCATCCAACGCGATCAAGGTCGACAATCCCGCGACGAGCGAAATCATCGGCCTCGTTCCCAATCTGGGCGCAGCCGAGACCAAGAAGGCGATTGCCGCAGCCGAAACCGCGCAGAAGGAATGGGCCAACCGCACCGCCAAGGAACGCTCCGGCATCTTGCGTCGCTGGTTCGAGCTGATGATGGAAAATCAGGATGACCTCGGATGCATCCTGACGGCCGAACAGGGCAAGCCGCTGCCTGAAGCCAAAGGCGAGATCGCCTATGGCGCCAGCTTCATCGAATGGTTTGCCGAAGAAGCCCGCCGCGTCTATGGCGACATCATTCCCGGCCACCAGAAGGACAAGCGCATTCTGGTCATGAAACAGCCGATCGGCGTCGTCGCGGCAATCACGCCCTGGAATTTCCCGAATGCGATGATCACCCGCAAGGCCGGCCCGGCCTTTGCCGCCGGCTGCGCCATGGTGCTGAAGCCCGCCTCTCAGACGCCGTTTTCGGCAATTGCAATCGCGATCCTTGCCGAACGCGCCGGCCTGCCCAAGGGCCTCTTCAGTGTCCTCACGGGCTCGGCCCGCGCCATCGGCGGCGAGATGACCGCAAGTCCGGTCGTGCGCAAGCTAACCTTCACCGGCTCGACGGAAGTCGGCGCGGAACTTTACAAGCAGAGCGCACCGACCATCAAGAAACTCGGCCTGGAGCTTGGGGGCAATGCACCCTTCATCGTATTCGACGATGCCGATCTCGATGCCGCCGTCGAGGGCGCACTGATCGCCAAGTTCCGCAACAACGGCCAGACCTGCGTCTGCGCCAATCGTCTCTACGTGCAGGATGGCGTCTACGATGCCTTTGCCGAGAAGCTCTCCAAGGCTGTCGGCTCGCTGAAAACAGGCAATGGCTTCGACGAAGGCATCAATCTCGGCCCGTTGATCGACGAGGCGGCTCTTGCCAAGGTCGAGGAGCATGTCGCCGATGCTCTTTCCAAAGGCGGCCGCGTTGTTGCCGGCGGTCATCGCCATCGGCTCGGCGGACGCTTTTATGAGGCGACCGTACTCGCCGATGTCACGCCTGCCATGGCAGTCGCCAAGGAAGAGACTTTCGGACCGGTGGCTCCCCTCTTCCGCTTCAAGGACGAGGCCGATGTCATCGCACAGGCCAACGACACCGAGTTCGGCCTCGCCTCCTATTTCTATGCCAAGGATCTCGCGCGCGTCTTCCGCGTGGCCGAAGCGCTGGAATATGGCATGGTCGGCGTCAATACCGGCCTGATATCGACGGCCGAAGCCCCATTCGGTGGCGTGAAGCTCTCAGGCCTTGGCCGCGAGGGATCGCGCTACGGCATCGAGGAATTCACCGAAATCAAATATGTCTGCCTCGGCGGCGTCGTCTGAGGTCAAGAGAAGGCCATGAAAGCATGACCCATCCCAGATTCCTGTCTTTTTCGAGAAACGGCCGCCATGGTTATGGGCTTGCGGTCAACGGCGGTGTCGTCGACCTCTCCGCGCGCCACGGCGCGGCTTGGCCGACGCTGCGCGAAGTGATCGAAGCCGGTCGCCTCGCTCAGCTCGCCGAGGAAGCCAAGACGTTGAAGCCGGATTTTGCGCTCGACGAGATCCGCTTCGAGATTCCCATTCCGTCGCCGGAAAAGATCATTTGCGTCGGGGTCAATTTCCCCGACCGCAATGAGGAATACAAGGATGGGCAGGCTGCCCCTTCCAACCCCTCTCTCTTCATCCGCTTTCCGCGGTCGTTCACCGGCCACGACCAGCCGCTGATCCGGCCGCCGGAAAGCCCACAGCTCGACTATGAAGGCGAGATCGTCATCGTCATCGGCAAGGGCGGCCGGCGGATTGCGGAAACCGATGCCTTCTCCCATATCGCGGCCCTGTCGCTCTGCAATGAGGGCACGATCCGCGACTGGGTGCGGCACGCGAAATTCAACGTCACCCAGGGCAAGAACTTCGACAGGACCGGCTCCATCGGCCCGTGGCTGATCCCGTTTACGGATGCGGCGCAACTCGAAGACATAGCGCTCATAACACGAGTCAATGGCGAAGTGCGCCAGAGCGACCGTACCAGACGGATGATCTTCTCCTTCCGTAAGATCATCAACTACATCTCCACCTTCACGACGCTCGTCCCTGGCGACGTCATCGTGACAGGCACACCGACGGGCGCCGGCGCCCGCTTCGATCCGCCGATCTGGCTAAAGCCGGGCGATGTCGTCGAAGTCGAGGCCGATGGTCTCGGCACCCTGAAAAATACCATTGCGGACGAGGTGCGCTGATGCTGTCGCATGATGAAATTCAGGCCGCAGCCGAAAGCCTCGATCAGGCCGAGCGGACGCGCGTTCAAACAGGGCTTCTCTCGCTCAAGCACCCGCAGATGACCATGGACGATTCCTATGCCGTCCAGAGCGCCTGGGTGCAGAAGAAGATCGCTGGGGGACGCAAGCCGATCGGCTGGAAGATCGGGCTGACATCAAAGGCGATGCAATATGCCCTCAACATCAACATCCCCGATTCCGGCGTGCTCTTCGACGATATGGTCTTCGAGGACGGCGCAACCGTGCCGGCCGATCGCTTCATCCAGCCGCGTATCGAGGCCGAGATCGCCTTCGTCATGAAGGCGCCGCTCAAGGGGCCGAACGTTTCGATTTTCGATGTGCTGAATGCCACCGACTACGTGACGCCAGCGCTTGAAATCCTTGACACACGCATCCTCCGGGTCGATCCCGACACGAAGAAGGCGCGCACCATCGTCGACACCATCTCCGACAATGCCGCCAATGCCGGCATCGTCACCGGCGGCCGCGCCGTGCGACCCGGAGAGATCGACATGCGCTGGATGGGCGCGATCGTCAGCCGCAATGCCGAGGTCGAGGAAACGGGCCTTGGCGCGGGCGTGCTCAACCAGCCGGCCCGCGGCATCGCCTGGCTTGCCAATCGCCTATCGCAATATGGCGAGGGCATCGAAGCCGGCCAGATCGTGCTTGCCGGTTCGTTCATCCGCCCGATCGAGGCGCGGCATGGCGATACGATCAACGCCGATTTTGGCCCTTACGGATCGGTCAGCCTGTTCTTTGCATGAAGGAGTGAACCATGCCGGCGCCCAAAAATCTCTTCAAACAGGCCCTGAAGGAAGGGCGGACGCAGATCGGCCTCTGGCAAGCGCTCGCCAATGCCTACACGGTCGAAATCTGCGCCGGCGCCGGCTACGATTGGCTGCTGCTTGATGCCGAGCATGCGCCGAACGATGTGCCGCTTCTCGTCTCGCAGCTGCAGGCGATGAAAGGTAGCGCGAGCCATGCGGTGATCCGCCCGCCGATCGGCGAAACCTGGATCATCAAGCAGATGCTCGATATCGGTCCGCAAACCCTGCTGATCCCAATGGTCGACAGCAAGGAGATGGCAGAGACCATGGTCAAGGCGGTGCGATACCCGCCCCATGGCGTGCGCGGCGTCGGCGCAGCGCTCGCTCGTGCCTCCGCCTTCAACCGTATTCCGGACTACCTTGCGACGGCCAATGACGAGATCTGCCTCCTTCTGCAGGTGGAAAGCCGCGCGGGACTTGCCGCACTTGATGACATCGCCTCAACCGAAGGCGTCGATGGCGTCTTCATCGGACCATCCGATCTTGCCGCCGACTTGGGCTATCTCGGCAAGCCGGGAGCCCCTGAAGTTCAGGCCGAAGTCGAAAAGGCGCTCGCAAAAATCCAGTCGCATGGCAAGGCAGCGGGCATTTTGATCGGTGATCTCTCGCTGGCAAAACGCTATCTCGAGCTTGGCGCAACCTTCGTCGCGATCGGCAACGACGTCACCCTGCTTGCCAATGCCACGATCAAGCTCCTCGACGATTTCAAGAAGGCGGATGCCGTCGAGCCGCCTCAAGACGTTAAGGTCTATTGAGCGCCGACACCGCCCTCCCGGCGTCGCGTGACCTTGCGCCTCATCACGCAAATTTCGACATAGAGAAAGCCTTGTGCACGCTCAGTCAAAACGGACTGCACAGCTGGACGCGACGCCTCCGCACGCATCGGTCATCATGAACCCGAAAGCCAAGAGGAGGAAACATGCGTTTCACGAACAAGACGGCCGTGATTACGGGTGGCGGTACGGGCATCGGTGCCTCGGTCGCTCGCCGCATTCGGAAGGAGGGCGGCAATGTCGCGCTCGTCGGGCGCCGTCTCGAGCCGCTGAGAAGCGTCGCCGAGGAGATCGGCGCGACGATCATCTCAGCCGACGCCGCTGATGGTGCAGCGATGAAGGCTGTCGTCGAGCAGGTTGTCGAGACCTATGGCGGCCTCGACATCCTGATTGCCAATGCTGGCGGCCACGGTGTCGGACCGACGATCAGCATGTCGGATGAGACATGGGATCTCGCCGTTCGCCTCAACCTCAACACCGCCTTCGTCAGCGCGCGCGAGTCCCTGCCCCATCTCATTAAGAACAAGGGCAACATTGTCGTTCTCGCCTCGATCGCCGGGCTCTTTGCCGGGCCGGATGCGGCGGGTTACGTCACCATGAAGCACGGCTGCATCGGCCTTGCGAAATCGCTGGCGCGCGACTACGGCCGCAAGGGCGTTCGCACCAATACGGTCTGCCCGGGTTGGGTCACGACAGCCATGGCCGACGAACAGATGGAATTCATCGTTGAGAAATACAAGCTGAACAGTATCGAGGAGGCCTATGCGCTCGTCACCAAGGACGTGCCGCTCGGCCGTCCGGCCACTGCCGAAGATGTCGCCAACGCCGTCTGCTTCCTGGCTTCGGCGGAGGCGTCGATGATCAATGGCGCAATCCTGACCGTCGATGGCGGCGCCGGCACTGTCGATCTGCCCACTCTCGCCTTTGCAGAATGATCAAGAGGAGGAAATAGCGATGAACCAAAATCCAAAAGATTGGAAAACCTACGACGAATTCGCATTCGGCATCGACACGAACCGGCTGCCTGCAACCGACGCCCTCACCGGCTCGTCTTACAAAATCGGCTTTGACGACGGCCGCGCGCTCGAACTCGCCTTCGTCAACGGCAAAGTCAAATGGTCAGAGGGCAAGAACGGCGACACCGACAAGGCAGAAGTGATCGAAGTCGCGCCGAAGACCTATTTCGTCGAGATCATCTTCGCCGGCCGCCCAAGGGAGGCCGAAACGCTGATCCTCAATACCGAAACGCGCCGCGTGCTTTCCATCTACTCCGTCGTTCGCGAACCTAAGGAGTCCGTCGGCGAGCCGCAGGTCGCCCAGATCTTCCGACCCGGCATCATCGAAGGCGGTGCGGCAAGCGGGCCGGTGCCGCATGAAACCCGCGACCTGATTGGGCTCAGGGCGCACTTTACTTATAGCCCCAACCACGTTTACGAGCACACCTATCTCTCGTCGCAGCGCTATGCCTGGCAATGCCTTGTCGGCGTGCAGCGCGGCCATGGCGATGTCGACCTGACGACAACCTATAAGTTTGACGACAATCTCTACATATTCACCTTCCGCGAGTTCAAGATCGCGGTCGCATCCACATTCCTATACAATTTCAATGACATGCGCTCGACAGGCAAGTTTCTCGGCATCACCGGAGACGGCCGTATCCAGAACAGCCCGGCCGGCGCCTTCATCCGTAAGGCATCGATGACCTATTACCTGCCCGGCCAGGAACCAGTGTGAGGACGCAATGCGCAGAGCTTTCGATATCGTAAAGGCACATTATGACGCCAACAACCGCCGCGACATGGCAGGCATGCTTGCCGACATCGCTCCGGACTGTCGCTGGACGGAGATGGACGGTTTTCCCTGTGCGGGCACCTATGTCGGCCCGCAGGAGGTGTTCGAGAACGTCTTCCAGGCGCTCGGCCAGGCGTTCGACGGATACACCTTCAAGCTGGAACGTCTTCTCGACGCAGGCGACGAGGTCATTGGCATCGGAGATTATAGCGGCACGCATAAGCGGACGGGCAAAGCCTTCAAAGCCCGCGTCGTACATGTCTGGGGCGTGGCCGGCGGCAAGATCAGACGTTTCGAGCAGTTCACGGATACGCTGAGAGTCGATGAATCCATGCGATGAGAAATCGAGGTGATCCGGCGAAGCGCCGGGTCACCTTACGCTCTCTATGAAATCCGTGCCCTGCGCCATTGCGACGGCGAGACGCCATAGCGGTGGCGGAATGATCTTGAAAAATGCGCACTGGTAGAAAAGCCGAGCGAAAAAGCGATTTCGGATATTTCGCCCGCATAGCCGCCGGCGTTCCGCAATTGCGCCGCCGCTCTCTGCAGGCGCACGTCCCAGATGTAGTCCGAGGGTGTCAGGCACTCGAGTTCGAATGCGCGATAGACGTAGCGCACCGAGCAGCCCATGCGGCGCGCGATCATGGCGACACTCAGCTCCGGTCGCGCGAGATTGCCATCGATGAAATCCTTGATCCGCCGCAGCAAGAGATCCAGCGGATTGGCGACCGGCCTCGCCTGGTGCAGGTCCGTATCGATCAGGGTACGGACAAGATCGATCATGATCTGGCCGACGCCCGAGCGCCGTGCGTCATCGAGATGGTCGATCTCATGCATGGTCGAATCCATCAGCGACAACAGAATCCGACACATGCCGTGATGCTCTGCATGTGCCGTGAAAGGCCGCACCAGTCGTTCGACCGCCGCATGGGGCAGCGCGTGACGCGGCAATTGCAGCAGCAATTGGCGAACCGGCGTGCTGTTTGTCAGCATATAGGGACGGCTGGGATCGTAGATCACGAGCACATTCGGCGAAACCGGCACATGCAGTCCGCCCTGGGCAAGCAAGGCGCTGCCTTCCGTCTGCACGAGCAGCTTGATCGCGTTCGGAACATTCGACGCGGCCATGACGCGCTCGCCAAAGACGACATGTCGATCCGCCTCCAACCGCGTCAGCCGGCAAGCGCCCAGCATCGCCGATGTCATCCGGCTTCTTTCCTCGTCGGCTGCGCTGAAATCGAGCCGAACATTTCCGAACAGGTTGCGAGCCAGTCCCGCAAACGCTCGCCCATTGGCGCTCTCGACATACCGCTGAAGTGCTGCAGCCATGACAGATACCTCCGCTTCAGCTCGCCAAATAGGCGCCGTGAAGAATGTCCGGCTGTGCCTTGAGGGTTACGGCGGTGCCTGTGAAAACGAGGTGTCCACGCTCCAGCACAAGGGCCTGATCGGCGAGATCAAGGGCGAGATTGGCGAACTGCTCGATCAGCAGGACGCCGATGCCGCTGGCGGCCGCAATCTTCAGCGCCTCGGCGAGGCGCTTGACGACGGCCGGCGCCAGGCCGAGCGACAGCTCGTCGACGATCATGAAACGGGGCTTGGCGACGAAGGCCTGCGCCATCGCCACCATCTGCTTCTGGCCGCCGGAGAGATCCGACGCCGATTGCCGCCGCCGCTCGGCCAGCTCGGGAAAGATTTCATAGGCATGTTCCAGCCCTTGCCGGCGCGCTGCCGCAGAGCCCTCGAGGGCCGCCACGAGAATGTTGTCTTCCACGGAAAGCCGCCCCAGCACGCGATGCCCTTCCGGGACGAGTGCAAGACCGGCGCGGCGAATGCGGTCGGGTGAAAACCCTTCAAGCGCCATATCGCCCAGACGCACGGAGCCGCCGCGTGGCAAGACGCCGGCCATCGCCATGACCGTGCTCGATTTCCCCGCCCCGTTTGCGCCAAGCAAAGTCGTGATCTTGCCGGCGGCAACCGAAAAGGCAACACCATGAATGACACACTTGCCGCCGCGTTCGACAACGAGGTTCTCGACGCTCACTTCCGATGCGACGTTCATGTCAGAACTCTCCCAAATAGGCGCGGCGCACATTGGGGTCGGCCAGTACCGCGTGTGTGGTTCCGAGCGCCAGAAGCTTGCCGTAGTCGAGCACCATGGTTTCGCTGCACATGGAACGGATGAGATCGACATCGTGATCGATGATCAGCACCTGCGCACCGAACTCGGCCGGGATGCGCAGTACCAGCTCCCGAAAGGCCTTGCCTTCCTCTTCGGTGAGGCCCGCGGCCGGCTCATCGAGCAGAATGAGCTTCGGCTCGCCGACCACGCATTTCGCGAGCTCGACCAGGCGGCGTTGAAAGAGATTGAGGGATTGGCCGAGCCGATCGGCAACATCGGTCAAGCCGACAAAGGAAAGAGCCTGATCGACAGCGCCGGACCGATGCCCGGTGCCGACGACATGATCGGCGATCGCAGCAATATTGCCGGCAATCGTCAGGTCCTCCACCACCTGCTCGGTCTGGAACGAGCGGCGCAAGCCGGCCCGAACACGCTGCAGCGGCGTCATCGGCAGCAACGCCCGTTCGCCAAGCGAGACCGATCCCTGGATCGGCTTTACGAAACCGGAGAGCACGTTGAGCAATGTAGTCTTGCCTGCACCGTTCGGGCCGATAAGGCCGGCGACCGGCGCCGTCAGCACGGCGCTGAGCTCGTTGATCGGCCTGACGCCACCGAACTGAACGATGAGATTATCGATTTTGATCATCGCGTCCTCCCGCGGGAACGACCGGCGCTCAGCCGGCGGATCAGCTCCGATATCTGGCCGGCGATGCCGGCCGGTGCTGTGGCCAGCGCATGGAACAGCGCGACGCCGAAAATCCCGATCGTGACGTAACCATCAATGCCAAGATCGGTCAGCAAGGCCGGTACTGCGCGCAGCAGCAGACCGGAGATCAAGGCGCCGTACCAATTGAAGACACCGCCGACGATGGCGAGCGCAAAGAGATTGAGACTTTCGAAAGCTCCGAAGGCACGCCCGTCGAGCTGGCCGACATTGCCGGCAAGCAAGCCGCCTGCGAGACCGGCGAGGAAGCCGCTCAGTGCGAATGCCCAGGCCTTGTAGATCAGGACATTGACGCCGCTTGCAACCGCGACCGTCTCACCTTTGCGGATCAGCGCCCACGCCCGGCCGGGACGGGAAAGCTTATGCCATTGTGCGATCAGCAGGCCGATCGCTGCCGCCACACAGACATAAAGGAAATAGGCGACTTCTCCCTCAGCGATTGCAGGCCTTGCCAGCATTGCGCGACCGGAGCCATCAGCCCGCCCCAGGAAGCCGGGACCTCCATCTGGAAAACCCCAGGCGCTGATGACGATCTGAAAGGCGCCGGCCAGCATCAGCGTCACGAGCGCAAGGTAAAGACCACGCAGACGCAGCGCCGGCACGCCGAATGCCAGCCCCACCACCGAGGCGGCGACAGCACCGGCAAGCAGGCTCAACTCGAAGGGCGGGTGAAATGCGTGGCCGATGCGGAGCGTCACCCAGCCGCCGACGCCGACAAGCGCAAATTGGCAAAGGGAGACCAGACCAAGCTGGCCGTAGAGAATGGCGAGCCCGGTAACCGACAGCGAAAGTGCGACGGCAGAGGTTGCGGCGGACAGCCAAAAGGAATTGGCGAGGCAGGCGACGATGACCGAAAAGGCCAGCATCGTGACGGGCACATGAAGAAGCTGCTTGGGCAGGCGCACCATCGATATGCCTTCGGCGTTTGGGGCGATTGTTTGCTCCTGAACGGTCATCGGTCCTTCAACGCGACTTTCGCGGTGCCTCCGAGAATTGTGACTGCGACAAGCGCGATGATGAAGGGGGCCGCCGCGCGATAGGGCGATATCCAGGCAATCGGCGTCAGGACAGCTTCGGCAATGCCGATCAGAATGCCGGCGACGGCCGTTTGCCACAGTGACTGCAACTGGCCGAGGATCGCAGCGGCGATCGCGGGTATGACCAGCAATGTCAGAAAGGTTCCCTGCAGCCGTACGAGATCGGCAAGCAACAGGCCGGCCAAGCCCGAGAAAATGCCCGTGATGATCCAGGCGGCAGTTTCAGTGTAGAGGATGCGCACGCCCAGAACGGCGCTGAGATCGCGATCATTGGCAAGGGCGCGCATGTCCAGGCCGAGGCGCGTGCGGGCCAGGAGCAGCGTGATGGCAACGACCATGACCACGGCGAGGACCATGGCGATAATGCGCGTGAACGTCAGGCGGACGGCAAAAAGAGAAACGAACATCTGGTCGGTCGGGAATTGCAAACGGCGCGGCAGCTCACCCCATATGACGCCCATGACCGCAATCAGGATCAGGGCGGGCGCCAAAGTGCCGACGGCGCGCACGACGATATCCCGATGCGACAGCATGGGGGCGAAGATCCGGCCATAGAGAAAACTAATCGCCGTCGAGACGGCAACGGCGGCCAGAATGGCGACGGCAAGCGGCATCTTCCACTCCAGCAGTTGCCAGGCGCAGTGCGCACCGATTGCGCCGAACGCCCCGAATGCGAAGTTGAGAACGCCGGTCGCCCGGAACAGGACGACAAGACCTACACCGGAGAGCGCATAGACGGCGCCGATACCCAGGCCAGAGATAACGAAGGGTAAGAGATTCACGGATCGATCCTTTCGGGTCGTTCGGTTCCGCGGATTTGCCGCGGAACCGATGACGAGCTTAGGGCTCAGTTGATACCGGCTGACTTTTCGAAGGCGCGTACGTCCTTCAGCTCCGGATCGGGCGAGGGTGCGCAATCGGAAACGACCTTCCACTTGCCGCCTTCGGCGACAGCCATGCGCGTCGTCGAATTGGCGTTGTGGCGCGGCTGGTCATCGCCGAAGTACCAGGGAGCGCAGAAGATATCGCTCTTGAAACCCTTGATCTGGCGCACGGCGCTAGAGACAGCCTCGCGGTTGATCTTGGCAGGATCAAGCGTCATCAATGCCTTCTCGGCGATGCGAGCTGCGAGATAACCGGCCTGAGCAAAGGTATCGCGCGGATCGGACTTCTGGCCGTACTGGTCCATGACGGCGAGCCAGTTCTGATTGTCCGGCGTTTGCGCGTTCAGATCGTTGAATTCCATGTTGACATAGAACTTGCCGTCCCACCCGGAACCGATGGTAGCTGGAACAGAGAGATCGTAGGCCGAGGCAGCACTGAGGAAGGTGATCGTCTGGTTGAGGCCTTGCTCTTCGGCAGCCGTCAGCAGCGGCACCGTCACGCCCTTCGACAGGCCGAGCACGATGACATCCGGCTTGCTTGCAGCCGCCTGCAGGATGAGCGATGTCGCGTCAGCGGAGCCCGGATCCATGAGGATTGTCTGAGCTGCAAAACCTTTTTCCTTTGCAAGCAGCATCACGCCATCGCAAGACCATGTGCCGACATTCGGAATATTCGGGCCGATGCAGACGACGGACTTCGCATGCAGCTTGTCGAGCGCATAGCCCATAGCGCCGAGCATGGATACCCGCGGGCCGGCATTGGTCGGCGCATAATTCTCAGCGAAATAGCATTCACGCGGTACGCCGACGCCGGCGACGACGAGAATGCCGGATTTCTTGTAGAAATCGGCATTAGCGCCGCACTCGACATAGCTCGAATTGCCGACCATCAGCACGGCCTTTTCGTCGTTGACGAGCTTGGCGGCAAGCTGCGCGGCGATTTCCGGGTTCCACTGATCGTCCTCGACCAGATATTTGATCGGCCGGCCCTTGATGCCGCCATTGGCATTCAGGCAATCGAAATAGGCCTTCGCCGACTTGGTGGAATTCGAAAAATCGTCCGGCCCGGTCTTGCCGGTGATGGCGCCGATGATGATTGGCTCGCCCGTTGCCGGCTTGCCGCTGTTGTCGCCGCAGGATGCGGCGGCATGTGCGCCGAACGCCGAAATCAGCGTCAGGAAAAGGCCGATTGCCAGCCCTCTTAGATTGATAGGCATTATCTCCTCCAGCTTGTTGTCCCGCTCCCCACGGGATCTGTGTTTCGATAATCGCCGGCTCAGCCGGAAATCGTCCTTCCTGTCATGAAGGCGGCAGCCCTTGCCGCAATCATCATCGTCGGAGCGTTGGTGTTGCCCGACACCAGGGTCGGCATGACAGAGGCATCGCAGACGCGCAGCCCTTCGATGCCGTGCACCTTTAGATCCGGCCCGACGACGGACATGCGATCGTCGGCGCGGCCCATGCGCGCCGTTCCGGCCGGATGGAACACTGTCTTTGCCGATTGGCGGATGTAATCGCGGAGCGCCTCGGGATCTTTTTCGACGCCCGGCTTCGGCAGCACGCGGCGCTTGACCAGCTTGGCAAGCGCCGGCGCATCGAGGATGCGGATCGCCGTTTCGACCCCGCGCACCAAGGTCTCGATATCGGCCGGATCGGAAAGCAGATTAGCGTTGAAATCGGTCTGTTCGATCGGATCGGCACTTTTCAGCCGTATCCATCCGCGCGAGCGCGGCCTCAGATAGCATGGCCCGATGCTGAGACCGTGACCGGGCTCCGGCTCGCGATCGATGAAGCCGATCAGGACCGGCAGGACATGGAATTGGACATCCGGCTGTCCCGTGCCGGCGGTGTCGACAAAACCACCGCACTCGACGACGTTGGAAGACAGCAGCCCGCGATGTGACGTCAGATAGCGCAGCATATGACCGACGGCCCGCAGGCCGTTATCATGGCCGAGGATCGAGATCGGCTCGCGCGTCTCGCCCTGAACCGGCACTTCCAGATGGTCCTGATAGTTGGCACCGACCCCCGGCAGATCGGCGAGGACCTTGATGCCGAGGGAAGAAAGATGTGCACCATCGCCAATGCCGGACAGCTGCAGGATCTTCGGTGTTGCAATGGCGCCGGCGGTGAGCGCTATCTCGCGGGATGCCTTGAAAACCGCGCCGTCGAGCAGCTCAACACCGACGGCCTTATGCCCTTCGAACACAATGCGAGCGACCTTGCGCTCTGTCACGACGCTCAGATTCGGCCGCTTCTCCGCCTCGCGCAGAAAGGCCTGGGCCGAACTCCAGCGGCGGCCGCCATAGGTCGTACTCTGATAGAAGCCGACGCCGCTCTGGTCCGCACCGTTGAAATCGCTGTTATGCGAAATGCCGATTTCGGTTGCGGCCTTGACGAAGGCTTCACTCAGCGGATGGCGATGGCGAGGGTCCGAAACGCGCAGACCGCCTTTTTTTCCGTGGTAGTGGCCGTTCAGCCGCTCATTGTTTTCCAACGAGCGGAAGACCGGGAGCACATCCTCGTAGGACCAACCCTGACAGCCCATTTGCGACCAGGTATCGTAGTCGTTACGGTGGCCGCGGATATAGATCATCGCATTCACGGAGCTACCGCCACCCAAAACGTTGCCTTGCGGCACGATGCACGGCCGGCCATTCAAACCCTTGTCGGGGTTCGAGGCATAAGGATGAATATCGATGCCCTTGCCCAGAACCTTGAAGAAGGTTGCGGGTATATGGATCCAGGGGTCGGAATCCCGGCGCCCCGACTCGATCAGCAATACCTTGTGCGCCGGATTTTCTGAAAGCCGGTTGGCCAGCACACAGCCGGAGGAGCCGCCGCCAACGATGACATAGTCATAGGTCGTCATGGCTCAGCTCAACACTGTCTGGATAGTAGTGAATTCCTTCAGCCCTTCCATGCCGAATTCTACGCCGATACCGGACTGCTTCACGCCGCCGAACGGCGCATTGGGCTGGATCGTGCCGTGCTTGTTGATCCAGACCGAGCCGCATTCGAGCTGCATCGCATAGCGCTTCGCCTTTTCCCCATCGGAGGACCAGACGGAACCGCCAAGGCCGGCGGGATTTTGATTGGCACGAGCGACCACCTCGTCGATGTCGCTATAGCGGATGATCGGCAGGGCCGGACCGAATTGCTCCTCGTCCACCAGCCGTACGCCGTGATCGACATCGGCAACAAGCGTGATCGGATAGAAATAACCCGGGCGATCCATGGGCGCGCCGCCGATCAGAATGCGACCACCATGAGCACGCGCATCGTCGACGAGTTCGCATACCTTGTTGAACTGCATTTCGTTCTGTACCGGACCGAGAATACTTGCCTCATCCAGGCCGTCGCCGACGACGATCCTGGAAGAATATTCCACAAGGCCGCGGCAGATCTCTTCATAGATGCTATCGTGCACATAGAGACGCTTCAGCGCCGCGCAGGTCTGGCCGTTGTTGATGAAGGCGCCCCAGAAGAGTCCTTC
>JBCNPI010000007.1:0-64516 GCA_039593415.1 Rhizobium sp. | reverse complement strand
TCGCTAAAGTCGCTCGTCCTCATGCCGCCCTCCTCTGCCGAAGCCATCGTTCCAGATAGTGGATATCCGTCTCACCGCGGGCAAATCCTTGATCCTCGAACAATGCGCGCAACAGCGGCAGGTTGGTGGAAATCCCTACTATCCGGGTGGCGGCAAGTGCCTCGCGCATTTTGGCCATCGCTTCTGCCCGTGTGGGCGCATGGACGATCAACTTGGCGATCAGGGAGTCATAGTAAGGCGAGACCCGATAGCCGGCATGAATATGGGTATCGGCCCGGATTCCCGGCCCTTCCGGCAGGGCTAAATCGGAGATCGTACCTGCCGAAGGCAGGAAGCTTTCGGGGTCCTCGGCATTGATGCGGCATTCGAAGGAATGGCCGGTACACGCGACATCATCCTGGCGTATTTCCAAGGGAAAACCCTGAGCGACCATTATCTGCGCCTGGACGATATCGATCCCGCTGGTCATCTCGGTGACGGGATGTTCGACCTGCAGGCGCGTGTTCATCTCGATGAAATAGAAGGCACCGTTTTCGTAGAGGAACTCGAAGGTTCCGACGCCACGGTAGCCGATCTGCTGGCAGGCTTGCACGCAGGCCATGCCCACAGGCTTTATCGTTTCCGAGGAAATCCCGGGCGCAGGAGCTTCTTCCACCACTTTCTGATGCCGGCGCTGCATGGAGCAATCGCGATGCCCGAGCCAGACGGCATTGCCATAGGCATCGCAGAGCACCTGAATTTCGATGTGACGCGGATGCTGGAGGAACTTCTCCATATAGAGTGCTGGAGAGCCGAAAGCCTGACGAGCCTCTTCCCTTGTCAGGACGATGGCCTCGTGC
The DNA here is from genome assembly GCA_039593415.1 of Rhizobium sp. Classification (GTDB taxonomy): domain Bacteria; phylum Pseudomonadota; class Alphaproteobacteria; order Rhizobiales; family Rhizobiaceae; genus Rhizobium. The sequence continues at coordinate 63,677 of JBCNPI010000007.1, read as the reverse complement.
AGCTCGCCTGCGTCCGGAACCACCCGCATCCCTCTGCCGCCTCCGCCGCCGGCGGCCTTGATGATTACGGGATAGCCGATCTCCTGGGCGATCTGCTCGACCGATGGCGGATCATCCGGAAGCGACGTATCGGGACCGGGCACGCAGGGCACTCCGGCTGCAATCATTGCCCGTTTCGCCGATATCTTGTCGCCCATGATCGTGATCGAGGAAGCTTCCGGCCCAATGAATGCGAGGCCGGCTCTCTCGACGGCTTCGGAAAAGGCTGCGTTCTCGGCCAAAAAACCATAGCCGGGGTGGATCGCACCCGCTCCGGTCAGTTGCGCCGCAAGGAGGATCGCATTTTGATTGAGATAACTGCCAGCTGCGTTCGGAGGACCGATGCATAGAAAGGTGTCTGCGGTCTTGCCGTAAGGTGCCTGCCTATCGGCTTCAGAGCAAATCGCGACCGTCTTCAAGCCGAGTTCGCGGCAGACCCGCTGAATTCGCGCAGCAATTTCGCCGCGATTGGCAATTAGCACCGTATCGAAACGTCGGTCCGACAGGCACGCCTTTTCGAGAGCTTCCGCCATCATGCGATCTCCGCGAGCATGTCGCCCATCTCGACTTCGCCGCCATCTATTTCGGTGATCTGCTTGATGCGTCCGGCCTGCGGGGCTGCGATCTTGTTGAAGACCTTCATCGCTTCGATGATGAAGAGCGTCTGCCCCTCCTCCACCATGTCGCCGATCTTTACGAACGGCTCCTGCCCAGGTGCCGGCGCCCGATGTAGAACACCGAAGATCGGCGCCGTCACGGAGATGATCGAGGCTCGGCTGTTTGCCGAGGTATCCTGACTGTTCTCGACGGAGCTGACGGCCACCTCCTGCGGCGCTTGTACCGAAGCTATCGGGGCACCCTGATGCGGCACGCGGAAAATGCGGATCGTGACGTCCTTTTCCGTCACCGAGAGCTCGGTAACGTTGGATCGCCCAACAAAATCGATCAGCGTCTTTATCTTCGACAGGTCCATGCGGGAACTCGGTATTTCGGAACACCTCACGCAGCCCGGTTCAATGGATGACGACTGAGTTTGGCTGACTTCCTCCGTACACGATCACTCTGACGATGGGGTCAAAAGAACTTTTGATGACGTCGCCGCTCAATCAACGCGATGGCCGGCTGAAAGTCACCTCCGACAACTTTCCGATCTGAGCTTTCAATTGCACGTAGGCGTGCAAAGGCCCAAACAAGACGGCTTTGGAGAATTTGCAGTTGAACGGATATGAGCTTGGATTCGCTACTTTCAGACTGCAACGCCACTTTTAGAGATCACGACCCACAGTCAACGAAATCTGATCCGTTGATGTGAAGGGATTCGAACTCGCCGCCCCATCGTGGCTGCCATTGGTCAGCCGCAAATCTGTTGAAAATTCCCTGACTTCATCTTCATCATATTAATACGAAGATCCGGCAACGATATCGCGTGGACCTTCACAGCCACCCGCTCCCTTGGATACGACGAGTGGGGCAACGCGGCGAACACACACGCGATCTAATCACCGCTTCCAATCTGCAGCCTGAAAGCTTCACGCAATCGGCCAGGCCGAGCAGGTCGATCTATCGATGCTCGACGGTAATGGCCGGCAAATCGACGGCCTAGACGATTCCAACCGTCGATTTGCCGGTCCCCGGCACATCTCTCTTTCATTATTCTCTCCATCTCAGCGAAAGACAGGAGAAACGAATGCGTGGCGCGGATATTCTAGTAGATATGCTCATTGGATACGGCGTTGACACGATTTTTGGCGTGCCGGGGGATACCAATGTACCGCTCTATGAAGCCCTCCAGCACCAAGAAGACAGAATTCGCCATGTGATGGCCCGCGACGAGCGATCCGCAGGCTTCATGGCTGATGCTTATGGACGGTTCACCAACAAGCCGGGCGTGTTCGAATGTCCGTCGGGCGCGGGCGCGATGTATTCATTACCACCTGTGGCGGAATCGAACGGATCGTCGGTGCCCGTGATCCTGCTGACCATCGACATTCCACTGCCGGGCGAAGGACGCGGCGTCCTGACGGAATTGGACTGCGCGAAGCTGTTCGAGCCGGTCACGAAGCTCTCCGTGCAGGTAAAAACGCCGGAGAAGCTGCCCGAAATCATTCGCAGGGCCTTCCGTGTCGCCTGCTCCGGCAAGCCGGGTGCCGTGCATCAGCAGATCCCCGAAGACATGCTGATGGCCGAGGTAGATACAGCCCGGATATCCCTGCAAGTCGAAGAGGAATGCCGCACATTCCCGGCCTACCCAACGCTGCCGCCACGCTCCAAACTCGAAGAACTGCTGGCGCTTCTTGCCAAGGCTGAGCGGCCGCTGATCGTTGCCGGAGGCGGCGTGAACCGCGCCCGTGCAGGTGATGAGATCACACAATTCGCCGAAAAATTCAACGTGCCAATGTGCACGACGATGACTGGCCAGGGGGCCATCGATGACGACCATTGCCTGGCAATCGGCGTTATCGGCGACAACGGATATCATCCTCATGCGAACTGGGCGCTTGAACATTCCGATTTCACGCTGTTCGTGGGCTCTCGCATCGGCTCGGTCGTCACCATCGGCTGGACCTTCCCGCGGATCACCCTCAATCGGCGGCTGGCGCAGATCGATATCTCGCCGGAAATCATGGCGAACAACTACGAGAATCTGCTGTCCATTCAGGGAGATGCCCTGCTGGTCCTCAAGGAGTTGCTGCAGCTGAGAGCGGCCATCGAGCCATCCCGGCACGAGGCCTGGGTCGGCGAGCTCAACCGGCGCCGGCAAATCTTTTGGGAGCACGCCGAGGAGGCGCTTTCCGACGAACGCGTTCCGCTGCGACCCGAGCGCGCCGTGCGCGCTTTCAATCAGGCCCTGCAATCTTCCGGCAGACCTGCACTTATCTACTCCGACGCCGGAACGCCGACCCCCTACATGACGCGCTTCCTCAAAATCAATGACAGTGAGACCCGCTTTGCCATACCGCGTGCCTTTGGTGGCCTCGGTTCAGCGCTTCCCGCCACAGTTGGCGCCTGGCGGGCCGATCCATCCAAGAGGCCGATCGGTCTCTTCGGTGATGGATCGTTCGGCATGACGGTCGGCGAATTGGAAACACTGGTGCGTCTGCAGGTGCCGGCGATCCTTATCCTCTTCAACAACGGGACATTTGGATGGATCAAGGGCCTCCACAGACTCAAAGGCCATAATCAGTGTTTTGGCGTGGATTTTCTGGCGCCGCGCGGTCAGGCAATCGCGGAAGCCTATGGTCTCAAGGCATGGACAGCCAAAACGGCTTCGGACCTCGATGCCGCGTTGGCGGCCGCCTTTGCTCACGACGACGGACCGTGCTTCATCGACATTCATATCGAATCCATCGCAGACCGGGTACCGCCGGTCTATTCCTGGCTATTGAAGCGGGGCGAGGATCCGCTCGAGCTGAAAGCGATGGAAAAAGCCTACTTTTGATCCAAGGGATACGCCAGAGGCAGGAATTGCCGCCGGCGCGTGAATTCGGTGGCGAACCAATCGCGAAAGATCCGCACATTGGCCGAGTTCATCCGCGCCTGCGGGAAGCAGAGATAAAAACCTTCCCCGGATGTCTGGAGCCTGCTTAAAGCAGGCTTCAGACATCCTGCGGCTAGTTCGGTGCGCACATGGAGCTCGGGAACGACCGCTAGCCCCATGCCGCTAATGGCGCATTCCAGGATCATATCGAAGTTCGGCAAGCGCGGACCGTAGATGCGGCTCTTGTAGTGTACGCCCGCGCCTCGTAGCCAGTGCAGCCACAGGCTCGGGCGGCTGGAATTCTGGATCAACGGATATTCCAGTAGCGCCTCGTCGTTCGGCAGGCCTTGCAATGGCACCAGATTCGGCGCTCCAACCACGATCAACTCCTCGTCGAAGAGCAACTGACTGCGCGCCCCGCTCCAATTGCCCGTACCGCGCACGAACGCAAGATCCAGCTCGGATGCCGCAAAATCGAGATCGTGGCGGCAGGGATAGACCTCGAACCATGTTTGAGGATGCGCGGCTGCAAAGGCAGTCAGCACCGCAGCACCCCAGCGCCGCATCAATGTCGGCGGAAAGCCGATCTTCAGCATGCTCTGCGCCTTTCGACCGCGGACGGCATCGATGGAGACATCTTCCAACTTGTCGAGGAGGCGCGAAATCTCATCATAATAGCGCGCGCCCTCTTCCGTCAGGATCAGCTTCGGGCCAGCGCGCTCGAACAGGGTAAGCCCAAGAAAATCCTCAAGGTTTTTTATCTGCCGGCTGATGCCGCTTTGCGTGATCCCCATGTCCTCGGCGGCCTTGGTAAAACTCAAGTGACGCACGGACGCATCGAATGCATGAAGGGCGCTCAAGGATGGCAGAAAACGGCGCATGACGAAGCTCCTGTTGATCAGCATGAATAAAAGTCATGAAGAACCTATTTTTCAATGCTTTTCTTCGGGGAAATTTGGCCCCAGTGTCCCTACAAAAGAAAGTGGGAACGACATGGACTACGGCGACAGCATTGACCGCAATCTGCTCAGCATCCTGGAGGAAAACGCACGCGTGACAGCCAGTGAATTGGCGCGACGTGTCGGTCTCGCGCGCTCAAGTGTCCAGGAACGTATCGAGCGATTGGAACGTCGCGGCGTCATCCTTGGCTATCGCGCGATCGTGGGTCGCCGTGAAATTGATCAAAGCGTTTCAGCCTATATCTTCATCACCACCGCCCTGCGCGCCACGCGAAGGCTGTTTACGGTATTGCGTGGGTATCCCGAGATCTCGACCGCCGATGCGATCAGCGGCCCGGCCAACATTCTCTGCCGTGTGAACGTCAATTTTTTGGAAGATCTGGAAGCGCTCATCGAAGAGCTTGCGCGGATCGAAGAAATCGAAAGCGTGACCTATTCGGTCGTGCTTTCCAACAAGATCAATCGCGAAAACGCATTGATCGCTCGCAAGGCGCAATAGGGAACGAACAATCAACTGGGATATGACCATGAACAGACGTGACTTCGGAAGGGTAGTGCTGCTCGCAGGCGCTGCTGCGCTAGTTCCATCCTCCGCGCTTCTTGCAGCGACCGAAGGTCCGACACTTGAAGCGATCCGGGCGCGTGGCGCGCTGCGGATCGGCGTGTTTGCGGGCACAGAACCTTATTATCACAAGAATCTCGCGACCGGAGAGTGGGAAGGTTTCTGTGTCGCCATGGGGCACGACCTCGCGCAATATATCGGCGTCAAATTGGAATTGGTCGAGACGACCTGGGGCAATTCCGTTATCGATCTGCAAAGCAACAAGATCGACATCATGTTCGGGCTCAGCAACAGTCCGGAGCGCGCGAAGGTTGTCGACTTCACCAAGGCGCTGATGGACAATACCTTCACCCTCGTTGCCCGCAAGGATCTGGAGGTAACGAAGTGGGAAGACATAAACAAGCCGGAGATGCGGGTCGCTGTCGACCTCGGCTCGACGCAGGATAATTTTGCCCGCAAGAACCTGCCGAACTGCACGCTGGTCGCGCTCAAATCTGCCGATGAAACCATTCTGGCGCTCCAGTCGGGTCGCGCCGATGCCATCATCCAGGTCGCGCTCCTTGCCGTCGTGACGACGAAACACCTTGCTCCAAACGTCAAACTCATCATCCCGGACCCTCACGGAAGCCAGCCGACCACGATCGGCGTACGCCGCGATCCGAATGGCGAATTCCGCGACTATGTCGATGCCTGGCTTGCGGAACGCCGCGGGCAAGGCAAGGTCTCAAGCTGGATTGTCGATAGCCTCGCGCTCGTGGGTGTCGACAAGGCTACGCTACCTGCAACCCTGACCTTCTGACAGGCTCGACCATGTCCGTCTCTTCAGGTGCCCTGGGCATCATCATGCTGGATACGACGTTCGAACGTCCGCCTGGCGATGTCGGCCATGCTGCATCATGGCGCTTTCCGGTCAGGTTCCGCCGGGTGCGTGGCGCATCCGTTTCCCTCGTCGTCCGCGCGGGCGGCGAGGGTCTCGTCGACGATTTCGTCGCCGCCGGACGAGAGCTGATCTCGGAGGGCTGCAGCGCGATTATCACGTCTTGCGGCTTCATGGCGCGCCACCAACGAAAGCTGGCCGAGGCGCTGGGCATACCGGTTGCCGCCTCCAGCCTCATGCAGCTGCCCATGGTCGAAATGGCGCTCGGCGCAGGTCTGCGCCCCGGCGTGATAACCTATGATGCTGCCAGCCTTGGTCCCGAAGTGTTCGAAGCTTGCGGGGCCGATCCATCCGTGCCCGTGCGCGGCGTGCCTGCCTGCGGCGCATTTCACGCGCTCGTCGAGGGCTCTGCCGCATATGATCATGCGGCCTTGGAGGCCGAGGTGATCGATGCAGCCCGAAGGCTTGTCGCCGAACATCCATCCGTCGGCGCCGTCGTGCTGGAATGCACCAACATGCCGCCCTTTGCCCAGGCGATTTCGGCTGCCCTCGATCTCCCCGTCTTCGACATATTGACGCTTGGCGAGTGGCTTTTCACCTCAACCTCTCCCCGGACTTTCCGTCGGGCCGAACAAAGCGCGCCGTGATGCAATATCAATGGGACTTCTCTAGCCTTTGGCAGTACCGTGGCCTGTTTCTTCAAGGCTTGGGCTATACGGTCGGCTTTACCATTTTGACCATCGTCTCCGGAATCCTTGCAGGCACTGTCTTCGCTCTTGCCCGACTTTCGGGTTTGAAAATCGTCACCATTCCGATCATGACGATCGTGGAGCTGTTTCGCTGTACGCCTGTCCTCGTGCAGCTGGTCTGGTGTTACTACGCCCTGCCCATGCTGGTTGGAATTCAGATCTCCCCTGCGATGGCAGCTTTCATCACGCTGACCATGTACGGCGCCGCGTTCTATGCCGAGATCATTCGGGGCGGCATCGTCTCGATCGACGCCGGGCAATGGGATGCCGGCCGCGCGATCGGCATGCGTCGAGGCCAGTTGATGGCCAAGATCATCCTACCGCAGGCGCTGCGCCGCATGGTGCCGCCGCTAGTCAACCAGTCTGTCCTGCAGCTTAAGAACACCTCGCTTCTCTCCGTGCTCGCCGTGCCCGACCTGCTCTATCAAGGTCAGCTCGTGACGTCTGCCACCTACCGGCCGCTTGAAACTTACACTTTGATTGCATTCATCTATCTGGCGGTCCTGTTCCCAATGACACGCCTGGCGCACTGGCTGGAGGGTCGCGAGGCATGAATAGCAAAGCAGAGAGAATGGGCGACAAGGAACCGATGATCGAGGTCGTAGGCCTGAAGAAATCCTTCGGTCCTCTCGAGGTCTTGAAGGACATCAACCTTTCCGTCCCGCGCGGTCATGTCGTGGCGATGATCGGGCCGAGCGGCTCGGGAAAGTCGACCTTGTTGCGCAGCCTCAATTTGCTGTCATTGCCGGATGCAGGCTGCATCACCATCGGCGGAAAGCGGATGGATTTTTCCGCAGGCCGGGTCGCCATGCGCGACCGTGATCTGGCAGCCTTCCGTGCCAATACGGGGATGGTGTTTCAGAACTTCAATCTGTTCCCGCATATGAGCGTCATCGACAATGTGATGGTCGGCCCGGTGAGCGTATTGAAACAGGACAGGAATTCCGCGCGGAGCGCCGCGATGGAGCTTCTCGCCAAGGTCGGCCTGGTCGCGAAAGCCGATGCCCGTCCGGAGCAGCTATCGGGCGGACAGAAGCAGCGCGTGGCGATCGCCCGGGCGCTTGCCATGAAACCAGAAGTCATGCTGTTCGATGAGGCCACGTCTGCCCTCGATCCGGCACTGGTCGGTGAGGTTCTGGCCGTCATCCGTCAACTCGCCGAGCAAGGCATGACGATGATCCTCGTCACTCACGAAATGGCCTTTGCCCGCGATGTCGCCGATACGGTCATCTTCATGCAGGACGGCTTCGTCGTCGAGTCCGGGGATGCGCGCCAGGTCATCAACGAACCCCGCGAGATGAGAACGCGAGAATTCCTCAGCCATTTCCATGGCGGACTTTCCTGAGAGCAGGACCAAACGGCAATGACAGGCAAGGCAATCGTTGTTGGCGCGGGCATTATCGGTGCCACCGCGGCATTGAGATTAGTAGAGGCTGGCTGGGATGTCGCACTTTGCGACGGCAACGCGCCGGGCAGCGAAGCCGGGGCAAGCTACGGCAATGGTGGCTGGATCAGCCCTGCCTCGATCGTACCGATGAGCATGCCCGGTCTGTGGCGGAAGGTTCCCGGCTTCCTTCTCGATCGAAACGGGCCGCTGACGATCGATTGGAGGTCGCTACCGCAGCTGACACCCTGGCTCCTGCGGTTTTTGTGGGCCGGTGCCAGCAAGACCCGCGTGCGCCGGACGGCGAGATTGCTGAGCTTCCTGCTGCACGATGGCCCCGAGCGACATCTGGAACTCGCGCGAAAGACCGGGCAGGAGCAGCTCGTTCTTCAAAAAGGGCTGCTCTACGCCTATCCAGACCGGGCTTCCTTCGAGGCAGAAGCGCTGAGCTGGGAACTGCGCCGAGAAAACGGCGTTGCCTATGTGGAGTGGGACGAGACCGAAATCCGGCAAAGGCTCCCGGCTCTCGGTCCGCCCTATCGGTTCGCCATCCATGTGGTCAACGGTGCCCATTGCCGCGACACCGGACGCTATGTCGCCGGAATTGTGGAAGCCGCACGCCTCAGGGGCGTACAATTCCATCAGTCCGCCGTGACAGCCATCCTGGACGGTGTGACGCCGCAGGCGGTACTTGCTGGTGGCGAGACGCTATCTGCCGACCGCATCGTCGTGGCCGCGGGCATACATTCCGACCGCCTGCTGCGCCCGCTCGGCGTGCGCATTCCGATGCAAAGCGAAAGGGGCTATCATGTGACCGTGACATCGGGGCAAACACCCTTTGAAATTCCCGTAATGCCGAGCACTGGCCGGATGGCCAACACGCCGACCGACATGGGCCTGCGCCTTTCGGGCCAGGTCGAGCTTGCCACCGTGAACAAGCCTCCGAATTGGGAGCGCGCGCAGGTGCTGCAGCGGCATGCCCTGGCGAGCTACCCCTATCTGGCCGCTGACAAGACGCCCAACCTTCGTCTCTGGATGGGACATCGTCCATCCACGCCCGACGGGCTCCCGGTGATCGGCCCACTGTCGCGCCATCCCAGCCTGATCGCCGCATTCGGCCATGGACATGTCGGCATCGCGGCAGCTCCCAAAACCGCGGAGCTGGTACTCGACGCACTGGAACGTCGCATCGGCGACAATGCATGCCCCTTTCTGCCAAGCCGCTTTGGGCAATGACTGGTTGTAAGCTGTTTTAATGCGATCGAAACATCGCGATGCAACCTATAGTCACCACTTTGCCGACATGCACATATTCTGTGCGTTCCTCTCGTGGAAACGAAGCTCATGCTTATGCGGCGCAGCCGCTGTCCATAATCAAATGCTCTTGAACGGATGTGAACCGTCGACCCTGTCGTTCAAGCAGCATATATTTGTGCAAATTTTTATAAGCGGTACAATAACTTGTGCTCCAGGATTGCCGATCTGGAGCCAAGAACGGACTGATAGGTTTGCTTGTTCAAGACTGACTGATCGTTATGGTTTAAAGGCCTGTTTGAATGACTGCTTCTAACCTAACTGAGCAACTAAACGGTGAGAAAATTCAAAAAATGGGAGCGGCTATCTGGCCTGTCGGCTGGCATGGGTGGCGGCGTCCATGAATCATATCGCATTTTCCGCAATAAGAGCGGATTTTCGCGAATGATTCATCCGCAGCCTCATATTGATTTTTCCGCATTAATAGCGGACAAGAAGATATGATGCAAAGTGGACGATCAACACTATCTTCTTATGCTTCTGGTCTACTTGCTACGGGACGGGGAGTTTTTTCTGCAGAGGAAGCCCAGCAGGAGATCGGCATCAGCCGGGGAGCATTCCTTGACGCCGCCGAGCGTTTGCAGCGGCGCGGCCAGCTTCTCCGGCCCCGTCGCGGCTTCTATGTGGTTGTGCCGCCTCAGCACGCCGTCATGGGCGCGCCGCCTCCAGAGTGGTATATCGACGCCCTGATGCGCCACGAAAGACGACCCTACTATGTGGGATTGCTGACGGCCGCAGCCGCCCATGGCGCCTCCCACCAGGCCACCATGGAATTTCAGGTCGTCACGAACAAACTCCTGCCCGATATTGAGGCTGGGCGAACGCGGATCGTGTTTTCATACCGCAAAGATATGGGAGCGGTATTGGCCGGAATCGAAGACCGCAAGACGCCTTCGGGGTATATGAAGCTATCCTCGCCGGAACTGACGGCGCTCGACCTGGTGCGCTATCCGCATTCCGGGGCTGGTATGGACAATATTGCTACGGTGCTTTCCGAACTTGCCGAGCGACTGCAACCCAAAAAGCTTGCTTCCCTGTCGCGTGCTTTCGAGAAGGCGGTCGCGCAACGCCTCGGATATCTGCTTGGGAGGCTGGGGCACTCGCGGATTGCGGAAACGATGTTTGCAGCGCAATCTGCTCGCGGGCCGTTGCCATGGGTCGAACTCGATCCCAGACAGGCCGGAGATCCAGATCTGTCGCCGCCGCCATCCGAACGCGATGAACACTGGCACGTGATCGTTCGCCGGCCGCCGGAGATCGACGAATGATACCGCAGGACTACATCATCGCCTGGAATGGTGTGGTGCCATGGGCAAGTCAACGGCAAGTCGAGCAGGATCTCATCATCAGCCGCGCGATTGTCGCCATCTTCTCCGACCCGTTCCTGCGCGGCGAACTGCGCTTCCGCGGCGGCACTGCGCTCAACAAGCTGCACTTCCCCAAGCCGCTGCGCTATTCGGAAGACATCGACCTTGTGAGGACGACTGCCGGTCCTATCCGCCCGTTACTGGAGCATCTGCAGGACGTCCTCGATCCGTGGCTGGGCAAGCCGCGTTTCGATCAAAGCCCGGTTGCGCCCAAACTCAAATACACTGTCGAAGCCGAAGACGACGCTTCTCCCGGTCCGATAAAGCTCAAGATCGAAATCAACACGCGCGAGCGTGAAGCTTACGATCCACCCATCGAGATTCCGTTTGGTGTCGAAAATCCGTGGTTTACCGGGACGGCTGCAATCCCGACCTTCTCTCGGGAAGAAATGCTGGCGACCAAGCTGCGTGCCTTGCTTCAACGCAACAAGGGCCGCGATCTGTTCGACCTTGACTACGCGCTCGGAGTTTTCGAGGGGCTGAACTCGGTCAGGATCGTCGAGTGTTTTCTGCTCTACCTTGAAAAAGGAGAGGTAACGATTTCCAGGGCCGAAGCGCAGCAGCGCATGTTCCAGAAACTCGTCAATCCGGGCTTCTTCACTGACATGAGCCCGCTGCTTCCAACAGATCTCGCCAAGGCTCTGACCGAAGAAACGCTTAAGGCCGCGTTTTCTAGGGTGATGAAGGAACTGATCGACCGGATGCCAGGCGACGAGTGGGCGAAGGCGGGGGAAATGCGAAGACGGTTCGGGTTGTAAAGCAGCTTGGACCGTCGGAATAGCGATGGTCACTATTTGCCAGCTTAGTTTCTTCGTCGCATCTTCGGCCCACAGACGCCGATCCGAGTGGCAGTTTTCTCGGCTTCCGATTTGCCTAGGGCAATGCTGCCGACACCACCACCATTTTCGGTAATAAACTCGATGGCATCTAATATTGCGACATCCTCGGGACAATTAGTTTCAACCACCTCTCGGATGGCAACGTCCGACCCCTAAGAGGAATGATCGTCGCCTGATAGGTAACCCTCATTGTGGCTTTCTTTCTCGCGCTGGGTTTCTCGCCGCACTAGCTCCCGCTCGATTGCTTCCCTGATGAAAGCCGCAATCTGATAATTGCCGACCAGTGCCTCAATCCGGCTCCTAGTCTCGGGAGAAAGACGGATCTTAATATCTTTCACATTGAGCGGCGGTCGTCCCATAGAATGCTTTCGTCTCCATAATGGCCATATAAACGACGCCACTTATTGACGTCATAAATGACGTCGTTTACTCTTCGGGGCATAGTCGGCTGGATGTCGTGTTTGCGCCACGTCACCCAGCCTAACCACAATTCAAGCTTTAGGGAGCTCGGATCATGGCTGATTCTGAGAATAGCAGAACTTTGCCTGCAATTTCGCTTCGAAAAGAAAAACTTGAGCACGGCATATGCGAAGACCTGCCGCACATTATCGACCGCCGAAACCTACTTCCCATCGCGGCGCGCCTTCTGAGCGCACTGATCGCCGAAAGCCCACAGCGAAGGGAAAGTGGTCCCACTCCCGTCAGAGAAATGTGGCCTCGCTGGTATGGATGCCACCAGCAACACATGAGGGTCATCCGTCTTAGGAAAAAGCTGGAGGCGGAATTGCTCGAAGAGACCGGCGGTCTTCCGGTCGTCACGCTTTCGAGTGTGGGCAAGGATGGCGCCGTCGAGGTTCACTCTTTGGCCGACATCAATCGAATGGCCTCTCAGCTCGATGCAGAACACCTGTCTCAAGCACGAGCCGAGCTTCATCGGCGCCGGAAACGATGGAAGGAAGTAGATGAGCGCTTGGGATACAGCGAGATCGTCGCCCGAGAACAAGAACTCGCGGAACGGTCTGGGATATCCGGACGCGTCATGTGGATCACACGGCCCTCCTCGCTGATCGAAGTCACCGCCAAGCTCCATTGCCTGATTGTCATGCACGATCCCGGGTTGAAGCTCAAAGATCCACCTTGGCCCGAGCTGCGGACGATGCTGAAGGATCTTATCCGGCTTCTGGAGAGATGCCGCCCGAAATCATGCAATGGACCCGGGTATGGTGGCAGTCCGGCGAGTGTGCGAGATATTCTAAACTTGGCGAGCCAATACCAAGACGCTGCCAGGAAGCTTGGCGAGGGCTCTTCCAAGCCCAACAATCTTCCGCCTCGTCTTCTGGCGCTCCATGCGATGGAGCTCTATCTGAATGCATTTTTACTCGCCAAGGGCGTGGATCCCGCGACGATCCGCAGCTTTCGGCACGACCCCTCCCAACGGATCCGGATGGCATCCGAAGCCGGCCTCGTGTTGCGCAAGCGTACGATGGCGCACTTGGCCATGCTGTCCGCAAGCGATGAGTATCACGTTATCAGATATGCTCCCGAGCGCGCTTCCACGCTGTCTCAGGTGACCCGCGTCATGGCGACCCTCGATGAGCTCTCACGAAAAGTGCGAAAGATATTGCGAGTAGGCATTTGATCTCCCACTGGACACGCGGTTGGCAACCGTTACAGCGCTCCATGAACTATGATTCAAGATCGACCTTGTCGCTCCCATACGGACCAAAACTTTGAGCCGAATTGAAGCCTTCGCCTAAAGCACACTCCCAGCGGGCAGCCGTTGCGGCACGAATTCTCAACAGGCCGTGGGCGGCTACTTAGAGACTTTAGAAGCAGCGCTGATCGACTGCCTTGCAGAGTGTCAGAAACTTGCATATATTTCTGACAGGAGAAATACCATGCAACGACTGACATCTCAAATTCTTAGCTATGCCGAGCAATTGCCGGAGGGCACGGCCCTGTCCGCAAAAAGCCTCCTGCATCTCGGAAACCGGGCCGCAGTGGACCAGGCTTTGTCGCGCCTGAATGAGCGAGGAGAACTGGTCAGGGCCGGGCGCGGTATCTACATGAAGGCCATCAAAAGCCGGTTCGGGAGCAGGCCGCCGACTGTCGAGCAGGCTGTCGAAGCAGTCGCGCATCAGCGGGGCGAGGTCATCGTTTCGAATGGAGCGGCGGCGGCCAATGCCCTTGGGCTCACGACGCAGGTTCCCGTTCGCTCCATCTACCTAACCTCTGGGCGCAGCCGGACAATGAATGTCGGAAGCCAAAAGGTCGAGCTCAAGCATGTCCCTCGCTGGCAGTTGTCGCTCGCAGGCCGGCCGGCCGGCGTCGCCGTACGCGCGCTCGCCTGGCTGGGGCCGGAGCGAGCGGACGAGGCCCTCTTGAACATCAGGCGGAAGCTGCCCCCCGAGGCGTTCAACGAGCTTGTCGCTGCAGCACCTCAGTTTCCGACTTGGCTCGCACGAAGTGTCGGAAAGGCAGCCCATGGCTGATCAGTTCCTCCAGCTCTCGATCGACGACAAGCGTGAGGTTCTCGCCATTGCATCAGATCGATCGAAGCGTCCGCTCCACTTGCTCGAAAAGGACGTCTGGGTCGTCTGGGCGCTTCGAACGCTCTACGCGACGCCGCTATGCGAGAGCCTCGTGTTCAAGGGCGGGACTTCGCTTTCGAAGGCCTACGGCGCCATTCGACGGTTCTCGGAAGATGTCGACCTCACCTACGACATCCGCGCGCTGGCCCCTGATCTTGTCGGGGACAACGAAGAAGCGCTCCCGAAAACCCGTAGCGAGGAAAAGCGCTGGTCGAGCGAGGTGCGACGACGACTACCGATCTGGGTAACCGGCACGGTTGCGCCGATCATCGGTGCTGAACTTAACGAGCAATCGCTCCCCGCACAGATCCGTATCGAAGCCGACAGGCTCTACATCGACTATCAGTCCATCAGTTCAGGATCTGGTTATGTCGCGCCGAGCGTCATGCTGGAGTTCGGAGCTCGTTCAACCGGAGAGCCAGCCAGCCTTCGAGATATAGCGTGTGACGCAGCCGGTCTCGTTGACGGAGTCGAGTTCCCGACGGCTAGCCCGAAAGTGATGCACGCCAAACGGACTTTCTGGGAAAAGGTAACTGCAATCCTTGTCTTTTGCCTTCAGGAGCGGCTCCGGGGCGATCGCTTTTCGCGCCATTGGCATGACATCGTACGGCGATGTCACTTTGTTTCAGCGAAGCGAGACGGGGGTGTCCACCAGCGAACTTATGCAGTTGCGCCGGTCGCGGCTTTCCATTGCGCCATTGCGCGGATGCGATGAATGTGGGCGGCCAGGGCTGAGCATTTCTGGTGTGGTGGCACGAAGAGATTTCTGACGGCTGAAAAGACTGAGATGAAACGTTGCAAGCCGCCGGCCGATCGAAATCCCTGCATCATCCGTTCCCGCTTTCGAAGTGGAACGTGAGAATTCTCCGCTCGATTGTTCAGGCCCTTGTGCGATCGATGTTCAACGCCCGGCATTATATCCCGTCTTGCTGCTCCATATGAGCGCAACTTGTCGGTGACGATGCGCTTCGGCGACAGGCCCTGCTTCCTCAGCAACCTGACCAGCAATCGCTTGGCAGCCTTGGTATCGCGGCGGCCCTGCACGATCTCGTCGAGAACGTAGCCGTCCTGGTCAACAGCCCGCCAAAGCCAATGCTTTCGGCCCCCGATGGAAATCACAACCTCATCCAGGTGCCAGATATCCTTTCGCGACGGCTTCTTTCTGCGCAACTGTTTGGCATAAACTGCACCGAATTTGCGGCTCCATCGCCGGATCGTTTCGTATGATACGATGATACCGCGTTCCAACAGCATTTCCTCAACCAACCGTAGGCTCAAAGGGAAGCGGAAGTACAGCCACACCGCATGGGCGATGATCTTTGGTGGAAAACGGTGGTTCTTGTAACTGATTGGCGGCTGGCTCATACCAACCCGATTATCCGCCAACTGTTAAACCACCAATAGCGTGACAACGCCGGCGTCAGGCATCAAGCTCCCGGACGTTGCAGGCTCGTGCGGCATACCATCGACCGGTTGATTAGGCCAACTTCTGCCTCCCATAGAGCAACAGCATGCAGACAATTACCGCGCCGTAGATTAACTGCCGCCCGGCCTCTTCGATCTGCATGACCGACAGAATCGACTGCAGCAGCGTGATGAGGATCACGCCGGCGATCGTCCCGAGATAGGAGCCCTTGCCGCCGAGCACATGCGTACCGCCGAGGACGACGGCTGCGATCGACGGCAGCAGATAGGCATCCCCCATAGACTGCGAAGCCTTGGAGGCATAGCCGGCGAGCAAGACGCCGCCGAGCGCACTCAGCGCCCCCGATATGACGAAGGCGAGCATGGTGATGCGGCGCGTATCGATGCCGGACATATAGGCGGCGCGTTCACGATTGCCGATGGCATAGAGCGAGCGGCCGAAGGTCGTCCGCGTCAGGAGGAAGATCGCCAGAATTCCGATGATCAGCCAGACGACCACGCCGTTCGGCACTGACGGGATGACATAGCCGGTCGCAATGAAGCGCATGGCCGGCGAAGCAGAATCCTGCGGCGAGAACCCGCCGGTGTAGACGACCATCAACCCCTGCACGACGGCATTGGTGGCGAGCGTTATGATCATCGAGGGAATGCGCAGATAGGCGACCGCCGCTCCGTTGAAGGCGCCGATGACGGCGCCGCAGACAATGCCGAACGGAATGGCGAAAGCAGACCCGCTGGTGCCATAGGCCGTCGTGGCACAGGCCATCATCGCCCCCGCCGTCACCACCCATGGCACGGAGAGATCGATCTGCCCGAGCAGGATTACCACCATCATGCCCGTGGCGATGACGCCGAGAAAGGAGGCGACCTTCAGCTGCTGCAGTAGATAATCCGGGGACAGGAAATTGCGTGAATAGAGCGAACCGCCGAGCAGCAACAGGATGATGCAGCCGAAAGCGATGGCCACGGCGGGATCGATGCCGCGCAAGCGGGCCGGGATGATGGATTGCCGCATGGCCGATGCATCCTCGCTCATTGGAACCACTCCAGCCTGTTGCGCACGCGCGCCAATCCGATGGAGCCGATGCTGATCGCCACCAGCAATACGATACCCTGGAAGAGCGGCTGCCAGAGCGGATCGAGATCAAAGACGAAAAGCAGATCGCCGATGGTGCGGAAGGCGAGCGCGCCCAACACCGCGCCGATCGCGCTTCCCCGCCCGCCGGCAAGCGAGACGCCGCCGAGAACGACGGCCGCAATCGAGTAGAGCGTATAGGCATTGCCGCTCGCGAATGCGGCCTCCCCCGTATAGGAGAAAAAGGTGAGATAGAGGCCACCGATTGCGGACAGCAGGCCACCCAGCGCATAGGCGGCAAGCTTTGCCCGCTTGATCGGCATGCCCGACATATAGGCCGCGGTCTCGGACGAACCCGCGGCATAGGCCGCGCGTCCCAACACCGACCGACTGAACGGCACCCAGATGATCAGGATCGTCAGTGCCAGAACGACGAGGCTCGCCGGGACCACACCGAAAAGCTTTGAGGTGAACGCGTCCGCCAGATCCTCGTTGACCGAACCGCCGGGCGACGGACGCAGCAGCAGCGCGAGGCCGAAGAAGACGGCGCTGGTCGCGATCGTTGTCACGATCGGCTGAAGCCTGCCGACGATGATGATCAGTCCGTTCAGCAGACCGCAGGCAAGGCCCGCAAGAAGAACGGCTATGACGCCGATCCCCGTCTGCAGCGGCGAACCGACGACGAGCCAGGAGGCCAGGCAATTGCAAAGGATCAGAATCATGCCGGCGGATAGATCGATGCCTGACGTGATGACCACGAAACATTGCGCCATGGCGACGAAGGCGAGAAGCGTCGCTTTGTTGGCCGCCGTCTGCACGACATTCGGCGTGAAGCCGGTCGGATGGTTACTGACATAGACGATGAACATGACCACGAACAGCGCGGCCGCGAGCAACGTACCCTTGTGCTGCGCATGCCAAAACCGCCAGTCGCCGGGAGACGTCTTGCTCATTGTCCGATCCTCCGTTCGCCGGCCTGGGAATTGACATTGAGCGCGCTGCCGATGAGTTCGCGCTCGTTGATCTCGATACCCTCTAACGTGCGGACGACACTTCCGTCATACATGACGAGTACGCGGTCACAGCAGCCAATCAGTTCGTCATAGTCAGTGGAATAGAGGATAATCGCCGCACCTGCATCGGCAAGTTTGCGCAGCAGGGCGTAGATCTCTTGTTTCGTGCCGACATCGATGCCGCGCGTCGGATCGTTGAGCAAGATGATCTTCGGCTTGTTCATCAACCATTTGGCGATGACGACCTTCTGCTGGTTGCCGCCCGATAGCGCGCCGACCGGCATGTCGATCGTCGCAGCCTTGATGGCGAGCAGCTTCATCAACTCATCGATCCTCGCCTGCTCTGCAGCCCGATCGATGACACCGCCCTTCGAGACGCTGCCGAGTGCCGCTATGGAGAGATTTTCACGCACGGTCATCGGTAGCATCAGCCCCTCGGTCTTACGATCCTCCGGGATCAGCGCGACGGAGGTCGCGCCCGATTTTGCCTGTTTCGGGCTCCTGAACAGTGCTCGCCGGCCGGCGACCTCAATCGTACCGTTAAGGTCGCGCAACACGCCGAAGAGCGCTAGCAGCAACTCGCGCTGCCCCTGCCCGTCCAGCCCGCCAATGCCGATGATCTCGCCGGGACGAACGTCGAAGGTGATATTGGAAAGACGATCGCCCCAGGATAGGCCGCGGCAGGATAGAACGGGGGCGCGATCGGCTGCAATCGCCGGCTTCGGCGGGAAAACGTTGGTATATTCGCGGCCGATCATCAGCTCGACCACCTGCTGGTCGGTCTTGGCTCTGGCCGGATAGGACTCGATGCTGCGGCCATTGCGAAAGACCGTGCAATCATCCGCCAGCTCGGCGATCTCGTGCATGCGATGCGAAATATAGATTAGCGCCATGCCCTCAGCGCGTAGCCGCTTGAGAACGCCGAACACCTTCTCGACATCAGATTGCGTCAGGGCCGAGGTCGCCTCGTCGAGGATCAGCAGGCGCGGCTTGCGAGCGAGCGCCTTGGCGATCTCGACCATCTGCCGGCGCGACAGCGGCAGGTCTTTCACCAGCGATGAGGGATGAATATCCGACGCGCCTGCACGCGCCAGCGCCTCTTGCGCGATCGCGCGCTGCCTGCGCCGGTCGATCATGCCGAAGCGCAGCGGCGGATTGCTGATGACGATATTGTCGGCGACCGACAGATCCGGAATGAGCGATAGTTCCTGGAAGACGCAGACGATGCCTGATGCCATCGCCGCCGAAGGTGTGGGAAAGCCGACCTCCCGGCCGTCAAGCAGCATTCTGCCCTCGTCGGGCGAGACAACGCCGGCCATGATCTTGATGAGCGTCGATTTGCCCGCGCCGTTTTCGCCGAGAACGGCGTGGATGGCGCCCGGGCGGATCGTGATGCTGGCATCCTTCAGCGCGATGACGCCGCCATATCGCTTCGATATGCCGTCCATCCGGAAAAGAGGTTCAGATAGGCTCAAGCGTCCGTCTCCCGCAGCCATAATGAAGACAGTGCCGCGGGCGGATGCGCCCGCGGCCACCATGACGAATGGAACGGCTTACTGGTTTTCCTTGGTCTGCCCCATGATTTCCTGGGCAGTGAAATTGATGCCGCAGGTGGGGAAGGAATTGCCGACGAAGAAGTTATCGGACTCTTTCGGATAGTAATCCTGGCCTTCCTTGAAATCAGGATCGGAGACGAGCGCCGTCGGCAGCTTGATCGCCTGCGGGATCACCTTGCCCTCAAGTGCCGCGATCGCGGTCTGGATCGCGACGGCGACCTGGGCGGGGCCAGTACCGGCGGAGGTGCACTTCAGGCCGTCGGCGGCATGGGCGGCGCAAAGCTTGCGGAAGCCGTTCTCCGTCTCGCCGCCGAAAGGCACGAAGGGATGCTTGGCATCGATCATCGCCTGCACGACGCCGGTGTCGCCGCCCTGCGCGGTGAAGCCGTCGAACGGGCCGTTGGTGGCGATCGCATCCGCCGTCGCCTTCTGCGCGACGCCATCATCCCATTTGCCGACGACTTCGGTCACGTTGAACTTCTTGCCCGAGGCGGCCAGCGTTTCCTTGATGCCGTCGTGGCGGTCGGTATCGACGGAGGTGCCGGCGACGCCGCGCACTTCGAGCACCTTGCCGCCATTCGGCATGTGCTTGACCAGCCAGTCGCCCCAGATGACGCCGAGGCCCTTCTGGTCGACGTTGACGTTGATCGCGTCCTTGGTGTCGAGCGTGTTATCGAAGGCGACGAGCACGACGCCCGCTTCCTTGGCGCGCTTGATGACCGGGCCGAAGGCCGTCGGGTTCTGCGCGTCGACGACGATTGCGTCATAACCGGCATCGATGAAGTTGTTGATCGCCGAGATCTGGGCCGGAACGTCCTCGCCTGTCGAGACAACCTTGAATTCTTTCAGCTTCGCCTTGACGTCGGGCTGTGCTGCATAGGCCTTCGCCGTCTGCACCATCTGGATGCGCCAGGTATTGGCGATATAGCCGTTGGCGAGCGCGATCCGGTAGGGCCCTTCCTTCTTCGGAAACTGCAGGAACTGCGTGTCGGTTGCCCAAGGCGTCATGCATTTGGGATCGGCTGCCGGACCGGACACGACCTTCGGCGCGGCATGGGCCGCGGTGCAGAGCAAAGCGAGCATGGGCACAGAAAGCCACGCGAGCCCGATGGGCTTCGCTTTCAATCTCTTAAGCATGGATGTCCTCCTCCTCGGGCGGACCGAAGCCGCCCCTCCAATATGAATTGATTGGCATGCTTGGTCCGGAAGGCTCCATTCCCATCCATATCCGGAACGGCAAAAAGGTAGCATAGTAGACAGCGCTGTCAATTTCTATTTGCTAGCGCTGTCAACTGTGGCATAACTATACCTATTCTATTCGCTGCTGCAGCAATATAGAATTTCGGGGAAAATTATTCCATGCGCCGTGTAACATTGGACGATGTTGCAAGTTTCGCCGGTGTCAGCCCGATCACCGTGTCGCGTGTTTTGCGTAAACCCGATGCCGTTTCCGAGCCGCTTCGCAGGCGCGTCAATGCCGCCGTCAAGGAGCTCGGCTATGTGCCGAACATCGCCGCGAGCCGGCTGGCATCGGCCAGAACCCATGCGATCGGCGTCATCGTGCCGACGCTCTACAACGTCATCTTCGCCGAATATCTGCTTGCCCTGCACGAGGTGCTGGTCGATGCTGGCTTCCAGGTCGTGGTCGTCAACAGCCGCTATTCGGAGATCGAGGAGGAGAATGCGATCAAGGCGCTGCTCGGCCAGCGGGTCGAAGCCATCATAATAGCCGGCATTCACCACACTGCGCATGCGCGCCAACTGCTCGCCCATGGTAACTTGCCTGTTGTCGAGACCTTCGAGCTTTCGCCTGATCCGATCGACATCAATATCGGCATGTCGCAGGAGAGCGCCGGGCGCGCGGCAACGCGGCATCTGATTGCGCGCGGTTTTCGGCGGATCGCATTCCTCTGCGGCAACCTCGATCACCGCTCCCAATCTCGCCTCGATGGGTATCATCTGGCCATGTCGGAAGCAGACCTCAAAAACTTCGAACTGGTAACCCAGCAGCCAAGCCACAGTTCCATCGCGCTCGGATCCGCGCTTTGCGCGGACATGCTGGAGCGTGAGCGGATGCCTGAAGCAATCTTCTGCACCGATGACAATCTCGCTCTCGGCGCCCTACAGGAGTGCCGCAAGCGCGGCATCGGCATACCAAACGACATCTCGGTTATTGGCTTTCACGACCTGGAGTTTGCAGCCTGTGCCTCTCCCTCGCTGTCATCGATCGCGTCGCGACGCTACGAGACGGGCAGGCTCGCAGCCGAAAAGGTGCTATCCGCAATCCATGCGAACACCCGCCATAGCCGGGAACAGATCGATCTCGGTTTCGAGGTGAAGCTGCGGAAGAGCACCGGTGGCTAGGTAATACCTGAATGAAGGACCTTAGATTCACAAACGGCTGCTTGTAGAAATTTGAGGAGAGGTGCCCCGTTAGCATGCTCTTGATACGATTCGAACTGTGGACCCACAAATCGTATCTCATGTGACCGGAGGCAACCGAAAGGCATCTCAACTTGGATCGCAAGGTGCCCTTGATTTCAGAAAACGCTGCGCGATCTGCCAGTCGCCATACAAATCCGCCCTCCGGGATTTCTCTCCGCCAAGCAAGGCCGCTGAGACCGTGAATGGACCCCTACAGCGAGATTGACGACGCAGGCAGATCCACAGATTCGCTCACCTATTCGCGGACAAAGAAGTTTCGATAAAGCGGTCGAACTGCTGGTAGGCTTCAGATACAGACCTCACATGATAAGCTCTGCCAGACGGCCGCTCGGCAAAGCGCTTGACGGCCTAACGCGCAGCGGCCTCGCGCCTATGAATAGGCAAACTTTCCCATAGCCTTATCAGTTCGCCGATGGACGCCGCCTTCATCTTGTGCATCACATTGCTGCGATGCAATTTGACCGTCACTTCACTGATGCCGAGATCAAACGCGATCTGCTTATTCAGCCGTCCGCGTGCTACCTCGCTTAGAACTTCGCGCTCCCGCTGCGTCAGGGTTTCCAACAGCTCGATATTGCGCTTGACGACGGCGGTTTGCGCCCGTCGCTCGGCGTCCACGGCAATGCCGGCAGTTACAGCGTCGAGCAACGTCTGATCGCGTACTGGCTTGGTGAGAAAATCCACGGCTCCGGCCTTCATCGCCTGCACGGTCATTGGGATGTCGCCATGGCCGGTCAGGAAGATGATCGGCTTGGGATTGCCGGTCTCGGCCAGGTGCTGCTGCAGATGCAGGCCGCTTGCCCCGGGCATGCGAACGTCGAGGATCAGGCAGCCCGGAGCATCCAGAATATCTGCGTCGAGTAACTCGCGGGTCGAGGCAAAACTTAGGGGATCAAAACCGGCCGACAGAATCAGCTCCGACAACGCCTCGCGGACCGCAGCGTCGTCATCGACGATGATGACGATCGGCTGATCCATCTCGTATATTCGCCGCGATGATGACGCCGATTTCAGCAGCGACGGCTGTTCAACTGTCATGTCATCCTCCCTTTGTCGATTCGTTCAACGCGTTGGCTATGGCTGCGAGCAAAGCATGCGCATCGAAGGGCTTGCGAAAGAAATCGCTCATACCCTGGGCACGGCTCTGATCGGCTATCTCATGCCGACCCGTAATCAGGAATACCGGCAGCTCTGGACGCTCCCTTTTCACCCGGTCGCGCAGTTCAAACCCATCCATGCTGGGCATGCCAATATCGGTGATAAGCAGGTCCAGATCTAAAAGCCCGTCGTCGAGCAGTGCCGACGCGGAGGAGAAGCTGCGAGCCACGTACCCTGCTGATTCCAGGAGATCGCCCACGGATTCCAGCAATCTCGGATCGTCGTCGACAATGGCTATGATATGTTTTGTCGTACTCATGTTCAATTCCCTGGCAGTCGACGCGAATGCGTAATCGGTATTCCCAGCCTCTCAGCGACGCGTACGAGATCGGCAAGCGATGCAGCTGCCATTTTCTGCATGACATTGCGTCGGTGGATCTGCAGAGTCACCTCGCTGATGCCCAGTTCGGCAGCGGCCTGCTTGTTGAGAAGACCGCTGACGACAAGCGGCAGCACTTCTCGCTCGCGCGGCGTCAGATCGGCATAGCGTTGTCGCAATGTACCGATTTCGGCGCGCTCTGCACGTTGCTGTCGATCCTGCTCAATCGCTAAATGGATCGCATCCATCAGGTCGGTATCACTGAAAGGTTTGGTCAGAAAATCCACGGCACCATGCTTTATGGCGCGCACCGAGGACGGAATATCCCCATGCCCGGTGATGAAGATGATTGGAGCGTGCTCTCCTTCGGCAATTTGATTCTGCAGATCGAGACCGTTGATGTCAGGCAATTCGATGTCGAGGATCAGGCAAGCGGGGACATCCAGTTTGTCCGCATTCACATAATCGCCGGCCGACCTGAAGGCCACTGCGCGCATGCCATGCGATTCCAGGAGCTCGCCAAGCGCCTCCCTGATCCGTTCATCGTCATCGACGATATAGACAATGCGATCGTCGCTGATCATGGTGCTGCCTTCTCCTCGATCGGCAGGGTGAACTTGAACTTCGCGCCATGCGGAGCGTTCTGCTCTGCCCACAGTCGTCCCCCATGCGACTCGACGATTGAGCGGCAAATCGCTAGTCCCATGCCCATCCCGTCCTCTTTTGTCGTGAAGAAGGGCTCGAAAATCCGCTCAGGGAACTTTACGCCCGGGCCGCGATCGCTGATTTCAGTCTCAATGGCATCCTCGCAACGGCGCAGGACGATCCCCAGCACCTTCTCGCCTCCAATTGCGTCCATTGCCTCCATGCCATTGCGCATCAGGTTGACCAGCACCTGCTGAATTTGCACCCGATCGATGTCAATGAGCGGAAGATCCGGCTCGACCTTCAAATCCATACGAACGCGCCGCCGCCCCGCTTCGTCGCCCATTAGGCTACACGCCTCACCGACGACCTGCGAAATAGCTGAATGAACCCGCACGTCGATTGATCGCCTGAACAGCGCCCGGATGCGGCTGACCACGTCAGCCGCCGAGTTTGCGTCGCGGATGATGCGCTCCACCGTTTTCTGGGCTCGTTCGATATTTGGAGGTGTGGCAAGGAGCCAACGTTGACAGGCATGCGAGTTGGCGACGACGGCGGCCAGCGGCTGGTTCACCTCGTGCGCGATAGACGCCGAAAGCTCGGAGAGGCTGGCTGCTTGACTGGCCACCGCCAGGCTCTCCTGTGCCAGACGGAGTTTTGCCTCGGCCCGGACCTCGCCGTCGATGTCCAGACACATGACATTCCATTGCACAATCATACCTTCCGCATTACGCATAGGCGCAGCACGCGTCTCGACCCAACGATATTCTCCATCGAAGCGTCGTAGACGATGCCTCCGCGCATAGGGCTCACCCGTCGCCAGCGAATGGGCGTAGTTCTCCTTGACCCCCGCTATATCGTCCGGATGAACGCCTGCATCGAGTGTGCCCTCCAACCGAGATTTTCCGGTCCCGTCCAGCTCTTCGAGCCGGTACCCGAGAAAATCGCGAAGCTGCGGATTGCGGTAGACGGGCTCGCCATCCGGCGCGGCGCAATCGATCATAGCCGGCAGCGTTTCGACCAGTCGCCATAGCGAGCGCTCTCTTTCACGCACGGCCTCCTCGATGCGCAGTTGATCATCGATGTCATGCGAAAGGCCGTACCATTGCACAATGCGTCCGCTTTCATCGCGCAGCGGCTCGGCCCGACCAGACATCCAGCGATACACACCGTCGGCCCGGCGCAAGCGGTAATTCATCGAGAAGCTCTCACCTGTGGCGAAGGAGTGATTTAGCGCTTCCATCAGCCCGGTTGCATCATTCGGATGGACAACTGTTGTGATCGCTGCTGATAGGCCGCTCGATTCTAACCCGTCATAATCGCCCACATCGAGACCGAGGAACTCGACCATGCGCTTGCTGAAGAAAACCGGTTTGCCTTCGGGGCTCAACCGCCAGAGCAAGCTCGGCACCATGTCGACCAACTGGGAAAACTCCTGCTCCCGTTTGCGCAACGCCTCCTCTGCTTTCTTACGCTCGGTGATATCGATGAAACCCACTAGGCTCTTATCGGCGACGGCGCCGGGTCGGGCTGTGGTGAACAACACGTCCATGACGCTGCCGTCCACCCGCGCCACCTTCGTCTCTTCCTGAAAGACCTCCTCACCGCGATATCGTGCTTCGATAGAGCGCCGTATGGTAGCAAGGCTCGGCTGCCAGTAGCGGGTGATCGGCCCAAGCATTTCGTGCGCATCCTTCGCGCCGAACATCTCGACGATATGCCGGTTGACTTCCTCCACTTCCAAAGCCTCGATCGCACGCGGCAGGAATTCGGGATGTTCGTCGATATAGGTTCTGAGTTCTGTGACCCCTTGCGCCCGCAATTCCTTGAACAGTGGGATTAGTTTGGTGGCATCAACCTGGGTGAGACCGATCGGCATGTAGTGGAAAAGCTCGCGGTAGCGTCGTTCGCCTCGCCGCAGGGCCTCCTGTGTAGTCACGAGATCGTGGATGTCGACGCTGACACCATACCAATGAACGATCGCGCCGGCATCATTGCGCAACGGCTCCGCGCGGGTTTCGGTCCACCGATAGCTGCCATCGGCGCGACGCTGGCGATATCTTTGAATGTAGGGAACCCCAGTTTTGAACGATTCGTTGACGTCCATCCTGGCCGCTTCGCGATCGTCCGGATGAATAACGCTAAGCGATGGCGAGCCGTCAGGCGCGGTGATGTCCTCCACCGACGCACCGGTTACATCCCTGAAGCGCTTGTTGACATAGACGGGTGTACCCCCCGCCGTCGTAGCCCAGATTAGAGCCGGAACCGCGTCGATCAGCTGCTGAAGTTCCCGCTCCCGATCGGACAACGCTTGTTGCGCGCGCACCTCATCGTCGATGTCGAGCGCCGCCGCGTACCACTGCAAAATCACGCCCTTGTCGTCTCGAAGGGGCTCCGCACGACCTTCCATCCAGCGATAGACGCCATCAGCGCGTCGTCTACGATAGCGAATAGAATAGGGTTCGCCGGTGGCCAACGCATGTTTAACCACATCTCGCATGCGCGCCGCATCCTCTGGATGGACCGTTGCGCCGATCAGGGCTGCCAGGCGGCTCATCTCAGGCTTGTCCCAAGCCGCGACGTGGTCGATGCCGATGGATTGCAAGGTGCGCTTGCTGAAGAACGTTGGTTCTCCGTCAGGCGACATACGACCGATATGGACCGGAACCATATCAACGATCAATGACAGCTCACGCTCACGCGCAGCCAGAGCCTCCTGGGCACGCACTTCCTCGTCAATGTCAAGGGAGACGCCATACCATTCCGCAATCGATCCATCTTCGCCATACCGCGGCTCAACCCTGCACTCCGCCCAGCCGTAAACGTCGCCTTTCTCGCGCCAGCGAAACCGCATTGTGGTTCCGGCGCCGGTATCGAAACAAGTGTGTAGTGTTTGCTGTACTTGCGGGGCATCTTCAGGATGAATCACCTCGCGCAGCAGGCTTTCGATAGTCGGACGTTGAAGGGTGCCAACCGTTACACCGACCGCGCGGAAACGGTCTTTGTATCGTTTGTTGAAATAGACTGGTCCGCCTGTGGGTGCGGCACTCCAGATGCGGACTGGCACTGCATCGATCATCTCCTGAAGCCGCAGCTTGCTGTTCCTTAAGGCTTCTTCAGCCTGAATCTGGTCGTCTATGTCGTGGCAGAGACCATACCATTGAACGATATCGCCATTCTCGCTTCGTAACGGCTCGGCACGGCTGGACATCCAGCGGTAGACGCCATCGGACCCGCGTAAGCGACATCGCATGGCGAAGCTCTTTCCGGTCGCAAGGCAGTCACGGAGCGAGTCACCAAACACTGTGGCGTCGTCCGGATGAACTGCCGCCTCGACCATCGCCGCCAGCCGTGTCATGTCCGGTCTTTCCAAATCAGCCACATCGAAGTCGAGAAAATCTACCATGCACCTGTTGAAAAAAGCAGGCTCCCCGAGGGGGGTCAAACGCCAAACGTAGCTGGGTACCATGTCTACGAGCTGCGACATCTCCCGCTCTCTGTCCCGCAAAACCTCCCCGCTTTGACGCAAGGTCAGGACTGCCATCTGGTGCTGACGGGAAATAGTGGCGACGATCAGTGCGGAAAATGCCGAGATCGCCAGAAAGAGCTGCAACATGATCTGCTTGTGCTTCTCGGACTCAGGATCGCCGCCAGGTTGACCGATGCCGGTTGTTGTGAAAACGGCTGCGATCAACGCAAGCAAGGTCAAGGTGACGGCGGCACCTTTGAACTCGAAACGAACCGCCGCCCAAAGCAGGGGCGGCATGACGATATAGGCAAATGGCAGACCGCCGCTCAGCGAGAGGGCTGTGACGCCAAGAAGGAGCAACCCCAGGACACCGGCCTCCACCCACTGCGCGGTCGAAAGATCGGCTTTGCCGCGCCAGTTGTGCAATATGACCAGCGCCAGGGGTGCCACGATCAACACCCCGGTGGCATCTCCGATCCACCAGAGCGGCCAGGCGCCCGTGAAGGTCTGTGAGAGGATGCCGAATGATACGAGTGTCGCACTTCCCACGGTCGCGCTGACAATCGGCGCAACTCCAGCGCCAAGGACCACAAACGCGAAAACTTCTGGTAAGGTCTCCAACCGCACCGGCGAAGGCAGGGTCCGGTTCACTAGCCACGCGCCGGTCATCGCTTCAAGCGCATTGCCACAATAGATCAGCAATGCTGCAGGTACCGGACTGTGAAACCACAGGGCGTTGCTCGACAATTCAGCCAGGCAGCCTGCCAGCGCCCACCATGGCCAGCTCTTACGCGGGGCGAGGACAAGCGTGGCCATGAAGAGTCCACTCGGAGGCCAAATCGAGATTCCCGTTCCCGGCACGATTGCCAGCCACTGCGCAAATCCACAGCCGATGACATAGGCTATGGTAAAAAGACCGAGATGCAGGATGTGTGGGCTGTGCGACCAGACGCGCATGATCATTTGCTCCTGCGACAAGGAAAGCCAGAGAACCGCAGCGCTAAACAACGAACGCAGTTTCGATGTTGAGGCTGGCGCGCTCACACATCCAGCGTAGCCCCCCAAAGCAGCAGTCGCAACTCATGGAAATCCATGCATAAGGCGAGACATTGCTACATCAGTCCGTTGCCAGGAGGCTGGCGGAAGTGGAGGATCACCGAACGTCTCCTTGCGGTTCGGCCTCGCAACAGCGCTGGGGAGGCGATACCTACATCTCTAATTGGCCAAACAGCCGTTTAGCCACTCAACGTACCGCATCGAACCTTGTCTTGCCCCGTCGTCTGGCAACAAAGTGTCGTCGTTAAGTTCGACACCGTAATATCGTGCCTTGTCGTCGGTGATAACCTCGCGTGGGTCTTCGTTCGCTGCGAGATACATGCGAGCAATTTGGTCGAGGCCAAATTGTTCACGGCCGCCGATCTCCACAGTTTCGTTTCTTGCCAAACCCATTGCAATTTCGATCAACATGTCGGCGACGTTGTCAGCGGCGATGGGACTTATCGAAGCCGACGGAAGGCAGAAGTCATCTCCCTTAAGTCCCATCTCGATCAAGCCGCCGATACATTCGAAGAATTGCGTGGAATGGAGAATGGTATAGGGCCGCCGCGCCGCCCTTATGAGGTTTTCCTGCACCATCTTGGCGCGGAAATAGTCGCTTTCGACAAGGCGAGGCGTTCCTACCACGGAAAGGGCGACGTAGTGTCTTACGCCTGCCTCAGCACACGCGGCCAACAAGTTCCGGGTAGAGGTTGTGAAAAATGTCAATGCGGAGACGTCGCCGAAGGACGCGGCGTTGGTGACGTCGATAACAACGTCAGCTCCCGCTATCGCTGCCTGGACGCCCTCGCCTGTCACGCTGTTTACACCGTGAAATCGCGAGGCACTCACGATTTCGGCACCTATCTGTCGCAGGCTGTCTACGAGCCGCATCCCAATGCGCCCACTCGCCCCAACAACCGTGATTTTCATTGACTTTCTCCCTCTCTGTGGCGGAATAGGGTCCGAGATCGCTAAGGGATCCTAGATCGGACGCCAAAACACGACGTCCGACCCGGCTCCACTGATGCAAACGCGGCGATCGCGACACAGCGTACTTAATTCTCAGGCCCCTCGATCCTCGCTATCCCGCTGATTGTTATTTCACCGGCATGACGACTGGAGCGTCCTTCTTCTTCAGCAGCACCACGATGAACTTCGCAGATTTGGTCTTGCTCGCATTTCGGCTCACGAGATGAATGTCGGACGGGCCTTCATAAAAGGTCTCGCCCGGTGAGAGGGTCACTTCTTTTTGTCCCTCGAGCTGCATGACGATGGAACCCTCAAGCACATAGACGAATGCATCGGCCTGGTGCTTGTGAGCAGCGGACGTGCCCCCCGGCCCATACACCACGGATATCATCAGACCCTCCTTGCCGGGAAAGTCGGGGAGATCCTTTTTCATCAGTGGCGTGACGGTCGCGTCGTTGTCAGCTGCGGCAGAAAAAGCGCCGACGAGGCAAATACAAGCCGAGACCAATAGTGTGGATAGGATGGATTTCATTGTCGTGACCTCTTTGTCATCGTTCAATTCTTAAAGTTGGGCGTGGATATGCATTCGGAGACAGAATAGCGTCCGGAGGCAATGCGTAGCGCTATGGTTCGATAATCCCGGCCTATCTCGGCTGCTGGGACCGGCGAAGCCAATCGTCAAAGCTAATTTTGCCGAGTCTCGCTCCCTCTGCGGGGACAAGCGAACGATCATCCAACTCGGATCCGAAATAACGCGCATGAACATCCGCTTCGACAGTTCTCGGATCGTTGATCGCTTTCAAATAGCGGGCGACGATCTCGTTCATGCGAAAACGCTCCGGGCCGGCGATCTCGATCATTCCATTGATCGGCTTTTCGAGCGCAACATCCGCGACGATGTCAGCCACATCATCCGATGCTATTGGCTGGAACGCGGCGGGAGACAGACGAGCGACGTTGCCGACGGTCGCTTCGTCGGCGATACCTTTCAAGAAGTCCAGGAACTGCGTGGAATGAACGATCGTGTAAGGAATGGGCGACGCCTTGATGAGCCTTTCCTGAGCAAGCTTGGCTCTGAAATAGCCATTTTCTGGCAGCCGTTCCGATCCCACGATGGACAAGGCGATATGGTGTTTCACGCCGGCGTCGCGTTCCGCCGCGAGCAGATTGCGGCCCGATGTTTCGAAAAACTCAAGGACCGCCTTGTCTTCCCACGACGGCGAATTGGCAAGATCGATGACGACCTCGGCGCCGACCAAGACGGCTGTCAAGCCTTCGCCAGTGATGGTATTGACGCCGGTGTTGGGGGATGCGGCCACTGCCTCATGGCCTTTGTCGCGCAGGCGCTTGGCGGTCTTGGACCCGATGAGCCCAGTGCCTCCGATAAGTACGATTTTCATAGTGGACCTCCTTTTTTGCGACCCTCATTGGTCGGATGCGAAATCGCGGCTACGCAAGCCTGCAAAGCCGTAAAGATGTCGGAAACTCGAATAGGATGATCGCGTTGCATGGGATGGCCCGCCCAACGTTCATGGTGGCGAAACCTCGCATGGCAGTCGCGATTGTATCCTTCCTAAAGAAGATCGGGCTCACCTTCCGCTGGTGAAATGCACCCCATCTTGCAAAGTAATACCGCTGAGCGGCTATATCGCTCTGGCTATTGCGCCACGCGAAGAATCGCAGAGCCCGTCGTCAATCGACCTTCCAGATCGCGATGAGCCTCGGCAACATCCTCGAACGAATAGATGCGCGCCGGATCGACCTTCAAGGCTCCTGATTTTATTCCTGCAAACAGATCTGCGGCAGCCGCAGCCGTCTGTGCCGGTGTCGCGATGTAGTGCTGCAGCATCGGCCAGGTGAGATGCAGCCCTCGCGGACCAAGTTCGTAGGGGTCGATAGGGGCAATTTCCCCGGATGCCTTACCGAATTGGACCAGAGTGCCGCGAACTTTGAGCACCGCAAGCGACCCTCGGAAAGTATCAGCCCCGACTGAATCGAAGACTACGTTCACGCCAGCTCCGCCCGTCAGCTCAAATTGCGCGCAACAAAATCATCGGTGCTATAGTTGATGACGTGGTCGCATCCTACCTGATGCGCGACGTCGGCCTTGCTTTCGCTGGATACCGTTCCGATCACTCGGTATCCGAGTGACTTTGCCCACTGGACGAAGATCTGTCCAACACCACCAGCGGCGGCATGATAGAGGATCGTATCACCGCGATTTAACGGAACAACATCTTTGATCAAATATCCCGCCGTCAACCCTTTGAGAAAACTTGCAGCAGCCTGATCGTCAGAGATGCCATCGGGGATGATTATCAATCGGTCGACGGGATGGAGGCCAGCGCTAGCGTAAGCCCCGGTGCTGTGACCAAATACAACGCGATCGCCCACTTTCACCGAGGTGACGCCTCTTCCAACAGCCTCGACGATTCCCGCAGCCTCGTTGCCGATAACAGCAGGAAAGGACGGAACCTCCATTGTGCCGCGCCGGAAATAGACATCCACAAAATTGAGACCAATGACCGTGTGTCGGACGAGGACTTCCATCTCGCCAGGTTCCGGGATCAGGATGTCTTCAAACTCCAGGACCTCCGGCGGACCGTAACGATGAATGCATGCTGCTCGCGCTTTGACTGACATTCGGATTTCCTTTCAGGCAGAGATGGCACTGTATTTACGCGCCCATCTGCCTAAGATTCCCGTTTGAAATGAGGGCATCGTTTCACACATGAAACGCATCTTCGTGCGCTGTTCGCACATATTTTTGGGAAGCCGGGCCGACGAAGGTGGTGGTCTCATCGAGTGGAGCCCGATGCGTGCGGATGTAAGGCTCTGTGAGATCCTCGTAGCCGATCGACATGCCGCAGAACAGGATGAGACCATCGGGCGGCGACAGGATTTCCGCGACCGTCTTGCGATACACTGACCATGCCATTTGGGTGCAACTATGCAAACCCTCGCCTCGCAGCAGCAGCATCACGGTCTGAAGATACATGCCGACGTCGGCCCATTGCGGTAGACCTAGGTTTCTGTCGATGTAACAGAACAGGGCGGCGGGAGCGCCGAAACATTCCCAATTGGCGGTGGCTGCTCTTTGACTTGCCTCCCAGTCGCCATCCTTAATGCCCAGAGCGCTGTAGCGTTCGTGGCCAAACTCGGCTCGGCGCTCGCGGTACGGAGACTTCAGTACTGGCGGATACATTTCATATTCTCGCTCGTCCCAAGCATCGCGTGCAGCCACGCGTTTCCCTGCGCGCATTTTCAGCTCGGAAAGCGCGCTTCCGGTCACGACGTATGTGTTCCAGGGCTGGAGGTTTGATCCGGACGGCGCCCAAGCCGCGGCAGCTAGGACGCGCTCCAGCACCTCTAAAGGGATATCGCGATCGGTGAACTTGCGCACCGCCCGCCGGCTCTTGACCGCCTCGTACACATCCATGATTGGTCACCTTCTCATTGCTAAATCGCTGGTGACAAGAAGGTAACAATTGGGGACTAGCCGGCCAATTCTGCGTGATGCTGGTCCGAGCACTCCATTCGGGGAGATAACGTTATACCGAGAGCTAGTTCGAGCTATACCAAAGCATAGGTGCTAGACGCCGGGTTTTCCCCATTGATCAGCTGGAAGCCACGATGATCTCCACTCGCATTATAGACGTCGAACTGTCAGCCGCGTAGTGGGGACTTGGCTTGCCTTGGGTTCGAAGTCGGACTCGTTAAATATCCGGGAATATTGGGCTGTCACGCCGCTTTTAGATATCACGAGCACAGTCAAGAATATTGGATCCGTTGATGTGAAGGGATAAGAACCGACGACCCAGTCGCCACGAAAGCTATCCGTCTGAAATTCGTCAATAGCGGACATCGGTTCCACCCAGATGAAATGACAGACTGTCGTTGATGAACATGCCGACCAGAGCTGACTCACTCGAATGCGTTTGAGCATTTTGTGGTCTTCCTGAAAGTCTTGCTTTATCGAATGATGAAGCGAAGCGGGAAAAGAAGAACGATTGCCTCAGCTGGAGTACCTGAGTGGCTCTGGAGAGAAGCCGCTGCCGAGCGGCCGCCAACCAGAGACTCATGAGCTCAATTGGAGATCCCATCAATCGGGACTGTGTAACCAGCACTTTTGAGTTCCATCTCCGCTTGCGTAAAGCCGTAGGCAGGAACAATTTCTTCGTCTCGTTTACTGATCCGGTCCCAATATCGCATCACATCCCGTGCCGCAGTGGGACCGTCTCCGACGTACGCGCCGGCCGTAAGCGTGACATGCGCGGTGGCGAAGTGGCCCGCGCCGGCACAGAGTATCTTTCTAGTCGGTGCTTCTTCGCCTACCAAAGCTAATAGCCCAGCGCTTACCTTGTTCGGTTCCAAAAGCGACAGTGCCTCAGGCGCCAATATGCCCTGTGTCATCGCAGTTGCAGCAGTCGGTGCAAGCGAGTTGACGCGAATGTTATATTTGGCGCCCTCGATTGCCAACGTTTGCATCAAGCCCACGAGAGCCATTTTTGCCGCCCCGTAATTAGCTTGACCAAAGTTGCCATAAAGGCCAGACGAAGAGGTTGTCATGACGATGCGGCCGTACTGCTGCTCCCGCATGATATCCCAGACCGCTTTGGAACAAATCGCCGCTCCCATGAGGTGGACATCTATGACAAGGCGGAAATCCGCCATGCTCATTTTCGCGAAGCTTTTGTCGCGCAGGATCCCGGCATTGTTGACGAGGATGTCGATGCGGCCGAAATGCGCCATCGCCGCGTCGACCATCGCCGCCACCCGCCCTTCGTCCGTCACTGATCCTTCAAAAGCCAGTGCTTCGCCACCCCCGGTAACAATCTCCTCCACCACGGCCTTAGCCGCCGCCTCATTGAGATCGTTGACGACCACGTCCGCCCCAAGGCGAGCCAGTTGCAAGGCGTGGCAACGGCCAAGTCCTCCACCAGCGCCGGTAACAATTGCAGTACGACCCATCAGTTCCATATTGCTCCTCCAGAGATCCTTCCTCATATATTCACTCATTAGTGAGTTAATGAAACATTTGCAAGATCACCCGCCATTAGACCCTATTGCCGCCTCTAAAAAAATGCCGTCGCCGCACCGATATAATCCGCTTTAGCGGCCCGCCCTTCTGCAAATGGCTTCGAAGCCCGCAGCCATGAAGGTAGCCATGCGCTGCTTTACGGCTAGAAAATCATCTGAGCGGCACAAGCCGCCGGACAGCTTGTCGATGCGGCCAGTGCGCGCGAGCGTCAGCATCAACGCGCCGGTGACGAAGTGATAGCCCCAGAAGATATCCTCCTCAGCGCAATCGGGGAGCGCCTTCTTCAGAATAGCGATCAGGCGAAGCACAACCGGGTCAAAATGCTGATCCATCATTTCCGCGCCCCATTCGGGAGTGTTAGCCACCTGGGCACCGAGCGCCGCGTAGTTTTTCCAGTTTTCCCCGCCTTCGATATAAAGGTCCAGGTCGGTGTCCAGGAATGCGCGCAATGCCCCTTCGACAGTCGGTTTTCCCTTTGCGGCAAGTTCGTATTCATCAAGCATCTTCATACGCCGCTCGCTCGTCACCGAAGCGCGACGGGAGAAGACCGCATCGAAAAGCTGCTTCTTGTCCTTGAAGTAGTAATTGATCAGCGTGTGATGCACGCCGACGCTCTTGGCGACATCCTTGAGGGTGACACCATAAAGCCCATGCCTGGAAAAAAGATACTCTGCCGTGTCGAGAATCTGCTCGATCATTTCAGCACGTCGTTCGGCCTTGACCGACTTCTTCGGCGCAGCTTTGCGTTCTGCAGGCAAAAATGTACACCTCTCTGCTGTGGCGGCACGGTCAGCACGACGCCATCCAACCAAGCTGGGCTCTATCTCCAGGGCGCCGAGCTCTGGGAGTCATGGCGTAGCGCAAGGTGAAGGTCAATTGCCGATGCGAACGTCACACCGGCATGACATTCGTTGTTCACGCAGTAATTTCAAAAAGGCCCGCGGCTCCCATACCACCACCCACACACATCGTCACGACAGCATAACGCACGCCGCGCCTGCGCCCCTCGATCAGCGCATGCCCGACAAGCCGCGCTCCAGTCATTCCATAGGGGTGACCGATCGAGATTCCGCCGCCATTGACGTTGTATTTTGCCGGATCGATGCCGAGAAAGTCACGGCAATAAAGCGCTTGCACCGCAAATGCTTCATTCAGTTCCCACAAGCCGACGTCCTCGATGCGAAGCCCATGCTGCTTCAGCAGCTTCGGAATGGCATAAATGGGGCCGACACCCATTTCTTCCGGCGCGCATCCGGCCACGGCCATGCCGCGATAAATGCCGAGCGGTTCAAGGCCGCGTCGCTCCGCCAGTTTCGCATCCATGAGGATCGAGACGGACGCTCCGTCGGACAACTGACTGGCATTGCCTGCGGTGATGACCCCGCCTTCCACGACCGGCTTGAGGCTCGCCAGCCCCTCAGCTGTCGTCTCCGGGCGATTGCCTTCGTCGCGATCGAGAACCACCTGCTTCTCGACCACCTCTCCCGTCACCTTGTCCTTGATCTTCATCGTGGTGGCGAAGGGAACGATCTCATCCTGGAAACGGCCCGCCTGCTGGGCTGCCGCCGTGCGCTGCTGCGACAGCAGGGAATAGGCATCCTGTGCCTCCCGGCTGATGCCGTATTTCTGCGCAACGAATTCGGCGGTCTGCAGCATCGGCATATAGGCGTGGGGCGCTTTTGCCACGACAGCAGGGTCCGCTTCCTTGAAGGCCCAGGAGAAATAGGCGTCCTGAACTGCCGAAATGTTCTCCTGTCCGCCGGCGGCCACCACATCCATGCCATCGACGATGATCTGCTTGGCGGCGGTGGCGATGGCCATTAGGCCGGAGGCGCATTGGCGGTCCATGGTATGGCCGGGAATGCTGGCGAGAAAGCCGGCGGCAAGCACGCCGTAACGCGCCAGATTCATGCCGGCCGTACCGCCGGAGAGCACCGTGCCCAGCACGAAATCCTCGATTTCCGTCGGGTCGATCCCTGCCCGTTGAGCGGCATGGGAAAGGACGTGCCCGACCATGCTCGGCGATTTCGTCGCGTTCAGCGCGCCGCGATAGGCTTTACCGATCCCGGTCCGTGCAGTGCTTACGATGACGGCTTCTCTCATCAGATCCTCCCTGGCATCAGGCGTTCAGGCATTGCCGTAGATTTTGCGCAACTGCAGTTTGTCGATCTTGCCGGTTGGCGCGGTGGGCATTGCCTCAAGGCGCACGACCCGATCCGGCATCCACCAGGATGGAACACGGCCCTTCAGCGCCCCCAGCAATTCGTCGTCGGAGACGGTTTCCTCCCACCGCAACTCGACCAGCAGCAGCGGGCGCTCGCCCCACTTGATGTCGGAGCGGCCGATCACCGCCGCAAGCGACACGGCCGGCAATGCGCCGATGATCGCTTCGATTTCGGCGGGGTTGATCCATTCGCCGCCCGACTTGATTAGATCCTTGGCGCGGCCGGTGATAATCAGGTTTCCATCGTCGTCGATCCTTGCGAGATCGCCGGTGGCAAACCACCCATCCGCGTCAGTTGCGGGCTTGTCCTGACCGAAATACCGCTCCACCACCGCAGCGCCGCGCACGTGGAGATGTCCTTCCACATTGCGCTGTTCGGCAAGCGGTATGCCTTGCTCGTTCGTCAGCAGCAGGTCGACACCAATAGCCGGCTTTCCGGCAAAGGCTGACTGACGCTGATCCCCATCGGGATGCGCGACAGTCCCCGAAGGGGAAAGCTCCGTCATGCCCCAGCTGGTCTGAACGATCACGCCGAGACGACTTTCAAGCCGATCCATCAGCACAGGCGGCAACGGCGCGCCACCGACCAGAATGCGTTGCAGCGACGGGACATCGCCGCCGACCGCTTCAAGATGTTCCAGCAGACCCAGCCAGACCGTGGGAACACCGACGGCGATAGTCACGGCTTCGCTGTTGATCAATCTGGCCAGGCTTTCGCCATCGGTGCAGCGTCCCGGCAGAACCAGCTTTGCACCCACGGCAGGCGTGGCAAACGGCAGACCCCAGGCACCGGCATGGAACATCGGCACGACGGCCAGCACCGAATCCTTGCAGCCGATGGCAAAGACATCCGTCTGCAGCAGGCGCAACGTGTGGAGATAGCTGGAGCGGTGGGTATAGGTCACACCCTTGGGCGCACCGGTCGTTCCCGAGGTAAAGCAGAGGCCGCTGGGTGCGGTTTCATAGAAGGCGCCCCATTCAACGCAGTCGCCATCGGCCTCGGCCAGGCAAGCCTCCAGAGCTTCGATGCAGATCCGGCTACCGCCTTGATCAGAAGGGACGTCTCCATCGATGACCAGGATCGACGTTACCTCTGGAGCGTCTTCCGCCACGGCAAAGGCGAGACTGGCCAAATCGGCGCTGACAATCAGGATACGAGCCTCGGATTGCCGCAGCATGGCCGCGATATCGGCTGGCGCAACGCGCGGATTGAGGGTGTGGCATACCGCTCCGATCCCCATGATACCGTACCATGCCTCGACATGGGCGGACGTGTTCCATGCAAGCGTTGCGACGCGGTCGCCGAAGCGAACCGAGCGCTTCTGCAACAGGGCGGATACACGCCTGGCGCGATCCCTGAGCTGGCTGTAGGTGACACGCTGCACGGCCCCGTTCGCCCCCGCCGTCACCACTTCCGAACGTGTATGCCACTTGGCGCCGTGATCGAGAAATTTGTCGAGCGTCAGCCGAAACGGCTGCATGCTTCCGTCCATCATGTTTTCCTCCGGCGACAGACGCCTTGCGCAACACCCGAAAGTCCATGATCCCGCATTGGCCGAAAACGGTCAGGCAGGAGGCAGGGCAGATGTATGCGTCCTTCCCAGCCGCGCTCCCAAGTTGCGGCTCCTGACGCGATAAATGAGCCAGCTTTCTCTTCAAGTCAATATTCACTCTCTTGTGTGTTAATAAAAAACGTGCAAGATGATGACATGCCGAGGATCGAGCGGTACCCGTGATGGGACGCTCAAGCAGCATGACCGCGGCGCGACATGCTGCCCGGATTGCAGGTGCGCGGTGGGGAGACCGCGTTGGGAGGTTGGAATGAAGCATCACCAAACCCATGCCTTCGTGCTGGGCCGTTCTTCACGTGTGCAAGTCAGACGGCAGGCCATGGCGGCCATGCCAGGCGGTGTGACGCTGCCCGCACTTCCGCACAACCGCCCCTTCCGGCGGGCCACCTTCCACACATTGAAGCGGCAACGAGGGTGACCTTCATGATCAATCCGGCGAACATTTTCCGTCGCGGCGAAAAACGGACCAACATTCTCGGTGCCGTCGTTCTGGTGGCGACCGTCCTGCTGATCGCTTTGTTTTCGATAAAGATCGATGGCTTCGCAACGGCCGGAAACCTGCGTGTACTCCTGTCGAATTCAGCCTCACTGGTCATCCTCAGCTGCGGCATGGCGGTGGTGATCATTTCCCGCGGGCTGGATCTTTCCCTGATCGCCCAGATGGTCGCGGGGGCTGCCACCTTCAGCATTCTCATCAATGCGGGGCTGAACGGATGGACCGCCTTTGGTCTGACCCTGTTCGCCATGACGCTGATCGGGCTGATGAATGCCTGGTTGATTGCCTATGCGGAAATTCCGGCCATGCTCGCCACGCTCGCCTCCGCCATGTCGATCACTGGCTTCTTTCGTTTCGCTATCTTGCGCGGCGAGTATCTGCTGCTGCTCGACAAGAGCAATCCGGCCGTGGCGCTTCTGTCTTCCAGCGTGCTGTCCGGCATTCCCGTGCCTTTCCTGCTGATGGCCTCGACCCTGCTTGTCACTTGGGGGCTGCTGCATTATTCCGTGCCGGGACGGATCACCTATGCGATGGGCGATAATTTCCAGGCCGCGCGTTTGACCGGACTGCCGGTGCGCACCACGACGCTGGCAATCTATGTGTTTGCCGCATTGACCGCTTTCATCGCGGGACTGGTCGTATCTTCCGCAAGCGGAACG
The DNA here is from genome assembly GCA_039593415.1 of Rhizobium sp. GTDB lineage: Bacteria > Pseudomonadota > Alphaproteobacteria > Rhizobiales > Rhizobiaceae > Rhizobium. Next base: position 24,415 of record JBCNPI010000007.1, on the reverse strand, counting down.
GTGGATTTTCGCACCGTCACCAATGGCAGCCTGTTGTTCGATGTCATTCTTGTCGTCGTTCTCGGCGGCATTCCCTTGCGTGGCGGACGCGGCGGTGTCGGCAACATCCTGATCGGCACGGCGCTGATCGCGGTGCTGCGCAACGGCATGACGCTGATGGATTTCTCGACCCAGACGCAGGACGTGCTGAAAGGTCTTGTTCTCATTACGGCCATTGTCGCCGACCGGTTCATCAATCCGCGTGACATCGAAACCGACACGGTCGGCGATCTCTAAGCGGAATCCCTTTCAAAACAGATACCTAAATCATGCATTCAACGGAGGAGGAGAAGATGTTGAATAGAGCCATCGGCAAATTGTGCCGGGTCTTTGCAGCGACCCTGGTGATGACATGCGCGGCCCTTGTGGCGGTGCCGCAAGCGCAGGCCAATCCGAACATTGCCGGCAAGAAGGTTATCTTCGTGCCGATTTCCATGGGCATCTCGCTGACCGAGGGCTGGGCGCGGCGCATGAAGGAACATGCGGCAATCTACGGCTACACGCTCGATATCCGCGATCCCGCATTCAATACCCAGGCCATGACCGAGCTTCTGGCAAAGGCGATCAGCGAAAAGCCCGATGTTCTGGTCGTGCATAACCCGACGGTTCAGCTGCTGTCGCGCCAGATCAAGCAGGCGGAAGCCGCTGGTATTAAGGTGCTGCAGATCAACCTGCAATCCAACCAGCAATCATCGGCGTTCGTGGGTGCCAACTGGGAGCGGATTGGCCGCGAGATCGCTGAGGACATCGTCAAGTCCTGCGGCAAGGACAGCGGCAAATCCGGCAAGGTGGCGATCATTCCCGGCCAGCTGACGGCAGCCGACAGCGTGATGATGAACGACGCGGCCTTCAAGGTGTTCAAGGAACATCCCGAGATCAAGGTCGTCTCCAATCAGGCTTCGGACTGGGAGCCGGAAAAGGCGCGGCAGATCACCGCCACCGTTCTCCAGCAGAACCCCGATCTCTGCGCCATCTTCGGCCACTGGGACGTGCATACCATGGGCGCTGGCGCTGCGGTCAAGGACGCCGGATTGCAGGGCAAGGTGCTGGTTTACGCCACCGGCGGCGGCGACAACGTCACCTGCAAAGCGGTCGAAGATGGCGTGCTCGACCGCGTCTGGAGCTATGATGCCGATGGCCAGGGTCGCGATGCCGCCACGTTGATCGACCTGCTACTGCAAGGCGCGAAGTCGGAAGACGGAAAGATGCTGTCGCTGGAATCGCCGATGAAGATCATCAAGGCGGGCAGTGATTATTCGCCAAACCAGTGCTGGAAGATGTGACGGTTTGCCATCGGCCGGCCGGCCTCATGCAGGCCGGCCCCTTCTCAGCTTCCATTCCACGGACATTGCAATGACCGCACCGTTTGATTTTTCCGCCTTTCCCAGACAGCGGGTGCCGTTTGCCGTGCTCTCGTTCCGGCGCATCGTTTCCGACATTCTGGCAAAGGGATGGATCGAAAGCGCGATTCCCTTCACCGCATTTTTATGCGTGCTGATCGGCGTGCTGCTGACGACGAGCAACTATTTCACCGGCGCGAACCTCAGCAATCTCGCCCAATACGCCGCCGATGGCGGTCTGGTCGTGCTGGCGCTTCTGGTGGTCGTTGCAGCCGGAGGCATCGATCTTTCGGTCGGATCGAATTTTGCCATGTCGGCCTTCGTGGCGCTGTATGGTTTCCATATCCTCGGATTGCCTGTGCCTGCCGTGCTTGGCCTCAGCCTTGTCTGCGGCGCGTTGATCGGGGCCATCAACGGCTTTTTTGCCGGGATTGTCGGGTGCGGCGCGCTGCTGACGACGCTTGGCACCATGATCACCGTGCGGGGGCTCTATACGCTTGCCTCGCAGGCAAGCCTGGTTGAAATCTCCAGCAGCAGCCGCTCCGACGACGTCTGGGACTTCATCGGCTTTGAGAAAATACTGACCATGCCGGTGGGGTTCTGGGCGCTGCTGTGTGTCGCCGTTGGTATCTTCGTCATGTTCCGGCAGCTCCGCTTCGGCTGGCATTTGCTGGCCGTCGGCGGCAACCGCAAGGCCGCCCGGCACGGGGGCATCCATGTGACGCTGACGGTCTTTCTTGCCTATGTGCTGGCGGGCCTGATCGTCGGCCTGGCCGGTTTCCTCTACGCGGCGCGCCAAAACAGCGTCGGTTCCGATACCGGCATCGGCATGGAGTTTTTTGCCCTGACGGCCCTCGTCGTCGGCCTGGGCGGCTTCGCCCCCGGTCGCGGTGCGGTCGTGCCGGTGCTGGTCGGATTTTTCACGGTAGATATCCTCAACAACGCGCTGCTCAATGCCGGCCTGCGGGGCGACTTCGTGCAATTCTCGATGGGCGCGATCCTGATCGCGATCCTCGCCATCGACGTCCGCTTCCGCAAAAACCGCCACCGCCTACTGGCAGCGGCCTATATCGATCCGGTCGCGCTGCATGTGGCCCCCGTAACGGGCATGAGCGGGCTGATGCCGCACGAGATGAAGCCGAAGCTTGCCGGCGCGACGCTTCTGGCCAGGGGAGAGGTCGACGGTCCGGAAGACGTGATCCTCGACAGGAACGGCAACCTCTATTGCGGCACCCGCGACGGCTATATCATGCGGCTTGCGGCTGGCGGTGAATCCGGCATTGAACCGCTGGCCAAGATCGGGGGCCGCCCGCTGGGGCTGGCCTTCGACCGCGAAGGCCGCATCGTCACCTGCGTGGCGGGCATGGGCCTGGTACGGGTCAGCCTCGACGGCAAGGTGGAATTGCTGACCGATCAAACGGAGCGGTCGCTGTTCAACATCCAGGACGATACCGTCATCCGCATGGCCGACGATCTGGATGTCGCGCCGAACGGCGTCATCTACTTCACCGATGCGACGAAACGTTACGACATCGAAAACTGGGGCCTTGATCTTCTGGAAGGCCGCCCCAACGGACGCCTGCTCAGCTTCGACCCGTCCACCGGCAAGACGAGCACGGTCTGCGACAATCTGGTGTTTCCCAACGGGGTCTGCGTTACCCATGACGGGCGGCACCTGCTTGTCGCCAGCACCTGGACCTGTTCTATCCTGATTTTCGACCTCGCCAACATGAAGGCGGGACCACGAATCTTCCTCGACGGGCTGCCCGGTTACCCCGACAACATCAACCGGTCGTCCGATGGCGGCTACTGGATCGCCCTCGCGGGTATGCGCAACCCGGTGATCGACCTTGCGATGAAGCATCCGGACTTGCGGCGGCGCATGACCAAGCTGGTTCCGCCAACCAACTGGCTGTTCGGCAATCTCAACATCGGTGGCGTGTTGAAGGTCAACGGTGGCGGACGGATCGTCGATGCGCTGTGGGACGAGGCGGATGGACCGCTCTACATGATCACCTCGATGCGGGAACACCAGGGCAGCCTTTATCTTGGCGGCGTCACCAACAACAGGATTGGCAGACTGACGCTGGAGGGAGCCGCTTCCGATTGGACAGGGCTTGATAGCTACTGGGGCAAGCCATGAACATTTTCTTCAAATCGCGCAATTCGAAACCTCCGGCCATGCCGCTTGAGGGCATTCTTGGCCCCAACAGCCTTTTGGACGAAGCCCCCTCCCTTTCTGTCGAGAAGCCGGAGGCCCTGGCCATTGCCGCCGATGGGCGCCTGCTGATCTCGACCGGATCGTCCGTCTTGTCTCTCGAAGCATGGGGCCGGGAACCGCAGCGGCTGATCCCGGTGAGCCGCCGTGTCACCGCGCTTGCCGCCAGTGCGGGCGGACAGATCGCAGTGGGCGTGGAAACCGGCGAGGTTCATGTCTACGACCGGGGTCAGGATCAGCCCGCCTGGACGCTTCCGGCTTCATCCGGCAACGGTCCGACGGCGGACTGCATGTTTCTGGACGAGGATGAGCTGGCGGTCGTCAGGAGCGGCTATGTCTGCGTGCAGGAGGCGCTGGCCAGATCGCCGTGGGAAACTGCGCAAACGGGAACGGTCACCGGACATTTAAGAAACGGAACGGCCCGCGTGATCGCAGGCGGTCTTTCCTGCCCGATGGGGATATGCCGTGACGAGGGGGGAGAGCTGATCATCACGGAGATGGATGCGGCACGCGTCATCGAGCCTTCCGGCCGGGTTCGCGGCACCGGCTTTCCCGCCTATCTGGGCCGGATCCGCAAAACGCAGCGGGGCTATCTGCTGTCCTGTCTTTCGCGCCGCGATCCGCTGATCGAGTTCCTGCGCACGGAGCAGGATTTTGTCGAGGACATGAAGAAGACCATCGATCCCGAACACTGGATTTCGCCGCGCACTACGCCGGAGTTCAGCCACGACTTCCCCATCGAACTGGGCGCCACGCGCCTGTTCGGCGAAATCAAACCCTGGGCGCCCTCCTTCTCCTACGGTTTGCTGATCACGCTCGGCAAGGATCTGATGCCGGGCCGCTCGGCCCAGTCTCGCGCCAACGGCCGCAGACACGCCATTAGCGACGCAGTCGTCTGGAACGGCGATGTCATTGCCGTCAGTCAGGCAAGCGGCGAAATTCTCAACCTGGGATCCTGGACATGATGGATATGCATAAAGTTCCGGTGATCAGCCTGAAGGGCGTCACCAAACGCTATGGCGGCATTGCCGCGCTGGAAGCGGTGGATTTCGATCTCTACCCAGGTGAAATCCATGCCCTTGCGGGCGAGAACGGCGCGGGAAAATCTACCCTGTGCAAGCTGATCGCCGGCGTCGTCGCGCCATCGGATGGGGAGCTCAAGATGGAGGGCGGAGCCGTCACCTTCTCCGCACCCAAGGATGCGAGCCGCCGCGGCATTTCCATGGTCTATCAGGAAACCAGTCTCGTGCCTCAGCTGACCGTTGCCCAGAACATCGTGCTGGGACGGGAGCGCCAGTTCAATTCGGTGCGGAAGGTGCGCAACACCGCAAGGCAGGTCTTGCAACGGCTGAACTTCAACGTCGATCCCACGCAGCTCGCCGGTTCCCTCTCTGCCGCCAAGAGACAGATGGTCGAGATCGCGCGTGCGGTTCTCAATGAAGCGCGGATCATCATTCTCGATGAGCCGACGGCTGCCCTCACCCCCGAGGAAACCGAGCACCTCTTCGAGCTGATGATCTCGCTGAAGAAACGCGGCGTGTCGATGATCTTCATTTCGCACGCGCTGGAAGAGGCGCTCACCTATGCCGACCGCATCTCGGTGTTGCGCAACGGACGCCTCATAGCGACAGGGCCAGCCGCGGAGTTCGACCGGCCCCGCCTCATTCATCACATGGTCGGCCAGGAATTGCTGGAATCGCGTGGTGAGAAGTCTCGACCGCATCGACGTTCGGGCTCTGCCGTTCCTGTCCTTCGGGTAGAAAACCTGCGCATGGGCAGCATCGTCAACAACATGTCCTTTTCCGTGTTTCCGGGCGAAGTCACAGGCATTGCCGGGCTGATTGGCGCGGGCCGCAGCGAAATGGCCAAGGTCGTGATGGGCCATACGAAACGCAACCTCAACGGCGGTAGGATCTGGCTGGATGGCCGGGAGATACGCTATTCCCTGCCAGCGCATGCGGTGGCCGACGGCATTGCCTATATCAGCGAAGACCGCAAATCTGACGGCTTCTTCGATACGATGAGCATTCGCGACAACATTGAGCTCGGCTGGCTGGCAAAATTCGGCAAGGGCCGGTTTCTCATGCCCTTCGGCAAACTGCGCGATGTCGCCAAAGACTGGTCGAAGCGGCTTTCGATCCGCAGCATCGGAGAAAGCCAGTCCGTGCTGCACCTTTCCGGCGGTAATCAGCAAAAGGTCGTCATCGCCAAGTCACTCACCCAGAAGCCGAGACTGGTCATCTTCGATGAGCCGACGCGCGGGGTGGATGTCGGGGCAATTGCAGAAATCCGTAAGATCATTCGTGATTTTGCGGATGGCGGCGCAGGTGTCATCCTGATTTCGTCCTACCTGCCAGAAATTCTCGACCTCTCGGACCGGATTCTGGTCGCCAAGGGCGGCACGATTGCAGCCGAATTCTCACGTGAGGAGGCCGATGCAAGGGCCATCCTCAACGCGGCAATACATTGATTTCGTGGAAACTCGATGGAATGTCATTCCCCGCCTGACGATCGGGAAGGAATTCCTGATGCAATACGTGGTTCGACAAGTTGCCTGATCTTGCCAGCATTCCCGAAGACGAAAGCATTGTGAAGGGCGGGCTCGCAACTTTTAACCCGCAGATGCCGCGATCCAAAGGGTTGAGAGCAAGACCGAGAAGACTTGGCTTGGCAAAGGATGGTGGCGACTATTCTGTCATCGTGCCGAATGTTTGCATCGCCAATTCGCCGCGAATGGACCGAGCTAGATGGGGTGCGGAATTTTCCCTTTCAATGGGCAGTTGAGGCTGGCTCTAATGCCGGCCGTAGTCGGCCAGTTCTGGCGCATAGGCAAGCCGGATGCGCTGCTGCATCATTGGGAGTAGAATAGCCAGCATGCCAGAGAGTGGTTTAGCGCCTCATGGCCGACCATGGCATCACCTGGGGAGCGGGAAAAAGGTTGGGGTAAGAAATTTCGGGTAAGCAGGTGCCTTTTCTGAAGGGGCATTTGTTGGCGTCGCAATTAAAGATGATCATCTCGGTCGAGCTTGTTGGTAGTGATGGTGTGTCGCAACGTTGCGAAATTGCCAAGGTCGATCGGTCTCTCGATGGAGCCTGTCTCAACGATTTTGGCCTCTCCCTCGAAGAAGCCAAGGAGATACAGCGGCGCCTGCAACAGGAACTGACGCAGTTTCAGACGGATCAAGCCGCCCAGCGAGATCGGGAGTGCCAAGACTGTGGCCGCCGTCGTTCGGTGCATGATAATAGGTACCGTACGATCCATTCACTCTTCGGACCCTGCCGCGTGCGTGTGCCGCGGTGGTGCAGTTGTGCCTGCGGATCGACCGTGAGGTTGGGCACGGGAAGCGTCGAGACCCTGTTGAATGGCCGAGCTACCCCGGAGTTGGAGCGCATCCAAGCCGAATTGGGCTCCCGTTTGTCATTTCGAGAAGCAGCCCGTGTACTTGATATCTTTGTGCCGGCCACGCGGCCTCATAATCATCGAACCGTGAGCAACCGGCTGGGCAAGGTTGCCGATCAGATCGAAAAGTGGGCCGGCGGTGGGCGAAGCGGAACGGCCGGATTACATCAATTTGCGGGGCAACATGCCTAAGGCTTCAGATAGGTCCAAAGCAAGCCGTCCGCATTTATCGCGGCAACCACTGAACTTGCCCTTTCACGGGTGTCGAATCTCTGTCCTAAACCCATGTGATTAGCTTCGATGTCAACCAGATATGCAATGACGGCGGCAGTGGCAATTCCTCTACGCAGCTGTCCTGCCGCGCCTAGCAGATAGGCATCGTATTCATCGGCGAACGGCTTACACTCGTCATCGTCCCAACGTTGTCCCGGTTTCAACAGACCTATTGGATCCCACAGAGACCAACCAATATCGCGCAGCCTAGAGAGTTTTATTTTTGGCGGCGATTGAAGCGGAGCCATTTCTTATCCTCTCGACCATTTGCCACGCGGCTAGCGCTGTACCAACCATTCTGCGTCTCATTGCGGCAGACGATAGACTTCGGCATTGTCCTGTCGTTCCCGGAGACCTTTGTACGAAGCATGACGCAGTTTGCTATCATCGGTCCAGGCACGGTACTCGATTTCGGCGATCAATGTCGGCTGTACCCAGACGACGCCGCGTTGTTTCAGCGCGATCGGTGCCCGCGAGGTCTTGAGTTTGTCCAGATCCTTGCGAAGCCTAGTTGCATCGCGTTCATTGAAGCCCGTTCCGACGTTGCCGACGTAGATGAGATCGTGGCCTCTATAGGCGGCGAGAAACAAATTACGGATGCCACCATGTGCAACAGCGGAAGGTTCATAGCCGACAATGAAAAAGCTGTCGCTCTGGACGCATTTCACCTTGATCCAATCACCGGTGCGACCGGAGCGATAAGGCTGCTCGCGGTTCTTGGCGATAATGCCTTCCAGACCATGCGCACATGCGGCAGCTAAAAGTTCGTCGCCGTCGGCTTCGACCGCCTCCGATAGCTTTATGACGCCGGCATAATCGACGAGAAGCCCATCCAGGATCTGCCGACGCTCAGCGAGATCCAGCTTTGTCAGGTCGTGGCCATCGAAATAAAGGAGATCGAAAGCATAGAAGATCGCCTCATCCGCCCGGCGATGCCCGCCCCTTCCCCCAAGAGCACGCTGAAGGGCACCGAAGCTCGACTTGCCTTCCTCATCCAGGACGACAGCCTCTCCGTCGAGAATCATTGTCGTGCCAAACTTGGCCGCCTCCTTGGCGATTGCCGGAAAGCGGTCTGTCCAATCGTGCCCGCCACGGGTAAGAATTCGCACGCGTCCGGGTTCAACATGGATGGCAAGTCGATAGCCGTCCCATTTTATCTCATAGAGCCACTGCGGTCCTTTGGGGACTTTCGACTTCAGAAGGGCCAGCGCCGGCTCGATCCGCTCCGGCATTGGATCGAGCGGCAATCGCGGCTGGTCTGGATCACGCGCTTTGAGCGCCCGGCTTCGCAGCGGCATTTCCGAGGTGGCGAGAAGTGCTTTTGATGACTTACGCGGGGACTTCGTCATGGAAAACAGTGCAACAGAGAAAGCTTAATGAGTCGAGTCTTTCCTCATCTCAACAACTCACCGTCGGGCACCTGTTACCGGTGACGCTTCGGCCCTCTGCGGCTCAACCGAAATAGCGTTCACTTCCGGGCCGGAGCGACTGCATCGCGATCCATCGTGAAACTCCGAGATACTGGCGCCGATGCTTTAGGACGCTGGCTTCTCAGTGCGTCTCACACGTACACCAAACCAATCGTCGCCTTCAGCAATAAATTCAATGCCAGCCTCTTCCAATACCGTACGCAGATGATCAAGGGTTGATTGCTTAAGCTCTTCGCCTCGTTCGAGTCGAACAAGCGTATTGGTCGAAACCCCTGCCCGCTCGGCAAACTCGACAATACCCCAATCTAGAGCCGCCCGAGCCATACGGAATTGAACCGCCAACATTTAAAATCGCCATTTTTTGGCGAAACTATTGCTCCGCCAAGTTTTCGGGTTACAATCAAGAGTCTGCCAAATCGGCAGACGGCCAAGCTGGGGCGTTCGTACCGCCCTGCCTGGCCTAACCACAACCTAGCTTGCTGGAGCTTGGATCATGGCTGATTCTGAGAATAGCAGAACTTTGCCTGCAATTTCGCGTGGAATCGAAGCCCCAGGGCGCGGCACGTCAGAAAACCTGCCACGCATTATCGACCGCCGAAACCTTCTTTCCGTCGCCGCACGCCTGCTGAGCGCTCTCATCGCAGAAATCCCGCAGCGAAGGGAGAGCGGTCCTACGCCCGTCAAAGAAATGTGGCCTCGCTGGTACGACTACCACCAGCAGCACATGAGGGCCGTCCGTCTTAGGAAAAAGCTGGAGGCGGAATTGCTCAAAGAGGCCGGCGGTCTTCCAGTCGTGTCGCTGCCGAATATCGGAAAGGAAGGCGTTGTCGAGGTTCACTCTCTTGCCGACATCAATCGAATGGCCTCTCAGCTCGATGCAGAACACCTGTCTCAAGCACGAGCCGAGCTTCATCGGCGCCGGAAACGATGGAAGGAAGTAGATGAGCGCTTGGGATACAGCGAGATCGTCGCCCAAGAACAAGAACTCGGGGAACGAGCCGGAATATCCGGACGTGTCATGGGGATCACACGACCCTCCTCGTTAATCGAAGTCACCGCCAAGCTCCATTGCCTGATCGTCATGCATGATCCCGGCCTGAGGCTCGAGGATGCACCTTGGCCCGAACTGCGGACAATGCTGAAGGATCTTATCCGCTTGGCCGAAACGCGCCGAGGGAGGCCGTGCAATGGAGCCGCATATTCTGGTAAAGCAGCCAATGTGCAAGGCATTCTAGACCTGGCGGCCCGATACCAGGATGCAGCCGGCAGGCTTGGCGAGGGCTTGTCGAAGTCCAACCACCTTCCATCGCGTCTTCTGGCGTATCATGCGACGGAACTCTATCTGGATGCTTTCTTGCTCGCCAAGGGCGTGGACCCCATTACCATCCACGGCTTTCGGCACGACCTCGGCCAGCGGACCCGGATGGCGTCCGAAGCTGGTCTCGTGCTGCGCAAGCGCACGGTGGTGCACCTGATAATCCTGTCCGCAAGCGGGGAGTATCACATTATCAGATATGCTCCAGAGCGTGCTTCCACGTTGTCACCGTTGACCCGAGTCATGGCGACCCTCGATGAGCTCTCGCGAAAAGTGCGAAAGATATTGCGCGCCTCCTCGTGATTACGCCTCATGTAGGCCGCCGGCAACGTGTGCCTCACGCTGCATAGTTGACCTAAGCTCCTGAAAAGCACTGAAGCCCAGACCATCGAAATCGGCGGGGGCCGTCACCCATGTGAACTGGAACGTTCCTTTGCCGAGCGATGGAATAGAGCATTCTTGACTCAACGCAAATTTAGAACATAATGAGAACAAACTGCCGGAACGATCACCGGCCACGCAATTCAATGTCGACACATCAGCAGTTTGAACCCCCCATGATCCTGGGGTGCAGGAGACGTATTGCCTCATGACAGCCGCAGCCGCTCAGACAGATGAACCGCAATCCGATCAGGTCGCTTCCGTGCTCGAGCTCTTTGAAGGCAATGCTCATGCGGCGATCGGCGCTCTGCTCGCCGAGCTGCAGTTCGTTCGAGGACAGTTGGCACTTAGCGAGGCCGGAATGAGCGTCGGCTCTACCCGCGGCTGGGTTCCAAGTTTCGAAAGCGAAGGAAGAAACAATGTTTGAATATTCAAGAGATCCAAGGCCCCGAGATGGCGTCCTCACCATAAGCCAGGACGAAGCGCAAGTCATGGTCTGCTCCTGCAAGAAGCGCTCATCTGCCTTCCGGCAGGTCCGGGCGCTATGTTGACATAGTGCATTTGGTGCACTATTTATAGACGGGTCGTGTAGATATGGATGCCGACAATAGCCCGGATTGGAAACGTGTTGATCCGCGTCTTTGCGAACGATCACAATCCTCCCCATTTCCATGTCGTAACTCCCGACCACCAGGCGTTGGTCGGCATCGATGACTTCGAGGTCATTCAGGGTTCGATTGATCGGGGCAGCCTGAACACTGCGATTGCCTGGGCCAAAGCCCACAAGGAGGAACTGAACAATGAATGGAACCGCCTCAATGAGCGATGACATCATCACTGTGGGTGCCGCTCTCCCAAGGTTGTTGGAGGCCTATCCGGAAAAGGACAGGCAGGTCCATCTTGTTTGGAAATCCGGCCATGAGCGGACCGTGGATTTGGCCCCTGTCTTAGAGAGCCGTCGGATTTTCATTCCCCTTCGTACGGATGACAATCTATTCCGATCACTCAAAGTCAGCGAATTCGGCGACGCCATCGAGTGGGGAGACGATATCGACCTTTCGGCTGTTTGGCTTAGCAGACTGCCGTCGATCGTGTTCAGCAATGTCGATTTCGTCAAAGCGATGGACGAGCTTGGAATGACGTTGGATGGCATGGCTTTGGCCCTGGATATCTCTCGAAGATTAGTCGCGGACTACCGCAAAGATAAGCCGATCCCCCGCCACATCGCGTTCGCGACCCGCTATTTGGTGGACCAGCAAGCAGTTAACGACAATTACGAACAGCACGGCGAGAGTTTCAAAGAGGCGTAATTGGAGATTGTCGACCGCAAGTGCTTTACGTCCTGCACAAACCGTCGCGTGTTCATTTTTGTCGAGATTTCATCCACAGGTAGTTCTCATCGACCTTTGCCGCACGCGTCCCAGGAATATCGAGATGCCCAGTCAAGACACGCCCTCGGCTTTGTCGCGGCCTCGTCATTGCAAACCCCGTCGGCGGAAAAGACCAAGTGTTCAAGGTGGATTGTCATGGGCAGAATCGAAGGCCGACCTGCGCTGCGGCGACACCGCATCCAGATAAGGCGTCCGAGCCAAGTTACCACTACACTTCTCTTTGTTGCTGCCTCAACCTTCACGCGGTCGGTAGATCATATTGTTCAATGGTGACCGTACCGTCCGCGGCAACAGAAATTTCCAGCACCTCGTTCCAGTGCTCCTGACCTTCAAGAGTCTGCAGCGCGAGTAGAAGCAGTCGCTGCTGGAGTGCTAGTGACATTACGCCGGCAGCCGTGTTCAGCGCTATTAAACCGACATGAACCTCCTCTTGCTGATAGAGCGGCAAGAAATCGGCAGTGTTGTGCGTTACGAGGATGTAACCCTCGTCGACTGCTCGTCGTGCGACACTGTGGTCGGCTTGTCCGGACATGCCCAACCACTGAACGCAGGTTGATTCTTCAAGCCCACGCTCGCGAGCGATGGTGGCGAGCGTGGGACTGAGACATTCATCGATGAGCAGCTTCAAGAGACGCTCGGAAGGTCGTCAAGCTTGATAGTCCGGGTGTTCTTCGGCGCTTTCGCCCGCCAGGCAGGCTTCCCGCGCGGCCGCCCCCTGCGGGGGTAAGCAGTGGCGTACTCCGAGGCAAGACTAATCTGATCGTGGGTCAGGTATGGGTAGGCTGCCGCAATAGCGTCTGCGCTGTCGCCGGCATTCAGCATATCAGCGATGTCGTAAACAGCCACTCGCGTACCAGTCAGAACCGGTTCTCCACCAAGAATAGCCGGATCGACCTTGACCGCTTGCCGGGCTCTTTCGAGCCGATCAAGACCGGCCTGGATTTCCAGGATCACCGGTTGCAAATCGACCGTCAAAGGTGCTTCCTCAACCTTGGTCCTCGTCTGATCCGACAAAACTTTCTGCAGGATCCGTTGGCGCGTCGCTGGCGTCAGGGCGTCGGCCGTGAGGTAAGCGAGCCTTAGCCCGATCAGGGCAGGCGACGCAATCAGTCGGCTGCCGCGTTCCTTCCGCACGAAACCACGCATGAGGCCGGCATCGATGATACGATTGACCTGCTTGAGCGGCACGCCTGTAACCGACGCCGCTTCGCTTGCGGTCAGTGTCTGGGCGATGTTCATAGGCATCTCGATAATCCTTCCAAATCCTTGGATGGATATAGGCTATTGCGGCGGCGATTTCCAGCTATTTCGAAAATCAGTCACGAAACCGCCGATTCCGTCGAGAGGCTCATTAAATACCACATACGCTGCTCGCTCTTGCTCCTTGACGTTTTAGACGGTGTCCGTGAAGGGAGCGACGGTGCCCGCGCTTGCCTGAGATCGCCCATCGGTTTATGAATGCGCCTCCAAAAGCTAGAGCATCGGAGAAGTTAGTGGCTCACGGCACGGTAAAGTTTTTCAATCAGGACAAGGGCTTCGGCTTCATCACGCCTGACAACGGCGGCCAGGACGTCTTTGTTCACATCTCTGCCGTTCAGGGCGGATCGCTGCGTGACGGGCAGAATGTCAGCTACGAGCTCGGTCAAGATCGCAAGACCGGAAAGTCCAAAGCCGAGAACGTTCGTCCAGTCTGATTGCGACCAACAAAAAAGGCCGGGGCGAAATCGCACCGACCTTTCGTTCGTCTTCACACCCCTGCCAGTACATCCGTGGTCAAAAGCTAGTCGACGAGGCATCGCGAGCGGCACTATTTTCAGCGCTCATCAGCGATGCCGATGAAGAGAATGTAGTAAAGCAATCTGTCGATATCAAGGCAGATCATCTTTCGGCGTTTCCGAACGGCCGCGGCGCTGCTCTCTCGATTTGGCGGCAGTCCTGGACTCGCGTAGTTCCTCGAGCGTCGGTTGCCACCAACCCCGTAGCCGCTCGTACTCACCCGGTTCCGTTCTGGCCGGCCATGTGTGGACGAGCTCTTCCAACGAAGCGACCCGCCACCCTCCCCAGACATGTTCGTTATCGGCGTCAGGATGATGCTCGGCAACCTCCTCCGGATCGACGAGCTCGCCCGTGATCTCCGTGAAGATGACGATCCCGTAGGCTGCGGTGGCAACGGGCCGCTCCAGCGGCGGGAGATCGTCGCTCGGGACAGGTAGGCGCCTCTTCCTCCGCTCGGATGTCCGGCGCTTCGCTTTAGCCTCTTCTTCGGATCCCTTCCGGGCTTCGGCACGTTTTCGCCGTTCCTCGGGTTCGGCCCACTTCGCGCCTCCCTCGATGGCTTCCCATCGATGTCGAAGATCGTCATACGAGGCGTAGGGGACCTCCCAGACCTTGTCGTCGCCGTTCCATCGCGCGAAGGGGATCTGCCGCAGCTCGTCGATGACCCTCTTGGAATACGGGGTTCGGATCCGGAAGCCTGTCGGGATGACTTCGAGGTATGGACTGAGGATAGGTTCAAACTCGTAGGCGTCACGGCCACGCTCCTGTTCGAAGGGATCGCGCCGGTCGGCTTCGGAAGCGAGCCATCTGTCGATGCGGCGTCGTGCCGTGACGCCGGGGACCGTCCATGCCTGAAGGGTCTCGCTCCAGCGGGCGTTGGGGAACGTCTCCCGGAAGCGAGCGACGGTCATCCTGTCGAAGGCGAACGAGATCGTCTCGGTCGCGGGGTGCTCATCTTCCTGGTCGAGTTGTGGTCTCATGAATTCCTACATCGGCGCGCCTGTCACGGGGTTCACTATAGGCCTTTCGCTCTCGTCTTTCTCGCCAGACGGCTGAACGGCCGGTGGTGCCTTGGATTCATCGTCGGCCGGTTCCGGGTTCGAAGGCGTCGGATGGACGTCAGCGGGCCGGCGTTGCTCCGGAGTTGCGTTTGTATCGTTCGTGCCCATCGTCGATCTCCTTCTGATGGCATGCTCGTACAACGCTGCCCGCCGTCGATCGTTCACCGCTACACATTCCGATCGCCGCGGCCTATTGAAACACAAACGGCGCTCGACCCGTTGCCGGGGAGCGCCCTCGCCCAACCCGGACGACTGCGGCACGACGGAGAGGGTGTCGCGGTTGCGGTCATCGATACGGGGTGTGATCATTAGATGATGACGGAAGTCGGATGGTTCAATGGGCCGATCCGCGCGTGCCGCGAAGGACAGCCATGCGTTGGAAACTCCGGCGTCCATCACTACATAACCGGAACCACTCACATAGATGGATATCATGGTTTCAAGGATCAGACGAACCTTGACCGTCGGCCAGCGCGCGGCCGCGGTCGAGCGCACGAACGCGATCGCGCAAGAGGCAGCGGACGAAGAACGTCGACGCCGCGAGGAGAAGACGGAACGGTTGCGCAAGCTGAGGCTTGCGGCGGCGGAGGCGTCACGGAAGTGAACGCCGCTCCGGCAAGGACAGGTGGCTTGCATCCGAAGCGGATCGTCTCGATCTGAGCCTACGGCTCGAACTCGCCAGTTATGTTATAACATTACATATAGCTATCATTATGGAACTTTACGGTGGCTTACTCGCCGCGGAGGCGGTCTTGTATCCAACAGGCTCGATACGCTGAATAAGCCAGCAGGACTAACGTTTCCCGGACGATCATTGCATAACATCAGCGAGCCAATACCGTGATTAAACTGCTGAAAAAGACTCTTACCATCCAATCCGCTCCCACTAAACTTATGATGGAAGTTCCTGAGGCAGAGACAAATAGGAATTGGCAGCCGGCTTGGACTCCTGCTCCGTCTGACTAATCTCTGTCACTACTGGATGTGGTTGGAGAAGCCACAAGATCCAACCAGTCTCCAGACCATCCCTCGGGGGGTGTACGAAAGTCTTTTCGTATCTTTCTCTCGAACGCTTCACGCTCTCGGGATCTATATCAATCTTAATAAATCCCCCGCCACGCTCCTCGACGAATAGCTCCTGCGGTAAAATTTCTATCGCCTGTCTGTTAGAAACTGAAAGCGATCCGATGATTCTCGCCTTATGGAACAGAAAGCTCTTTCCGCCACCCAGGGGCAAGATTTTCTCCCGAATGCAAAACATTATGTATTTGTCTGATATTTTAATCATTTTCGAATTTTCATATTCTTCTAAATACTTATGCTCCAATAAGTAAAGTTCTCTATCGATAACAACTATCCATCCCGTCAGGTCCAATAATGCGTCGAAATGTGATGCAATGACGCTCGAAATATTCTCGCCGAGTTTTTCAACGCTCAGTTCAACGCTTGATGACGACGGCATTGGCTCCTCCAGAAATAGCATTGTTCAAAATAGACGATTGGACACCTCTTGGCCCTGCGTAAGGATCTCTCGTCATATAGTATTCAGTTCCGTTTGCTTCCTGCATACTGGCAACTATTATAAAGTGATAGCCTTCTCCAGCCGGGACTTGCAAGATGACCTGCTGGCCCTCTTGGAGGGCTTGAGACTATGTGATCATGAGTGACGGTACACAGCTTATCTTGAATACCCGCACCTCCGTTGCTCTGAGTCGCGCCGGAATTCCACAATCACAATGGTATGGTACGAATCAAACTGGGGTGCAGGTACCGGGTATGCCTGTTGGAACAACGTATAATAACTTGGCTGCTGCTCAATTGGTGCGAAACAAGCTACCTCCGAGTGGGACCCCGA
Source organism: Rhizobium sp. (assembly GCA_039593415.1). Classification (GTDB taxonomy): domain Bacteria; phylum Pseudomonadota; class Alphaproteobacteria; order Rhizobiales; family Rhizobiaceae; genus Rhizobium. Next base: position 7,936 of record JBCNPI010000007.1, on the reverse strand, counting down.
ACGTGCCGAAAGGTTCTAAATGATGAAAATTGGCCACGGAGTTGAAGCTCTCGACCCTTATGATTGGCTTCCGGGACATGGCGAAACCAAAGTAGGAATACGAAAGGAAAGAGCTGACCTGATTGTCACCGTTACTTATGACGATGATGCCATTGAGCGACAGCGGGAGCTCCGCTTTTCTGCCGTATGCTCTTTCTACATGCAGACATTTCCTGGGCCTATGATGCTCGGTATAGAAGCCGGTGATGCGAATCTCATCTTGCGCGGCGTAATGGTAGAGTATCCTGACTCCGAAGCGGCTGCAGCTTGGACACGACACTTTAATGATGCAAGAGCCGTTCGGCACTACAGCATCGCATTCTTGGCCGAGAACCTTCTGTTGACAGTATGGGCAGACAGCGTTGCACTCAGCGAGTGACTTTGCTTCGCGCTAACCGGTTATGGCATACTGCAAGCTGCATCGGTTTTCTAAACCCAGTAATGGGGAAACCCATTGGAATCGACCAGGAGCAGTGTAAACGCGGCCACAAAATCTACAGCCTGCACGCCGACGAGGTCGAGTGCATTGGCAAAGGCAAGGCGCGCAGGCCTTACGAATTCGGCCTCGAGGTCTAGGTGGCGACGACGCTTTCCCGCTCGAAAGGCGGCCAGATCGCCCTGCATGCCATGGCGCTGCCCGGTTCTCCGTACGATGGCCACACGCTCGCGACCGTCATTCCCGACATGGAATAGACCATTGGCAACGACCAGTCCCGCATCCTGGCCGAAGCCGGATACCGCGGCCACAACGCACCAAGTTCGTCAATAAGTTCTCAGCCACAGAATGGATCAGTCGCAAATACAAATTCAATCCCGAAATCGAGACAACAATGCCTGCAGAGGCGGCTGCCGGTTGTGAGTCGTCGGTGAAGCCTGCAATCGTCCCTTCAACTCAGGAATCAATGAGGTGCAGACGCCTCATCCGAAGATGCTGCCAAAAGTAAAATGCGAATAAGGGCGCTTCGCACGCAGCTTGCGGCCGCCTTATGGGAGACCATCATTCAGCTTCTGTATGTGCTCGGAGCACACGGTGTTCACCAGATCGATCAGGACCGCTGTCCGCTCTGCGAGCCACTGAAGGGCCTCCTCGCTGATCTCGTAGTGCTTGGAATAGCGCGCCTTTACGTAGGCTTCGTTGATAGTGTTGAACCACGCTCTCTCCCGGTGCTGATCGCGGGGAAAGGCTTCCGCCAGTTGACGATCCTGCCCCTCCGCCAGCGAGCGCAGGAACTTGAGATTGTGGGATGCAGGACCGTGATTTGTCAGCGTCAGCAAAACACAGGAATATGCCTGTTCCAACGATTGATGAATATCAAAGGCGGCGACGTCGATATTGCCGCGAGACATGTGAAACGCGGCTCCGTCCAGAAACTGTTTTGCGAGCCTGCTACGGGAAGAAAAATGTCCCTTAGCAACTGCCAGCCTGTCCTGCGGAGATAGCACACCAGGTTCAGCGAGGGGTTCGTCATCCAGCTCGTAAAGGACGATGCCTTCCTTGCGAATGTCGGAAAAGAAATACTGCCCTTCCTTCAGATAGGTGTTCACCTCACGCCGGGAGTGAACGATGAAGCTGACCGGTGTCTCGATCGTCTTGTCATGGATCAGCCGATCGGCGGCCTTGTACCAATAATCCGCAAATTCACAGAGCTTGCGATTGTTGACGATGATCAGAAGATCGAAATCCGAACGATAGCCCTTCATGGTGAAGGGTTCGTCCACCCAGCTGCCCTTCGCATAAGACCCGAACAGGATGATCTTGAGGATTCGTCCGCGCTTCTTGAAATCGGCGGTGCCTTCCTTCAGCGCGTCCTCGAACTCCTCATGCAGGATTTCCAGGACCCTTTCCAGCTCACGCTGCTTGCGAGGCGGCATGCGATCAATGGACGATTTCATCATATACGGGGTTCGACGGATTGCATTTGAGGGTTCTCGGTCTGGCTTCTATTCGCGAGTCTAGCATAGGTAAAGTTGCATTGGGAATCCGAAACATGCGCGATTGACGGTCATACGGGTCTGGCTCTGGGGCTTCCGCCGTTTCTGCTTTTGCATGATGCAACGCGGCGCGTGGATGCGGTCGATACGCTTTCGTTGGCGCTCACACTGTCGGGAGCCTCCTATATCGGAGCATTCCTGCCGATCGGCATTGCGAACGATCCCCGCTATGGATTGGCCGGAGGCGTTGCCATAGCCACCGCAGTTGCAATGCAGTTCAGAAGCGCCAACCCTGCTGCGTCACCTCCGCCCGTGCGCAACGGGATCGCGATTGCGCTGCTGATCTTCGTTATCACCGCCATGATACTGTATCGAATGAGCGTGCCCGATGCTCTCTATCTCGCGGCCAATTGGACAATCCAGCCCGTATGATCAATGATCGACGGATCGGGCGATCTCCTACCGCAACTCGTTGAGCTTTGTGTTGGCCCATTGCCGGGCATCGTCGCCGAACACCAGCCGCGATGGCGCCTCGTTCTGCGAAGCAAGCGCCACGACCCGCGTTGCAAGCAGTTTCGGATCGCCCCGCTGGTTGCCGCTGGCCGTCCAAGCTTAAAACTGGTCACGATGTACTCGATGACGCGCATTCGGTTTCGTATACCCTGCAACACCTCATGAAGGCGGGGAAGCTGCACCCGGAAATGTTCGAAGCTATTTAGACGGATGCGAAAATCCTGTTTTTTGCATTCGGCATGAGCCCATTGCCGTCATACCTCCGATTATCTAGGCTGGCGTAGGTGACATCGGTCTGGAATATTCATATGGCGTCGATCAAAGCAGGTTGCCTTGAAATCCATTATGCCGAGATGGGACGGGCGAGCGGCGACCCCGTCATTCTGCTGCATGGTTTCCCCTATGACGCTCGGGCCTACGATGCCGTCGCTGTCGATCTTGCCAAGCGTGGTTATCGCTGCCTCATCCCTTATCTGCGTGGCTATGGTCCGACCCGCTTTCTTTCACCCGACACGATGCGATCAGGCCAGCAGGCCGCTATCGGCGCGGATCTGTTGGCTTTCATGGATGCGCTTTCCATCGAGGCCGCGCTGCTTGGCGGCTACGATTGGGGTGGGCGTGCCGCCTGCATCGTGGCAGCACTCTGGCCCGAGCGAGTTCGCGGCCTCGTAAGCTGCGGACAGGGTTACAACATTCAGGATATTGCGAATGCCTGGAAGCCTGCCTCTGCCATTGAGGAAGCACGTTACTGGTATATGTACTACTTCAATACCGAACGTGGCCGGGCTGGGCTGAGGCAAAATAGGCATGACCTTTGCCGGCATATCTGGTCCATCTGGTCCCCGACTTGGCGGTTCGATGATGCGACATGGGCTAAGACTTCTCCCTCGTTCGACAATTCCGATTTCGTGGAAATCGTGCTGCACTCTTATCGCCACAGATTTGGAGGTATTCCGGGCGATCCAGCCTATGATGATATCGAGGCGCGCCTGGCTGCTCAGCCGAATATCACCGTTTCCTGCATCGTATTAGAGAGTGGGAAAAACGTGGGGGTAAGAATATCCGGGTAATCGAGTACTTTTTGGAAAGGGGTACTCGTTGACCGCACAACTGAAGCTAATCATCTCCGTCGAGCTTGTGGGGGTGGACGGCGTTCGACAGCGTCGCGAAATTGCCAACGTTAAGCGAAGTGTCGATGAGTCTCATCTCGACGATTTCGGCCTTTCCCTCGAAGAAGCCAAAGAAATTCAGCTGCATCTGCAGAAGGAGCTGACGCAGTTTCAGACGGATCAGGCCGTCCAGCGTGATCGGAAGTGCCCGCATTGCGATTGCTCTCGCCAGGTCCACGATTACAGATCCCGTACGATCCATTCGCTCTTCGGCCTTTGTCGTGTTCGCGTGCCACGCTGGCGACGCTGCGAATGCGGATCGAGCGCAAGATTGGCCGCCGATTGTACCCCGACCCTATTGAATGGAAGAGCAACGCCGGAATTGGAGCGAATTCAGGCAGAGCTCGGCTCCCGTTTGTCCTTTCGAGAAGCAGCTCGTGTACTTGATATCTTTTTGCCGACGGCAAGAGTTCATAATCACCGGACGCTACGTAACCGGCTGGCCAAGGTTGCCGATCAGATCGAAAAGTGGGACGTCGCGAGCCCCTATCGTCTCAGTCGCGCCGGCAAGTCTCCCGTTTCCGTTTTCATCGATGGCGCTTACATTCGCGCGGTTCCCGGCTATCAAAGCCGGCATTTCGAGATCGCGATGGGACGCGTTGTTTCGCAAGGCCGAGCACCGCGTCAGTTTGCCGGCACGCCGAATCTCGCCACCGGCAAACACGATATCGTTCGCGCGGCGATGCGCGCACAGGGATGGCTGCCCGGCCGAGACGTCAGTGTTTTCAGCGACGGAGAAATTGGATTGCAAAGCATCGTTGTCAACGCAGCACGCCAGTCCGTTACGCATATTCTCGACTGGTTTCACCTGTCTATGCGGCTGCGGCACATCGAACAGGCCTGGGAGGGCATCCGGCATCTGCAGAATCTGGATGTCTATCTACAAAACGTCGCGGTCCATGTGCCCAGGCTTCGGCATCTCCTCTGGAGCGGATATGTCCAAGAGGCAAGCGAAGCCGTAACGCAGATGCTCGCCCAATTAGATCAGCATCCCGGATTTCGCGACGCCCTCGGCAAAATCAGACGCCTCTACGAGCTGATTGGCAATCTTCACACTTACCTGCTCCAGAATGAAGCTTCTATTGTCAACTACTGTCGGCGATATTGGTCCGGCCTGCCGATATCCAGTTCGCCAGCTGAAAGTGCCGCCAACAGCCTCGTCAATGCCCGCATGAACAAGAAGCGTCAGATGCGTTGGTCGCCGATTGGCGCTCATCGGGTTCTTCAAGTCCGAGCCGCCGTCGCGGATGGTCGACTTAAGAAGGCAAAGCTAAATCTTGCAGCGTGACCCCCAGGTTTTTCCCGCTCCCGGGGACTTTTCCGCGAGCGAGCGCAGTGCAGCGCAATATATGGCTAATCTTGGCTACAACGTTGTTCTGCGTTCGCCTGTTGGAACGCGAGCAGATGGTGGCACTTCTGATCTATTGGTCAACGGCATACCTTACGATGTATACACGCCAGAAACCTCGAATCTCAATCGAATCGTATCTGCCATTGTTAAAAAGAATTCCCAGACAGCAGGCGTTATTGTTGATTTGAGAGAATCGTCGGTATCACCTTCGCAGTTAAGTAACGTCTTTCAACGAGTGCGAGGCGCTGGTGCGACAAATATCGTCAATATCGAAATCATTGGGAAATAAAAAATGCCCAGTCTGCTCTGCAAATGCGAACATAAAATTCAATACGGTGCGATCCCCTGTCCCGACGAATGGCTATTTATCTCCGATGAAGGCTACGATCAATTCTCTGGTGATGTAAACGCCGAAGAGATCTATCGGGCAATGTCGTCGTTCTTGAAATGCCCTAATTGTGGACGGCTGTGGGTCTTTTGGGAGGGCTTTGCAAAGCCTCCGACAGCCTATAAGGCGGAATAGTTCCATAATTGCGACTATGCCAGATCGGATGCCTAAGTCATTAATAATGTGAGATGCGGCGCGAAAGCAGCGGTTCGATTCCCTTCACATCAACAGATCCGATTTTGTTGGCTGTGGGTTATCGTCTTTAAAAAGGTCGCGTCGCAGGCAAGTGCAGGACGACTGCTTTGCGCCCTCAGAGTGGACGAAGGCCTCCGCAACTTCTCGCCCTTACTGCGGTCATTGCGGAGGTCGCATATTGTCTAAAACACACTGTTGTTCCAGCTCTCTTGAAGGGCAACGACTGTCGCCGGCACCTGCTGAAGCAGGGCTGCTGTCCTTTCCCCAGAGCACCGTAAAGAGTGCGACACTCGATATCCATGCCCCCACAAAGAAGGCGAGAAATGCTATTAAGAGCACAATGAAACCTCGAGCAAATTCCGGCCCGGCGGCTTCATCTGGATCAAGTGGCCAGAAGTATTCCCCGACTATGACGTACCCGAGCCCCAGGACGCACGCCAGCAAAGCACCGATAGCGACCGAAGCAACAATGTGGACGACTACGAGGAGAAATCGTTTGAACATGGGGTATGCTTATTAGGTCACCGTAAGGTTGTCTATGGTTCTGGCTATCGGTGGCTGTGCGTTAACCTACCGCTGCTAGTGGTTCATAACGGCCTAGGACTGGAATATGAACAAATGCGAGAACTTGCCCGCGATTCTGCTTTGTATCCGCTAGCACATACGTTCATGCTGACGTTCGCCGTGCTGTTGCTCGTGACAGCGATGTTCCTTTTTGGGAAGCCGCGTCACACTATGATGACGGTATTCGCTGCGGCCACCATCATACAGGCAGTCGTCATATTGGATTGGATCAACAATCTCACGGTGGCTCCTGCAAAGATTGTTGACGTGATAATCGTGACGATCATGTGGTATTGGTGGGCTCCGCCAACGAACGCATTCTTCGCCGTTATCTATATGATATTCGTCTATCACCTTGGGAACCGGTTCGTGATGACCCGCAAGGCAGCGGTCATTCACGCGCTTATACTGCTTGCCCTCGTGGCGCTATACTGGCCGATTGAACTCGGATTGTACGATCTCTTTCGAAACCCGGAATAGCCCGGGCTTTCAGACAGTCTACCTGACTTTCGCGTCACATGTGATATCCGCTTCGAGGCGATCCCGGATCTTCGCGCCGACGCCTCGAATGCTGCTTTCGCGGTGGCCGTTTTAGCAGCCGACAGTCTCCTTCCGGCCGCAAATCGGTTATTCCATGCAGGCAAAGCCGATGTTCGCTGCTGAAGAATTTCAAACGGATAGCGTTTTCAATAACAGGGTCTTCGGTTCTAACCCCTTCAAGAGCAGCGGTTAGTTTGTAGCCGCTCGCCTCCCCCTAGGGTGCGGTGTTGTGGCGTTTGTTTTTTGAACTGAAATCGCCCTTTGTGGCGGCTCTGGGGTTTCGACATGAGGAGCGGTTGAACGAGTGACGGTGCCTTGCGTCTAATGTCGAGGAATCGGTGTTTGGTCGATCGTGCGCCCAAATTTCTTGGCGATGGCGGTCGCTGCCTCGGGTCGTAGGCACGCCACGGCGCGGAGCTGGCAATCGATATCAGTCCAGTTTTTATAGGAAATGGGTGCCATGATTTTCATTGACGGGTTGTTTTTTGCGGAAATGATGAACCCGACGTGGCAGTAGCGTCCATCCGGTGTGTCGTGCACGATATAGATCGGCATATTGTTTGGGTTCATAGTCGGGGTACCAAAGCAACGCCGAATTTCGGCATCGCTAAACCCCTTCACTACAGACTCGCGCTCTATCGCCTCGCTAATGGGTGTTTTCTCGGCGATCTCAAACCGGCAATTGCATGGTCGCTTCTCCGTGCAGGCACTTAAAATGACGAGAGAAGCCAGGAGAAGCAGGGTGGCAGCGACGCGTTTCATATAAAATTGTCCAAATGGGCCTGTTTTGATTGGCGAGGTTCTACGGTAATTTCGCAGAATTGCGAACCCCTTCTGGTTGAATGGAACAGTGCCGTCCGCACCATAGGCCAGGAACGCGGCGTCTTCTTCCTGTTGACAATTTAGCGGGAAGATCCGCAATCGCAGAGGCGCTACAGAATTCTGTCAACACTCCCGACAGTGTGATAGAGACTTTCCGCCAAACTACCCCTAGTGGAAACGTGCAAAACTTTGAAGTTGTCGAAGGTCTGCTATGGGGCCTGGCGGGGCCTTAAGTTGACCAGCACCTTCGAGATTATCCCAAATGGCGCAAAGCGCCTGGTGACGCAATACCGAAATGAACCGCCCCCCATTTCGACCGGACAGTCGGCATAAGCAGAAAGGCTCAAGCACAGGCTTGAGGACAGGCTTATGTCTAACGAGTATCGACACGTTGAATTGCTGACGGGTGATGTTCGCCGCAGG
>JBCNPI010000069.1:0-20845 GCA_039593415.1 Rhizobium sp. | reverse complement strand
CTTCAACAGCCAGAGCGCCCGAACGATCTATCCTTGGTCGGACCCGAAGGTCTCGCCGCGCGATATATGCCTGTTACGGCAGGGGCGGATACGTCTGCTTTTCTTTGGTGGTTGATGGGAAGTTTCCCATGCCGGCGCGCACATACCCTATTGCCGCGCCCTTGTCACCCCTTGCGGCTGAATTAAGTGGGCTTTATGACCATACAAGGGGCTTGAGGCAGCATTTTATCACACATCGGATTGCGCGGATACCGTCAGGCCTTCTTCGATTTCTTTCGCGCCGATGCGTTCAGCGCCGCCGCCGCACGAACAAGCTCTTTCAACGCTTCCTCATCGATCTCCCCATTTTCAGTGATATCGATGGCGCGCCGCGTATTGCCTTCGAGGCTGGAGTTGAAGAGGCGGGAGGGATCCTCGAGCGAGGCGCCCTTCGCAAAGGTCAGTTTCACGACGTTCTTATAGGTCTCGCCGGTGCAGATGATGCCCTCATGCGACCATACCGGCACGCCACGCCATTTCAGCTCCTCGATCACATCGGGTCCGGCCTGTTTGATGAGCGCGCGGACCCTGGCCAAGGTCCTGCCGCGCCAATCGCCCAGTTCCCGGATCTTGTCGTCGATCAGTTGGGAAGCGGAGCCTGCCTGCTCGGCTTCCGCTGCATCATCTTTTGCCATCCTCCGGAGCCTCCCTATCCTTCATGCTTGCCACAACTTCTTTAGCCCGCGTTAGGGTCAGGCGCCATAGCCTCTTGGCGGAGGAATTCATTATCCGTCCCTTTTGGGTGCGGATATTTCGGAGTTGTGCCGGGTGGCGTCTCAGGCAGCGAGGCTCAGAGCGAAACTGCGAATAGCCTCGGAGACTTCCTCGGGGCCTTCCAAAGGCGCGAGATGTCCAAGTCCCGGCAGAACGTTAAACGTTGCATGGGGAATGGTTTTCGGCACCTCCTCCCTCAATCTCTCTTCTGTTTCAACCAGGTCTTCGGAGCCAACGATGACGACTGCCGGCACGGAGATTCGCCGAGTTGAAGAGGCGATATCCGCCGTCATTCCTTCGCGGGTCCAGATCGCCTTGGCCTCGGTTGTTCCGCTGAGGGTATCCTCGATCACCTGTTTGCGGAATTCTCGGTTCAGCGGCTTTCCCGACAGGATGCCGAGCGCAGACTCTACGCCTCCCTCGCTTTGATAGCTGTCCAGCATCATTTGACGCTGCGCCTCCGGGACAGGCAATGCGCTCGCGGGAGCCGGCGCCAGAAGCGCAAGGCCCAGCAATCCCTCCGGTTGCTCCGACGCGGCGAGTTGAGCGACCTTGCCTCCCATCGAGTGACCAACGAGGATGTAGTTCTTCAACCCCAAGGCTCGGATGAGCGCCAAGGTATCGGAAGCATAGGAGGCGAGCGAGAAATCACCTTCCTTGGACGAGCGGCCCCAGCCTCGCTGATCGAAGGCAATGCTGCGGAAATCGCCCGCCAACAGCCGCATGACCGGCTGATAGGTCCTGTTCGTGCCGCCCCAATAGTGAAGAAAGATCAGGCTTATTCCACCTTCGCCTTCCTCGGTAACAATGAGAGCGGCACCGTGAATTCTGATTGAATAGTTTTTCATGTCTTCGTCCTCGGTTTTGACGAAGGCAGTATGCTTAACGAAGCAAAATCTGATAATTGGATCGTTATTAATTTCATTCGGAAATCGGATTTTGGAATGTCTCTCGATACGTTGACGAGCATGTCGGTCTTCCGCCAGATGGTGGAGCGCGGCAGTATAGCGGCCGCAGCGCGGTTTTACGGAATGTCGGCTGAGATGGCGGGTCATCACCTGAGGTCCCTGGAAGCAAGGCTGGGTGTCCGTCTCATCAACCGTACGACGCGGCGCTTGCATATTACCGATGCGGGGCAGGCCTACTACCGGCGCTGCGTTGCCGTTCTGGATGAAGTGGCACTGGCCGATGCCGAAGCAGGTCAAAGGCAGTCTTCTCCGAGCGGCAGGCTCAAGATCGCGGCTCCGCTGGCGTTCGGGACGGCATTGCTGTCCGAGCCGATTGCGGCATTCATCGAGCGGAACCCCGCCGTATCGGTCGAGCTCGGTCTTTCCGAGCGAAATGTCGGTCTCATCGAGGAGGGCTATGATGTGGCCCTAAGATTGGGAGACCTGCAGGATTCCGGATTGATTGCCCGGCGCCTCTCGGCATTCCCCCTGATTCCGGTGGCATCCGAAGCCTATCTTGCGCAGCATCCCCCGATCGCCGCTCCCTGGGATATCGCGGACCATCAGGTCCTGATCTATACGCAGACCGCCAATCCAAAGAATTGGCGGTTCAACGATACAGCCGGAAATTATGTGGACGTTCCGCTGACCGGCAGGATCGCGGCATCCGACATCGAGTTCCTGCTGCGCCTGGCACTTCGGGGAGCTGGCTTGCTTCTGGCACCTTCCTTCGTCGTGTCGAACCATCTGGCGAAGAAAGAACTCGTCGCAATTCTTCCGGATTGGAGCATGCGGACGCTTCCATTAAGCCTCGTGCTGCCTCATCGGACGCTGATACCCGCAACGGTGCGCAGTTTTTCAGACTTTCTTTCAGGCTGGTTCAGGTAAGTCGGATCTGGCCGGGGCTGGCTGCAACGCACGTTGCCTTGTCCCTAAGATTCGCCCGCTTCATATGGTTCTTACTTATTCGATCGCTCGTCCAGCAAATCCGGCCGACGTTCCCTTGTCAGCTGTTCGGCCTGCTCTCTCTGCCATTTGGCGATCGCGGCGTGGTTGCCCGAGGTGAGGATGGCCGGAATCTCGCGGCCCTCCCAGATCTGCGGGCGGGTATAGTGCGGATGCTCCAGCAAGCCTCCTTCGAAGCTTTCGTGCAAGCCGGAGAGGTCGTTGCCCATCACGCCGGGCAGGATGCGGACAATGGCATCGAGCAGGATGAGGGCGGCCGGCTCGCCGCCGGAGAGAATATAGTCGCCGATCGAAACTTCCTCGAGGCCGCGGCCGTCGATGACACGCTGATCGACACCTTCGAAGCGGCCGCAGACGATGATGACGCCATCGCCGCTTGCAAGCTCGCGCACGCGCTTCTGCGTCAGCGGCTTGCCGCGCGGGCTCATCAAGAGGCGCGGGTGGCTGTCGTTCTCGCTCGCGTGATCGATGGCACGGGCAAGCACATCCGGCTTCAGCACCATGCCGGCGCCGCCGCCTGCCGGCGTGTCGTCGACGGTGCGGTGCCTGTCGGTGGCGAAATCGCGGATCTGCACGGTATCCAGCGACCATTGCCCGCGTTCCATCGCCTTGCCGGCAAGGGACGTGCCGAGATGGCCGGGAAACATCTCGGGATAAAGCGTCAAAATGGTCGCCCGGAAACTCATGGCGCGGTCACTTCCCAAAAAGAATCACTTCTTCGTCTTGTCCTGCGGCTTCTCGGGTTTTTCCGGCTTTTCCGGTTTACCGATGAGGTCGTCGGGATTGTCGATCAGGCCGGCGGCCAGGGGATCGATCAGGATCTTGCCGCCCTCGAGATCGATTTCGAGCACGGCCGCTTCGGAAAAGGGAATCAGCACGGGGCGTTTGCCCGGCCCCTTGAGCTCCAGCAGGTCGCCGGCGCCGAAATCATAGATGCCGCTGACCGTGCCGTAGCCGGTGCCCTGGTCGTCCACGGCTTCCAGCCCTTCGAGATCGGTGTAGAAGAATTCGTCGTCGTCGAGCTCGTCGTCGGGCAGGTTGTCGCGCTCGATATAGAGTTCCAGCCCGTTCAGCGCCTCGGCGGCATTGCGGTCGTTAATGCCGCGGAAGCGCACAATGACAACGTTCTTGGCCTCGCGAATTTCCAGAACTTCGAAGCTGCGACCGTCCATGCTGTGCAGGTGACCATAATCGCCGAGCGCAGCGGGATCGGACGTATAGGCGCGGGCGCGCACTTCGCCTCTGAGGCCCTGAGCCGCGCCGATGGTGGCCATCAATACCGGGTTTTGCAGTTTCGTCATGGTCTCTTCGCCGATTGCCGGAATTATGCAGCAAATCTAAAGTGCTACAGCGACCTTGCACGCCACATGTGACGCGCGGCGCCGTAGTTGCGTTCTCTCATAGGCTGAACGTCAGCCGATGGGAAATGAAAAACGGGCGGCATGTCGCCATGCCACCCGTTTTCAATCAGTGCGAGGTCCGATTACTCGGAAGCAGCAGCGGCGTCGGCGGCCTTCTGTGCCTTTTCGGCAGCGCGCTCCTGAGCCTTCTTGCCCGGCTTTGCCTTTTCCGGATTGTTCTTGGCTTCGCGCGTTGCGATACCGGCTTCGTTGAGGAAGCGCAGAACGCGGTCGGTCGGTTGCGCGCCGTGGTCGAGCCAATGCTTGATGCGCTCAGCTTTCAGTTCAACGCGCTTGGCGTCGTCCTTGGCAAGCATCGGGTTCCAGGAGCCGAGGGTCTCCAGGAAACGGCCGTCGCGCGGTGAGCGGGCGTCGGCTACGACAACGTGGTAGTACGGGCGCTTCTTGGAGCCACCGCGGGCGAGACGAATTTTCAGTGCCATGTTCATTCTCCTTAGGCTTTTCTTGACCGCTTCGTTGTGCGGTATGGTTACGTCGCGCTGCTTTTTTCTTGCCGCGTGATCCCTGTCGAAAACGTCCTGCGTCTCTCGGGATCATGCGGCCAGGGGGTTACCCTTTGAAATCCGCAGCGATCTGTTCATGATGCCGGATGACTTCCTTGATGACGAAGTTCAGGAACTTCTCGGCGAAATCCGGGTCCAGATTTGCGTCCTTTGCCAGGCGGCGCAGACGCTCGATCTGAAATTCTTCGCGCGCCGGATCGGCCGGCGGCAGGTCATACTTGGCCTTCAGCACGCCCACTTCCTTCGTGCAGCGGAAGCGCTCGGCCAGCATATGCACCAGTGCGGCGTCGATATTGTCGATCGACTGGCGGTAGTTGCCCAGTTGGGCCTTTACGTCTGGATCAATCATGGGGGTCAACGATCCTTCTCACTTCTTCTTCGGCAAACCGGGAAGCCCGGGGAAACCACCGCCAAGGCCTGGCAGCTTGGCGCCGCCCGGACCCGGCAAACCGCCACCGCCACCGAGGCCCGGCAGGCCGCCGGGACGGCCGAGACCGGCGGCTTCGGCCTGCTTCTGCAGGGCTTCGAGCTGCTTGGGATCCATATTAGACAGGTCGGGCATGCCGCCCATACCGCCGCCGAGGCCCATTTTGCCGGCGAGGCCGCCCATGAGCTGCTTCATCATGCCGCCTTTGCCCTTGCCGCCCATCATCTTCATCATGTCCGCCATCTGGCGGTGCATCTTCAGAAGCTTGTTGATGTCGGAGGCATCAGTGCCGGAGCCGGCGGCAATGCGCTTCTTGCGGGAATGCTTGAGGAGATCCGGATTGGCGCGCTCAGCCTTGGTCATCGAGGAGATAATGGCGAGCTGGCGCTTGAACAGACGATCATCGAGGCCGGCAGCGGCCATCTTGTCCTTCATGCCGGACATGCCGGGCATCAGGCCCATGATGCCGCCCATGCCGCCCATCTTCTGCATCTGGCCGAGCTGATCGGCCAGATCGTTGAGGTCGAACTTGCCCTTGGCCATCTTGGCGGCCATGGCGGCCGCCTTCTCGGCATCGATATTCTCGGCAGCCTTCTCGACGAGCGAGACGATGTCACCCATGCCGAGGATACGGTCGGCGATACGGCGGGGATGGAATTCCTCCAGCTCGCCCATCTTTTCGCCGACACCGATCAGCTTGATCGGCTTGCCGGTGACTGCGCGCATCGAAAGGGCGGCACCGCCGCGGCCGTCGCCGTCCATGCGGGTCAGCACGAGGCCGGTGATGCCGACACGCTCGTCGAAATTGCGGGCGAGATTGACGGCGTCCTGACCGGTCAAGCTGTCGGCGACGAGCAGGATTTCGTGCGGGTTGGACTTTTTCTTGATATCCGCCATCTCGACCATGAGCGGCTCGTCGATGTGCGTACGGCCGGCGGTGTCGAGGATGACGACGTCATGGCCACCGAGCTTGGCGGCCTGTACGGCGCGTGCGGCAATATCGGTCGGCGACTGGCCGGATATGACCGGAAGCGTGTCGATGCCCGTCTGCACGCCGAGCTGGCGCAGCTGCTCCTGCGCTGCCGGACGGCGCGTGTCGAGCGAGGCCATCAGGACCTTCTTGCGATCCCGGCTTGTCAGGCGGTTGGCGATCTTCGCCGTGGTGGTGGTCTTACCCGAGCCCTGCAGGCCGACCATCATGACAACGACCGGGGCCGGGGCGTTGAGGTCGATGCCTACGCCTTCGCCGCCGAGCATCTCGATCAGCTCGTCATGGACGATCTTGACGACCATCTGGCCGGGCTTGATCGACTTCAGGATTTCGGCACCAACGGCCTTTTCACGGACACGATCGGTAAAGGAGCGAACGACATCCAGTGCCACGTCGGCTTCCAAAAGCGCGCGGCGAACCTCGCGCAGTGCTGCGGAAACATCGGCTTCCGAAAGCGCGCCGCGGCCAGTCAGTCCATTCAGAATGGAACCAAGACGGTCCTGGAGGTTTTCAAACATCGGTTCTTCCTTATCGATCGCTTGGGATTTGGACTTGCGCAACTTGCGCGGTTCCTCGCCGAAAACGTCGTGCTTTTCCATGACGAAAACAAGACGCAAAGCCAAAAAGCACCCGAGGGCGCATCGCGCTGTCGGGTGTTGACCTCCGGGATCTCTTTATACCTTGATGGGTCCCGGTCGGTGGCTCGAAGGCTTGTGCTCGTCGCAGATTGTGGGCGATAAACAAGAAAAGGCCGGGAAAGTCAACCCAATGCGGCCGAAATGCCTGAAATGCGCGGATGACTTCACCATATCGATGTCGATTTGACCGTACCGCCGTCTTTTAATTGTTGTATCGATCCCCGTCATCAAGTGATTCCCCGAGACCGTTCCGAATGAATGATGCAGCCCTGACCGATCTTCTCGCCGCTTGCCGCATTTACGCTGGCGGCCGGGTCGATACCCGTTTCAACGCGGCGGCGCAAGCTTTCTATGCGAGCGCCAAGGCCCAGCCGAAGGTCGCCGCGCGGGCGGCGCGCGAACTCAGCCGCCTGCCGCCGCCGGGTGCCGCTATTCTTGCCAACATGCTCGGCACCATCGTCGAAAAGGGCGGTGCGGTGGAGCGCAGCGGTCCGGCCATCTGGGAACTCTACCTGGCGTGGCTGCCGCAGATCCATCGCGGCTTTGCCGCACGGAAAGAGCTGAGCCCGCGGCAGAGACAGCTGATCGACGCTTTCCAGCTGCTTGGGCAATCGGCGGTTTCGCATCTTGCCGCCATGCCACAGGAGCGTGCACTCGCGGCCGGAAACAAGGCGCTGATGGCGCAGCTTGCGGAATTGCAGGATTACACGCCTGGTGCGGCCTGGGTCCGCCAGGTACTCTTGAGCCGCAGCGATGCCCTGCTGGTGCTGCATCTGCAGAGCCGCCGGGGTTTCCGCCTGCGCTACGAGAATATCGCCAACTGCTTTCATCTGTTTACGCTGGTTCAGGCGGCGTTCGGCGAGACATTGCCCGGCGGCCGTGCGCCCAACAGGTTCATTGTCGATATGGCGCGCTGCGTGACTGTGGCCGAAGAGGGCAATGACGAGCCGTGGTGGCGCTATCAGACGGTGCGGCCGGATGAGCCAGGCCTTGCCGATATTTCCGGCGAGTCCCCGGTCGAGACGGTTTCCCGTATCGACGGGCGGCAGGTCATCGTGCTTTCTCCTCCCGTTGAAGGTGCGGCGCTGTGGGATACGAGCTTTTTCACGCCGCAGCTTTTCGCCATGCCGCCAAATGTCGTCATCGAGGAGGCGCTGACGCTTTCCGAGGTCGAAGAATGGTTCGGCAAGGTCGGCTTGCCGGCCGGCGAGGCGACAGGTGCGCAAGGAGGGGATGAGGCATGAAAAGCACATCCGGCTCGATCAGAAAGAATCCCTATTATCGGGGTCCCGTCTCCGATCATTTCGATGGCCGGCGCTTCTTCAATCCCGCTGGCGTTGCGCCCGGCAACGCATTCGATCTTTTGCGCTGGCAGCTTGGCGGCGGGCGGGTGCGCTGGCCCAATCCCGTCATCAGCGCCTTTCCGCCGGCCAAGCCGGACCGGCATGTTTTCGGTAGCCAGATGCGGGTGATCATGGTCGGGCACGCATCGATGCTGGTGCAGATTGCCGGGTTGAATATCCTGACCGATCCCGTCTGGTCGGAGCGGGTCAGCCCCTTCCGTTCCGTCGGGCCGAAGCGCGTGGTGCCGCCCGGCATCCGCTTCGAGGACCTGCCGCATATCGACCTCGTGCTGGTGACGCATAATCACTACGACCACCTCGATCTCGTGACCCTTGCCCGCCTGCAGCAGGCGCATCGACCAAAGATCGTCACGCCACTTGGGAACGATACGATCATCCGCCGCGCCGTTCCCGATGCCGATATCACCGTTGTCGACTGGGGCGATCGTGTTGAGCTCAGAGGCGGAGTGACGATCGATGCGGAGCCTTGCCATCATTGGTCGGCGCGCGGCATGGGCGACCGGCGCATGGCGCTATGGGCGGCATTCGTGCTGAACACGCCATCGGGCAAGATCTATCATGTCGGCGATACCGGCTTTCACGATGGCATCAATTATGAGGCTGCCCGGCAAAAACATGGCGGCTTCCGCCTCGCGATCCTGCCCTTCGGCGCCTATGAACCGCGCTGGTTCATGAAGGGCCAGCACCAGAATCCGGAAGAGGCGGTGAAGGGCATGAAGCTCTGCAATGCCGCCTATGTCGCCGGGCATCACTTCGCGACCTTCCAGCTGACGGACGAGGGCATCGATGCGCCCATTCATGCGCTGGATGCCGCGCTGAAGGTGCACGGCGTGGAACCGGATCGGTTTCGCCCGCTCAGGGCGGGGGAAGTTTTCGACGTGCCTGTCGTCTGAGGGGCGCCAAATACCCCTTCTCCCCGAGGGGAGAAGGGGTTGCGTCGCGCGTCGAAAGCCTTACTGCTTGATCTCAGGCTCGACGAGTTTTGCCAGATTGACCAGCGATTCCTGCCAGCCGAGATAGCAGGCCTCGGGCGGAATGACGTCGGGCACGCCCGCCTGCGTGATGTTGACTTCCGTTCCGACGAGAACTTTCTTCAAGGTCACGGTCACTTCCATTTCGCCCGGCAGGTTCGGGTCGTCGAACTTGTCGGTGTAACGCACCAGCTCGCCCGGGACCAGCTCACGGAAATCGCCGCCGAAAGAGTGGCTTTCCCCGGTGGTGAAATTGCGGAACGACATCTTGAACGTGCCGCCGACGCTCGGCTCCAGATGATGCACGGTGCAGGCAAAGCCGTTCGGCGGCAGCCATTTGGCCAGCGCATCCGCTTCGATGAATGCGCGATAGACCTTTTCCGGGCTGGTGGCGAGGACGCGATGCAGGCGTATGGTATTCGGCATGGTCATAATCCCTATGGTTTGACGGAGTGGACGAGCCTAGGACGTGCTGGGTTTCGGTGATCCGACATGGGGAATAATTTTTTTCAAAATAGAATGCGTCAAGGCTTCTTGGCGGGATTTTCGTTGTAGCGAAATCAGAGATCTAAATAGAAAGGCGAGCCACCCGCCTCGTGGTTCGAGACGGCCCTACAGGCCTCCTCACCATGGGGCTGATCTTCTGGGCCGTCTCGCATTTCTAAAATTTACTTTTACATTAGACATTATGGGCGCGGCGTGGGGCAACTCCGCCTCATCCTGAGGTGCGGAGCTCGAAGAGCGAAGCCTCGAAGGATCGGGGCGGCCCGGATCACTCCGGTAAATCTTGAAAGTGCCGTCCTTCACCGTCCCACTGGTAATTCCCCCGCATTTCCGCCATATACAGCTCGAAACACGGACGGACATGGCATCATGAGCAATACGGTCGAATTCGCGAGGATGAACGGGCTTGGCAACAAGATCCTGGTCGTCGACATGCGCGGCCGCAAGGATATGGTTACGCCCGCTGCGGCAATCGCGCTCAATGCCGATCCGGCGACCCAGTTCGACCAGATCATGGCGATCCACGACCCGAAGGTTCAGGGAACCGATGCCTGGATCGACATCCTGAACTGCGATGGCACCAAGGCGCAGGCCTGCGGCAACGGCACGCGCTGCGTCGTGCAGGCGCTGGCGGCCGAAACCGGCAAGAAGGTCTTCACCTTCCAGACCGTCGCCGGCATTCTGAATGCCAGGGAGCATGAGGACGGCACGATTTCCGTCGATATGGGCCTGCCGGTCTTCGCCTGGGACAAGATCCCGCTTGCCGAGGAATTTGCCGATACCAGCCGCATCGAGCTGCAGATCGGCCCGATCGACAATCCCGTCCTGCATTCGCCTTCCGTGATGTCGATGGGCAATCCGCATGCGATCTTCTGGGTAGACAAGGACCCGATGTCCTTCGATCTCGATCGCTTCGGCCCGCTGCTCGAAAATCATCCGATGTTCCCCGAGCGCGCCAACATCACGCTGGCGCAGGTGCTTTCACCGACGCTTGTGCGTACCCGCACCTGGGAGCGTGGCGCCGGCCTGACGCTTGCCTGCGGTTCTGCCGCTTGTGCTGCCGCGGTCAGCGCCGCGCGCACCGGCCGTACCGGCCGCAAGGTGACGATCGACGTCGCCTCAGCGCCGGCGCCTGGCAAGCTCACCATCGAATGGCTCGAGAGTAACGACCATGTCGTTATGACCGGCCCTGCCGAATGGGAGTGGTCCGGCACCGTCGATCCGATCACTGGCAGCTTCTCGCGCGATGCGGAGCAGGGGGCTCAGGCGCGGTGAGCGGGGTCGAAGTCATTACCTTCGGCTGTCGTCTCAATACCTATGAATCCGAAGTGATGAGGGCGGAGGCGGAGAAAGCCGGGCTCAACAACGCCATCCTGGTCAATACCTGCGCCGTGACGGGCGAGGCTGTGCGCCAGGCGCGGCAGGCGATCCGCCGCGCGCGCCGCGACAATCCGCATGCGCGCATCATCGTCACGGGTTGCGCGGCGCAGACCGAGAAGCAGATATTTGCCGAAATGACCGAAGTGGATGCTGTGCTCGGCAACGAGGAGAAGCTGAAGAGCGCCTCCTACAGGGCGCTTCCGGATTTCGGCGTTTCGGCGGAAGAGAAGCTGCGCGTCAACGACATCATGAGCGTGCGGGCGACCGCGCCGCAGATGATCCGCCATATCGATGGCCATGTGCGGGCCTTCATTCAGGTGCAGAACGGCTGCGACCATCGCTGCACCTTCTGCATCATTCCCTATGGCCGCGGCAATTCGCGCTCGGTACCGATGGGCGCCGTTGTCGATCAGGCGCGTAACTTGGTCGAAAGCGGTTATCGCGAAATCGTGCTGACCGGTGTCGATGCTACCAGCTATGGCGCCGATCTGCCGGGGACGCCCACGCTCGGCCTGCTTGCCAAGACGCTGCTGATGCAGATTCCGGAGATCCGAAGGCTGCGGCTTTCCTCGATCGACAGCATCGAGGCCGATCGGCATCTGATGGATCTGATCGCCGACGAGCCGCGCTTCATGCCGCATCTGCATCTCTCGCTGCAGCATGGCGACGACATGATCCTGAAGCGGATGAAACGGCGGCACTCGCGCGCTGATGCTATGCGTTTCATCGAGGATGTGCGTCGCTTGCGCCCCGAGACCAGCTTCGGCGCCGACATGATCGCCGGTTTTCCGACTGAGACGGAAGATATGTTCGCTAATGCCGTTGGTCTGGCGCAAGAGGCCGGCATTGCGCATCTTCATGTCTTCCCCTACAGCCCACGCCCCGGCACGCCGGCCGCCCGCATGCCGCAGCTCGATCGCGGCCTGATCAAGGAACGCGCTGCCCGCCTGCGCGAGGCCGGACAAAGATTGCACCAGGCCCATCTGGACAAGATGGTTGGCACGCAGCAATGGCTGCTTGTGGAGAATGGCGGACTGGCGCATACGGAAAACTTCACGCTTGTCGCCGCCCCCGGCCTTCGTCCGCGCGACCTTGTGCAGGTCGCAATCACCGGCCACAATGGCAAGCACCTCGACATGCAACTTCTGGCCGCCGACGCGGCCTAATGCTTCAACGGACACTTCATGGCGCTCGGTTTCATCAAAAAAGTCTTCACCTTCGGCCGCGAAAAGCCGGCCGAGGAGCAGGCGCCTGCGGAGGATTTGGCTCGGGTTGAAGCGCCTGTTGTCGAGCAGGAAGCGCCTGCTGTAGATGTTTCGCCGGCCTCCGAGTCTGTCGAGCAGCCGTCACCCCCCTCTGTCCCTTCGGGACATCTCCCCCACGAGAGGGGAGATCGGTTGGAGGATGCCGCGCCGGCTGAGCGGGAGCAGCAGGCTGAAAGCCAGGAAAATGTTTCCGGCGCAAAGGGAATTGAGTCCGCTGAGGCTTCCGACTCCTTCGAATCCAAGCCGCAAGAACAGCATGACGATCTTCAGGCAATCGAACCGGAACATGCTGTCGATCCTGAAGCCAATGTAGTTTCGGAAGAGCGCCCCATCGAACCGATCTCCCCTCCTGTGGGAGAGATGTCCGACAGGACAGAGGCGGATGCGGGAGTTTCGCCAAACTCGGAACCTTCGTCTGAACGCACGGAAACCGAAGCAAGCTCCGAACCTTCCTCGGAAACCGCCGAAACCCTATCATCCCCCATCCTGCCCAAGGGCTTCTCCACCGCCGCTTCTGCGCCCACACCGGCTCCGGAAGCGCCAAAACAGAAACTCTCCTGGTTCCAGCGCCTGCGCGCCGGGCTTGCACGCACCTCGTCGCAGCTGACCGGGCAGATCGCGGCGCTCTTTACCAAGCGCAAGCTTGATGATCAGACGCTGCAGGATTTGGAGGATCTGCTGATCCAGGCCGATCTCGGTGTCGAAACGGCGATGCGCGTCACCGATACACTGGCTTCCGAGCGCTACGGCAAGGATGTGACGGGCGAGGATGTCGGCCGCATCATGGCGCAGGAAATTGCCAAGGTGCTGAAGCCGGTCGCAAAGCCTCTCCAGCTCGATCTCAGCCACAAGCCGCATGTTATCCTCGTGGTCGGCGTCAACGGCACCGGCAAGACGACGACGATCGGCAAGCTCGCGGCGAAGCTCTCCGGCGCCGGATTGAAGGTCATGGTCGCTGCAGGCGATACGTTCCGCGCGGCCGCCATCGAGCAGTTGAAGATCTGGGCAGAGCGCACCAAGTCGGAGTTCATCGGGACGAAGCTCGGCGCGGATGCTGCCGGCCTTGCCTTCGATGCTTTCCGGCAGGCAAAAGCGAACAAGAGCGACGTTTTGATCATCGATACGGCGGGCCGCCTGCAGAACAAGGCGGAGCTGATGGCCGAGCTTGAGAAGATCGTGCGCGTGCTCGGCAAGCTCGATCCGGACGCGCCGCATACCGTGCTGCAGACGCTCGATGCCACTACGGGCCAGAACGCCCTGAATCAGGTGGAAATCTTCCGCAATGTTGCCGGCGTCAACGGGCTGATCATGACGAAGCTCGACGGCACGGCACGCGGCGGCATCCTCGTCGCCATCTCGGCCAAGCACAAGCTGCCGGTCTATTTCATCGGTGTCGGCGAGGGTGTAGACGATCTCGAGCCGTTCGAGGCCGAGGATTTCGCCAATGCGATCGCAGGCACCGGGGCTGGAAACGGCCAATGAACGACAACAACAAGTTCGATGACAGGGAAAATGCCGCAATGACGACCAGTGACCGCGATCTTGCCCCCAGCGCCGCCGATAAGCATCATCCCCTGTTGAAGCTGGTGCTGGAACTCGGGCCTTTGCTGGTGTTCTTCTTCGGCAATCTGCGCGGCGACTGGCTGGTGCAGCATTTTCCGCAGCTGGCCGCGCTCGGCGGCCCTCTTTTCGTGGCTACCGGCCTTTTCATGGCTGCGACGGTGATCTCGCTCATCGTCTCGAAGGTCATGCTCGGCCATCTGCCGCTGATGCCCTTCGTCTCCGGCATCGTTGTGGTGATCTTCGGCGCGCTTGGCATCTATCTGCAGAACGAAACCTTCATCAAGATGAAACCGACCATCGTGAATGCGCTGTTCGGCATCGTTCTGCTCGGCGGCCTTGCCTTCGGCAAATCGCTGCTCGGCTATGTCTTCAACGCCGCTTTCCAGCTGGATGCCGAGGGCTGGCGCAAGCTGACGCTGCGCTGGGGCATTTTCTTCTTCGTTCTCGCTGTGCTTAACGAAGCCGTCTGGCGCGGTTCGAACTGGCTTTATCTTCCAGATACCAAGGCCGCGGATAATCTCTGGGTCAACTTCAAGGTCTGGGGAACGATGCCGATCACTATCCTCTTCACACTATCGCAGATGCCGCTGATCATGAAGCACACGGTCGAGCAACCGGCGGAAAACGGCAAATGAGCGAAGCCATCGACGCCCAAAGCCGATATCAGCAGCAGAGCTTCTGGTTCATCGCCTGCGCCGTTGTTCTGCTCGTGCAGATCGTGGCGGAGCATCTGATGGGCCGCGTGGCGATCTGCACCTGTGGCTATGTGAAGCTTTTCGAGCCGGTGGTGAAATCCAGCGGCAATTCGCAGCATATCGCTGATTGGTATACCCCGTCGCACATCATTCACGGCTTCCTCTTCTTCGGGCTGACGCATCTGATCATGCGCGGCAAGCCGCTGTCGATGCGGCTCTTCGTTGCCATGCTGATCGAATCCGGCTGGGAGATCCTGGAAAATTCGCCGATCATCATCAATCGCTACCGCGCCGCGACAATCTCGCTCGACTATGTCGGCGACAGCATCCTCAACTCGTCGATGGATACGGTGTTCATGGTGGTCGGCTTCCTGTTCGCCTGGCGCGCGCCGGTGCTGGTGACGGTTGTCGTCGCCATCTTCTTCGAGCTGCTCACCGGCTATTTGATCCGTGACAATCTCACGCTCAACGTGCTGATGCTGGTCTGGCCGATCGAGGCGATCAAAACCTGGCAAGGCGGACTCTAAGAGAGTTTTGAAGCTGGCCCTGTGGCCACTTCATGGTTCGAGGCCCCATTACCTGCGCTATGCTTCGGCAATAGGGCACCTAGCCATGAGGTGGAGTGGTTTTCGCGGCGATTGGCCGGCAGCCTAGCTGCCTTGGTGGGCTGGGTGATTTCGAGGTCGTACCAGGGAGAGCAGCCCGCATAGTGAGGTGCGGAAGCACCCTGAGCTTGTCGAAGGGGGCTGGAGCCTCGAACCGCGAGGGCGGGTGGTGAAGCCCCTAGACGTTTTAAGAGGCAGGCTTCCCTTGCGCCTTCGCTATCGCCGGATAAAGCCCTTCCTTCAGGTTGGTCGGCGTAAACGGACCGACCTGCTTGTAGAGGATCTTGCCGTCGGGCGAGACGAGGTAGGATTCCGGAATGCCGTAGACGCCCCAGTCGATCGCCGCCGAGCCGTTCGGGTCGATACCGATGGCATTGTAGGGATTGCCGAGCTCGCCGAGGAAGCGTAGTGCGTTCTCGCTCGTGTCCTTGTAATTGATCGCCACGATGTTGAGCTGACCACCTTTGGCGAGTTCCTTCAGCATCGGGTGCTCGTCGCGGCAGGGGATGCACCATGAGGCGAAGACATTGACGAGCGTCAGCTTGCCCTTGATGGCGTCATCGGTCAGAGCCGGCAGGGTGGAGCCTTCGAGAGGCGCGAGCGCGAGCTTCGGGGCCTTGGTGCCGATCAGCGCCGAGGGAATGGCCGATATGTCGGTGCCGTGCACTTCCTGATCATACATGACTTTGCCGACGGCAAGGGCGATGCAGGCGAAGACGATCAGCGGAATGAGCGCCAGCAGATAGCGTGCGGTGCCGCTCGATTTCGGCTGATCCTTGTTGTCGGTATCGGCAGTCATTTCGTCTCGCTTTCGGGCGGGCGCTGAGAGCGGCGGCGGATGCCGGAGGCTTCCAGTGCGGCGAGTTCGCGACGGCGCAGGCGTCCGTCGATCCATGTCCAGGCGATGATGGCGAGGATCATGATGGCGGCGAAGCCATAGGAGCCGAAAACGTAGAAGGGATGCGTCATGCTAGTCCTCCCGGCTCGCCATGCGCGCGGCCATGCGGCGCTGCGCGGCGATGCGGCGACGCCAGATCTCGTTCCGGATCGCCATCAGGTGCAGCGTGAAAAACAGCAGCGTGAAGGCGAGCGCCATGGTGAAGAGCGGCCAGAGGAATTCCGCGTCGATGGCCGGGCCATCCATACGCATGATGCTTTCCGACTGATGCAGCGTGTTCCACCAGTCCACGGAGAACTTGATGATCGGGATGTTGATGAAGCCGACCAGAGTCAGCACAGAGGCGACGCGGGCGGCCTTGGAGGGATCATCCATGGCGCGGTTCAGGGCAATCAGGCCAAGATACATCAGGAACAGGATAAAGACCGAGGTCAGGCGCGCATCCCAGACCCAATAGGTACCCCACATCGGCTTTCCCCAGAGCGAGCCGCTAACCAGCGCGATCAGCGTGAAGGCGGCGCCGAGCGGGGCCGCCGTCTTGCCGGCGACATCCGCCAGTGGATGGCGCCAGACGAGCGTGCCGATCGCCGACATGCTCATGATCGTGTAGCACATCATCGAAAGCCAGGCGGCAGGCACATGGATATACATGATGCGTACGGTGTCGCCCTGCTGGTAATCGCCTTCGGTCGTAAAGGACAGATAGAGCCCGACCGCGAAAAATATGGCCGAGATGGCGGCCAGCCAGGGAATGAGACGTGCCGAAAGGGCCAGAAACCGCGTGGGATTGGCGAGGTCTGAAAAACGGCTGATCGCAGGGCTGATGTCGCTCATGCTGCCTGTTTACCCCGATATGGCTTTTCCGGCAATCGACCGCATTGTCTCAGATCGACGAAACAGTATCTTGGTCGGAGCCTTTCAGCTTTTCTTCGAAACGTGAAAACGCTCCATCTCTTTGTTTTTACGCAGTTCTGGACGGAAAACCGCTCGCACTTTTCCTGGAATTGCTCCGGTCAATCAGTCGTGTTCCGCAGGGCAAGGGCGGCGGCGGCCGGGCCGATGACGGCGAAGAATAGGGTAAGCGCGATCAGGATCAGGAACGGAGGCAGGAAGGGCTGCGGCCCTTCGACGGCGGCATAGGTGGCGCTGACGCCGAAGATCAGCACGGGAATGGTGAGCGGCAGAACGAGAATGGAGACCAGCAGCCCGCCGCGTGGCAGCGCCACGGCGACGGCGGCACCGACCGCACCGATGAAGGTGATCGCCGGGGAACCGACGAGCAGCGTCAGGGCTGTCGCGCCGATTGCCGTCTCGTTCATATTCATAAAGAGACCGAGCAGCGGTGAGGCGATGACGAGCGGCAGGCCTGTCGCGACCCAATGCGCCGCGCATTTGATGAAAACCGTCAGCACCAGCGGCGTTTCCTGCATGACAAGGAGATCGAGCGAACCGTCCTCGCGTTCGGCCTGGAACAGCCGGTCTAGGCCGAGGAGGCTGGCAAGCAGCGCGCCGATCCAGACGATGGCCGCGCCGATGCGCGAGAGAAGCTTCAGGTCAGGTCCGACGCCGAAGGGAATGACGGCGACGACGGTGAGGAAGAAGAGGATGCCGATCAGTGCCCCGCCGCCGGCGCGCACCGAAAGTCTGAGGTCGCGGAGGAAGAGGGCGGTCATGGGGAGACTCTTTCATGCTGAGAGATACCCCGAGGGCGGTAACGAAGGTGCGGCATAGGAGGAAATATCTGCATCATCCCCACACTCCCTCACTCACGCCCGCAAACCCCGTCATCCGCATCTCCTGCACATTCTCCAATCCCAGCGGCTGGTGCGTTGCAGCAAGAACGATGCCGCCATTCTTCTGATTGGCAGTGATCAGATCGGTGAAGAGCCGGTCGGCCGAGCTGTCGAGCGCTGCCGTCGGTTCGTCGAGAATCCAGATCGGACGATAGGCGACCAGAAGTTTGGCAAAAGCGATTCGCCGCTGCTGGCCGGCGGAGAGGTAGCCGAAGGGCAGATGCGTGATGCCGGCAAGCCCCACGGCATCGGCCGCTTCATCGACATCAAGGCCGAAACCGCCCGGCATGTCGCCGAGGAATGTTTTCCAGAAAGTGAGATTTTCGGCGACGGTCAGTTCTGATTTCATTGCATTGCGGTGGCCGAGATAGTGGCTGGCTTCGCCGGCCGGGCGGGCGGATTCGCCATCCGTTCCGGTGAATGTGACAGTGCCTTTCTCCTGCCTGAGTAGGCCTGCCACAACGCGCAGAAGCGTCGATTTTCCCGACCCGTTGCGGCCGGTCAGAACGAGAGCGTCTCCATCAGTCAAGTTGAAGGAAACGTTCAAGAAAATCAGGTCTTCGCCCCGCCTTGCCGCCAGATTTTTAGCGCTTAGATGCATTCGCTCAGGCTTTCCTATTTTCTTTACCGCAATGCGCAAAAATTTGTCCAAATTTGCTTCTTGTCACTCTGGCAAGTCTTTACGAAATTATCTATAAGACCTGCAACCACGCCAGCGGTCGGCGTGAATTTCATCCTTGCGCCGAACATAAGGTTTTCTCCTTACGTGCGGACAGCGGAAATGGCCGTACCCGCATCCTGATGTGCATAAAGTGCATAGGCGTTCGCACGACTGTGTTGGCTATCAGAAACGGGGTATCTCGTGTCTAAATCTCTTGACAGTTTCAATTGTCGTTCCACGCTGACCGTGGGCGGGAAAGACTATGTCTATTTCAGCCTTCCCAAGGCTGAAGCCAATGGTCTGCCCGGCGTTTCCAAGCTGCCTTACTCCATGAAGGTGCTTCTGGAAAACCTGCTGCGTTTTGAAGACGGGCAGTCGGTCACGAAGGAACATATCCTTGCCGTCGCCGAATGGCTGACCAACAAGGGCACCGTCGAGAACGAAATCGCCTATCGCCCGGCGCGCGTGTTGATGCAGGACTTCACTGGCGTTCCGGCCGTCGTCGACCTTGCTGCCATGCGCGACGCGATGGTTTCGCTTGGCGGCGATCCGGAAAAGATCAACCCGCTCGTTCCCGTCGACCTCGTCATCGACCACTCCGTCATCGTCGACGAATTCGGCACGCCGCAGGCTTTTGCCAAGAACGTCGAGCTGGAATACCAGCGCAACGGCGAGCGCTACCGCTTCCTGAAGTGGGGCCAGCAGGCATTCAAGAACTTCCGCGTCGTTCCTCCCGGCACCGGCATCTGTCACCAGGTGAACCTCGAATATCTCGGCCAGACGGTCTGGACGAAGGAAGAGGACGGCGAAACGATCGCTTATCCCGACACCTGCGTCGGCACCGATTCGCATACGACCATGATCAACGGCCTTGGCGTTCTCGGCTGGGGTGTCGGCGGCATCGAAGCTGAAGCTGCGATGCTCGGCCAGCCGGTCTCCATGCTGCTGCCTGAGGTCATCGGCTTCAGGCTCACCGGCAAGCTCAAGGAAGGCGTCACCGCAACCGACCTCGTTCTGACCGTCGTGCAGATGCTGCGCAAGAAGGGCGTCGTTTCCAAGTTCGTCGAATTCTTCGGCCCCGGCCTCGACAACATGCCGCTCGCCGACCGCGCCACCATCGGCAATATGGGTCCGGAATACGGCGCGACCTGCGGCTTTTTCCCGGTCGACAAGGAAACGTTGCACTATCTCAACATGTCCGGCCGCACCAAGGACCGTATCGCTCTCGTCGAAGCCTATTCCAAGGCTCAAGGCATGTGGCGTGACAATGACGGCTCCGACCTCGTCTTCACCGACACGCTGGAACTCGACCTCGGCGATGTCGTGCCGTCGATGGCTGGCCCGAAGCGTCCGGAAGGCCGTATCGCGTTGGAAAACATCGCTTCCGGCTTCGCAACCTCGCTCGACACTGAATACAAGAAGCCCGGCCAGCTCTCCAACCGCTATGCGGTCGAAGGCACGGATTTCGATATCGGCCATGGCGACGTCGCCATTGCCGCCATCACCTCCTGCACCAACACGTCCAACCCGTCGGTTCTGATCGCGGCCGGTCTTCTCGCCCGCAACGCCGTGGCCAAGGGCCTGAAGAGCAAGCCGTGGGTCAAGACCTCGCTCGCACCTGGATCTCAGGTCGTCGGCGAATACCTCGCCAAGTCCGGTCTGCAGGCCGATCTCGACAAGCTCGGCTTCAACCTGGTCGGCTTCGGCTGCACCACCTGCATCGGCAACTCCGGCCCGCTGCCGGCGCCGATCTCCAAGACGATCAACGACAAGGGCCTGATCGTTGCCGGCGTCCTCTCCGGCAACCGCAACTTCGAAGGCCGTATTTCGCCCGACGTCCAGGCGAACTATCTTGCTTCGCCGCCACTCGTCGTCGCCTACGCGCTCGCAGGCTCGGTGCAGCTCGATCTGACGAAGGAACCGATCGGCGAAGACCAGAACGGCAAGCCTGTTTACCTGAAGGACATCTGGCCGACCTCGCATGAGGTTCAGGAGTTCATCCAGAAATACGTCACGCGCGAACTCTACGAGAGCAAGTATGCCGACGTCTTCAAGGGCGATGCCAACTGGCAGGCCGTGCAGGTTCCTCCCGGTCAGACCTATGCCTGGGACGACAACTCGACCTACGTCCAGAACCCGCCTTACTTCGTGGGCATGGGCAAGAAGGGTGCCGGCGTTTCCGACATCAAGGGCGCTCGCGTTCTCGGCCTTTTCGGCGACAAGATCACCACCGACCACATTTCTCCGGCCGGTTCGATCAAGGCTGCCTCGCCGGCCGGTTCCTACCTCATCGGTCATGGCGTCGGCGTTGCCGATTTCAACCAGTACGGCACGCGTCGCGGCAACCATGAAGTCATGATGCGCGGCACCTTCGCCAACATCCGCATCCGCAACCACATGCTCGGCCCGAACGGCAAGGAAGGTGGCTACACCATCCATTATCCGTCCAAGGAAGAGACGTCGATCTACGATGCGGCCATGCAGTACAAGGCCGAGGGCG
>JBCNPI010000068.1:0-21065 GCA_039593415.1 Rhizobium sp. | reverse complement strand
TCGGTATCTAATACACCATGTTCTGTCTGAGCGCGGATATACGCCCGCCGGCATGATCTTTCCCATTTCTTCCGTACTTCTTGAACGCCAGGAGGAGTATGGCGCGCGCCTGCGCGGTTACACCGGACCGCTGTTGCCCTTTATCGAATGGGTGCCGACACCGGGGAAAAACGTGAGTGTCGTGAACGACACCGCCGATCTCTACAGGTTCGGGGATTACACGGAGTTGACGGAATTTCTCTATGCTTGCGTCGTACAGACGATCAGGCATGACATGCCAAATGAGATCGATCACCTCGCGCGCTTCGATGAAGCGAAGGGACGCATTCAGGATTTCCTTGAGATGCCGGACGGGATGATCTCCAGTCTCATCAATTTCATCCGTCAGAACGAGGGTACGCTTTCCAAGAAGCGGCGCAGTCGTGAATTCGAAAAGATGACGGACGAGGAGGTAAAGTCAGCGGAAGCGGTGGTTCGCGACGCCTTCGAAATCGGCCTATCGAATGAGGATGGCGCGCCCAAAGGCCCGCTCGGCTAGACTCAGCCTTTCCAGTAGGGCCAGCACGTCGATCGACGGTTCAGGCAGTAATGGGGGCGGCACGAAGGCGTGGACGATTCGCCCGCCAGAGTGGTCTCGACGAAGGGGCTCAGCCGAAGGTTAGAAGCTGATTCGGACATGCCCAATTACGAGGGTGTAGTGTTATTTAAGTAACTGGCTCTTGGCTTAAATAAGGGCTGAGCTAAGTTAAGCGCCCTTAAATGGCGGAGCGATACCATTATGGGCAGGTAGCTACGTCAGCGAATAGCTTCTCGATGGCCTGGAGGCGCGGACGGATCGGTCACGGCGGCCTGGGTACTATGCCAACCAAGCTACCCGAGGCGGTCGTGCAACTATCATGATCATGCTCTCACGGCCGCTTCGTTCCGTTCCCCTTTAGAGATCGTCAAATACTCCCCCTTCAACCGCATATGGCACCAGCAGGCGAAGGCGGAGCTTGCGAAGGCCAGGCTTTCGCCGATCGCCAGGCGGTTGTTGGAGTTGCTGAGGAGCGTCAATGAGAAAAAGAAAAGGCAGGCGATGTATGCGTGCCATGCCGCGCGCGGGATGATGCCTGCCTTGCGGGCGCGCCAGACGGCACGGATGAAGATGGCGAGCATTAAGCCCATGATTGCCGCGCCGAACAGGCCGTAGCGCACCAGGATTTCCAGATACCCGTTGTGCAGCAGCGTATATTGGACATGGGAATAGCGTGTCTCGGCCCAGCGCTCGAGCCATCTGTTGCCCCAGCCGAAGATCGGCGCCGAGGAAAAGACTTCCCAGCTGTTCGACCAGAGCTGCAGGCGTTCGTCCATCGACACCGGTGTATTGCTGGAGCTGATGGCGTTTGAAACGACGCCGCCCATCTCATGGCCGTTGGCCACATTTTCGACCATAGAAAGGGCGGCCGACACAGTTGGGCCGGCCGTCTTGTCGAGATTGTGCCTGACGCCATAGATACCGGCAATCAGCAGGGCCCCGACGGCAATGACGATGATGACGCCGCTCTTCAGGCGCAGGTAAGTCAGTGTAATGAGTGCCAGCAGCGGCAGGGTGATGCCTAGTGCCAGCCAGACGCCTTTCGACTTGGCACCGTAAATGGCGATGAAACAGAGCGCGAAGATGAAGGGCGACGCGATATAGGCGAAGCGGGCGATCCGGCGGTCGCTCGATTTGTCCGTCAGGTAATGCAACAGCCAGAACAGGGTGAAGATCACGATCATGCCGCAGGCGACGGCGCCGTGGATCTGATTGTTCATGATCAGCGGGCGGATGGTTTCGCCGGCAAAGACTTCGCGAAAATGCTGCGTTGCGACCAGCATGATGAGGACCGCGGCGAAATAAGCCGCGACGATCTTCTCCATCAGCTCTTCGTAGAGCAGGAAGGCGACGCCCATGATGGGGAAGAAGAAGGGGAAGGCATAGAGCCAATCCGAGGCGCCGATATCGTGCTGCGGCGTCAGCCAGAAGGTGATGAAGAAACGCGCCATGACATAGAAGGCCCAGCCCATGCAGAGCCAGCCGATCCAGTCGGTGCGCGGCCGCATGGGCGCCTTCATATAATAGTAGAGGGCGATCAGAGAGAGGAGCGCGGTGGCATAGCGATAGGCGTCGCTCTCGACGACGGTCGGCGAAGCGACAAGCAGCCAGAGAATGCCGCCGATGATGGCGAGCGGTTTCGTCATGTTGCTCCCTGCCTTCGTGACGCCGATCGGTTCGGCTGGAAGGTCAGCATGCGGTTTGTTGATGCGCGAGTCGTCCAATGTCGTCATCCGCCTTCGTCCAGAAACGGTTTACTTCCGGCATTCCTCGTCCCTCGATGGCCACTATGGCCGCAAAGAGGCAGGAGTGCGGCGTTTTTTTCAACGCTGCTGTGTCGGCAATGTCGATTTTGCGCGATGCTGGCTAATGAGCAACTCCGTCGCGCCGCACAACTTTCAAGGCCGTCAGTACGATGATTTTGAGGTCGAAAAGAAAGGAGCGCCGCCGCAGGTAGTCCTCATCCAGTGCCACCTTCTCGGGGATCGGCAGTTCGTCGCGGCCGTTGACCTGCGCCCAGCCGGTCAAGCCTGGCAGCAGCGCGTCGACACCGCGTTCAGTGCGCAGGGCGACGAGATCGTGCTGGTTGAACAGTGCCGGGCGCGGGCCGACGATGCTCATCTCGCCTTTCAGGATGCACCAAAGCTGCGGCAGCTCGTCGAGGCTCGACTTGCGCAGGAAGGAGCCGATCGGCGTCAGATAGATATTCGGATCCTTCAGCAGATGGGTCGCCACGGCAGGCGTGTCGGTGCGCATGCTGCGGAACTTCGGCATGCGGAAGATCTTATTCTTTCGGCCGACCCGATCGGACCAATAGAGGATTGGGCCAGGCGAGGTCAGCCGTACCGCGAGTGCGACGATCAGGATCGGAATGAAAAAGACGATGGTCGCGGCTAGAGCGGCGAGAAAATCGAAAAGGCGCTTGGCGATCGTATAAAGCATCGTCTCTTGTCGTTGCATCGCCCTGTGTTCTCAGGGTGATGAAGGTCGTCAATGCTCCGTCCATCTCATATCGCGATTTCAAGCACAACCATCCCCGGCAAGATTCCTCGCCCTTGTTACGAGCGGATATCCCGTGCAAAGCATGTCTTAGCAAATCAAGTGCGGAAAGCGGAGGCAGCGGGCGGATGATCCTGGTAACGGGTGCGACAGGTTTTGTCGGACAGGCTCTGTGCGAAGAGCTTTCCCGCCGGCGGATGGACTATCGGCCCGTCAGCCGCAACTCCCGCCCAGGCTTCGCCGTCATCGGTACGATGAATAGCGATACCGATTGGTCCGCTGCGCTAGCCGGCGTCGATACCGTCATGCATCTGGCGGCTCGCGTCCATGTCATGAATGAGAGCGCCGCCGATCCGTTGGCCGCATTCCGCGCCGTCAATGTCGATGCGACCGTCAACCTGGCGCGACAGGCAGCCGGCGCGGGCGCGAAGCGCTTCATCTTCCTGAGCTCGATCAAGGTCAACGGCGAGGGCACAGCGGAGGGAAAGCCCTTCAAGGCTACTGATGTGCCGCATCCGGAAGATGCCTATGGCCGCTCGAAGCTGGAGGCAGAGGAGGCCCTGCTCGCGATATCAGCGGAAATGGGCATGGAGGTCGTCATCATTCGGCCGCCGCTCGTCTATGGTCCCGGTGTCAAGGCGAATTTCGCAAACCTGATGAGATGGGCCGCGCGGCCGTGTCCTTGGCCATTCGGGGCGGTTCGAAACCGCAGATCGCTCGTTTATGTCGGCAATCTCGTCGATTTCATGCTGCTCTGCGCCAAGCATTCGTCCGTCGGTAACCGCGTCTTCCTGATCAGTGATGGCGACGATCTTTCGATCGGCCAGCTGATCGGCAGACTGTCCATCGCCTCAGGTCGAAAAGCCATTATGCTGCCGGTGCCGCCTGCGCTGCTCGAGGGACTTGCCGCGCTTTTGGGGCGTCGAGCCGCCGCGCAGAGATTGCTCGGCTCTCTTCAGGTCGATATCGACGAGACGCGGGCGCTCACGGGCTGGTCGCCGCCTTACTCCGTCGAAGAAGGATTGGCGGCAACGGTCGCTGGCGTGGGGGCTAGGGCGCGCTGAGCGGGCCTTTCCGCCTCACAGGCTCCAGACCGAATGACCTTCCAGCAGAGGATTGCTCCGATCGAGAGCTGCCTTCACGTCGACGACGACGCCGTTCTCGCTCAAGAGATCGAGGATACCGGGTGCACCATCGGCCAGATAGGATTTGTGGGGAACAGCAAGCACGAGAGCGTCGAGTTTGCCGAAATCCTTCAGTTCCACCAGGCGGATGCCATATTCATCTTCGGCCTCCGCATGGCTCGCCATCGGGTCGTGCACCAGCGGCTCGAGGCCGAACTGATGCAGTTCGCTTATGATGTCGGGCACGCGACTATTGCGCAGGTCTGGCACGTTTTCCTTGAAGGTCAGGCCGAATATGCCGATGCGGGCGCCGTTGATCGGCTTTTTCGCCGCAACCAGCATCTTGATGAGCTTCTGGGCAATGAAGGCGCCCATGCCGTCATTGATGCGTCGGCCGGAAAGAATGACTTCCGGGTGATAGCCGAGTTCCTCGGCCTTGGCCGTTAGATAATAGGGGTCGACGCCGATGCAGTGGCCGCCGACCAGGCCGGGAGTAAAAGGCAAGAAGTTCCATTTCGTGCGCGCCGCCTTCAGCACATCGGCCGTGCGGATATTCATTTTCTCGAAAATGATCGAAAGCTCGTTCATCAGTGCAATATTGACGTCGCGCTGGGTGTTCTCGATCACCTTGGCGGCTTCAGCCACCTTGATGCTGGGGGCGCGGTGGATGCCGGCCTCGACCACAGCGCCATAGATGGCGGCAATCCTTTCCAGCGTCTCCGCGTCGTCGCCGGCGACGACTTTTACGATCCGCTCGAAGGTGTGCTCCTTGTCACCGGGGTTGATGCGTTCCGGCGAATAACCGACATGGAAATCCTCGCCTTGGCGCAGCCCGGAAGCCTCCGCCAGCACCGGGCCGCAGACCTCTTCGGTAACGCCGGGATAGACGGTGGACTCATAGACGACGATCGAACCTTTGCGCAAGACCTTGCCGACTGTGCGTGAGGCGGAAATCATCGGCCTGAGATCCGGCTGGCGGTTCCGGTCGATCGGCGTCGGGACGGCAATGATGAAGATATCGCGATCTCCGAGATCCTCGATCTCGCTGCTGATGCGCAGCCCACTCGACCGCAACCGTTCGGTAGAAACCTCTTGGGTCTTATCCTCACCCGCCTTTAGCGCGGTGACACGGGAGGCCTTGATGTCAAAGCCGACCACATCATGGAATTTTTCGGCAAGCGCAATGGCGACGGGCAGGCCCACATAACCGAGGCCAATGACGGCAATTTTTTCGTTCAACACAACATACCTCGAACACTTCACCTGAATTAGCCCGAATTCGATGGTGATGTCAGCGTCTAATATTTGCCTTCGGGATCATTTTAGATGTGGGTCGCATGAATGTGATGACCGGTCAGCCGCTTCGCAATGGCTTGGGATTATGGCCTTGTGGCAGGTTGCGCTGCAGCGTTGGCGCAGATCCATAGGATGCCATCGAAACCTTCCGGTTTCGACCCCATTTATTTGGGTGAGACCTATTTTCTTTTCTCGGAAAGAGCGGTTCGCGATGCGAAACAGCTATCTTAAACAACTACGTACCCAGCGCGAACAAGTCGAAGCCAAGCTCGAGCTGCATATAGCCCGCTATTGTTTCGGCGAAGGCGAGGTGGACGACGGTACCGAAGCAGAGCTCCGGCAACGGATTGCGGAAATTTCCGACGAAATTGCCGCTCTCGAGGCTGAGCGCGGCGAGTAAGATTGCACCTGTTCCTTCTCGATGAGGTCGCGCGTCTCGGCTTCATGCGGATCCTGGAGACGGTGCGCGACGCAGGCCGCAAGTACGGCATCACGCTGTTGCTGTTGTTTCAGAGCATCGGCCAGATGCGCGCAACCTATGGCGGGCGCGATGCCGCCAGCAAATGGTTCGAGAGCGCGAGTTGGATTAGCTTCGCGGCAGTGAATGATCCGGAGACGGCCCACTACATCTCGAAGCGCTGCGGCACGACCACGGTCGAGATCGACCAGGTCGGCCGGTCGTAGCAGGCGTCGGGTTCGTCGCGCACGCGATCGAAGCAGCTTGCAGCGCGGCCGCTGATCCAGCCGCATGAAGTGCTGCGGATGCGGGCCGACGAGCAGATCGTCTTCACCGCAGGCAATGCACCGCTTCGTCCCGGCCGCACTTCCTCGGCCCTCCCGGTCGCCCGGCGCCGCTCAACGCCGAACCGTGCCGCCGACGCTGCGACCACTCCAGCGACCGGCACAGGCAGGAGACGCTTCGTCATGAGCACTCGTCGAGCCCTGCCGGACGCTCGCCGCCGGCTGATCATACCCCCGCGAGAGGAGCGTGACCGCATGCACGGAGACCGCTTGCGGGCTCCGGCAGTGACCGGCAGGACGCGAGTAGAGCCACGCCCTGAAGAGGGATCGCCCCTAACTTATGCAGATGAGGCCCTCGTTTCTCGTCAATGATGTAAAAGAACCCCATCGAGCGAGTTGACGCAGTAGTTTTCGTTACTATATAAATCCTAAGACAACCAGAGGAGGCCACTATGCCTCGCACCCCGCATTCAACTGAGCTCGTGCTGAGTTTCCAGACCGACCCGGATTCCGTCCAGGCCGCATTTCTACGTCGTGCAATGTCGGCACTCGAACGGATTGCCGCGACAACACCGTCGAAGGCGCTCACGGCGGCTCTTGGCGCGCCGACGGGCGCAGGAACGCTCGCGCAAATCCTCAGCCATCCCGAGTTTATCGGCGAGGCGGTGAGCAATCTCGACCCGATGGTCCCGGCGCTCGCGCGCAATGTCGAGCATCGGAACCAACTGCTCCTGCGTGCCGGCGGCGTCCTTTCCGCCGAAGAAGCCGGCAAAATTGCGGGCATCACCCGCCAAGCGATCGACAAGCGGCGTCGGGGCAACGCGATCCTTGGCGTCCGGGAGGGAAGCGACTGGAAATATCCAGCCTGCCAGTTCCGGGACGGAGAGGTTTTGCCGGGGATAGCCGAGGTCGTTCGCGGTCTCGCAGACCAAGGCGCCTGGGCTACGCTCGATTTCCTGCTTGCGCGGGATAGCGCGCTCGGCGGCCGGTCGCCGTTGGAGGCTTTGCGCCAGGGTGATCTCGGCGCGGTCGAGCGGCTAGTCCGCGCCAATACCGGCGACGGCTTCGCCTGATGGCCCCGCCGGTGCGAGGACCGTCCGGGGCGGCGGCGCCGCCGCCCGATTGGTTGAAGAATGCGAACTTACCGATCACGACCATTCCGGCCGGATCGGTGTTGCACCGGATTCACCGATCGAGCTTTGATCCGGTGTTTTTCGGACCGGGAGCCGGCCACGATCCAATTTATCGATTCGATAGCGCAAGTGGACGATTCGGCGTGCTCTATATCGGCCACGCCTTCGCAGGCGCGTTCGCCGAGACGATCCTGCGCAACCCGCAACGGCTGATGGTTGCAGAACGCGAAATTGTCACCCGGTCGGTAACGGAGCTCATCAGCCGGACGGCTCTGCGCATGGTGACGATGCACGGCGCCGGGCTGCAGATCCTCGGCACGGATAATTCAATCTCCACCGGCCCCTATGAGCCATGCGGCGCATGGGCCGATGCGCTCTGGGATCATCCGAAGGAGCCGGACGGGATTGCCTATCTGTCCCGGCATGATCCCAGCGAGGTCTGCTACGCGGTCTTCGAGCGCAAACCGATCGCCTTCGAGGCGAAGGCGACGCATCCCCTGTCTGCCATGCAAAGCGACGTCGCGCAGCTGCTCCACCGCTACGGCAAGTCCCTTTCTGCTGACGTGTAAAGCTACGGCAACTGCGGGAAGTATCAGCGGTGCGCGGTCATGATCGGCGGCTACGTCCGCTTCGGCGAACCATGCTGTTTTTCAGTGGATTCAACGCGCGAAGCTATTGCCCCCTATCATCGTCCCAAGGCCGAGCGAGGCAAAGGCCTCGATGTAAAGATGAACGTGTCAGAGGGGGTATCGTCGGCGGGATCAAAGCCTGGGTCAAACATCTAGATCCTTGCTCTCCGAATTATTCATGCATGCATCGGCTCGGAACGCTTCCATACCAATCTTGTGAAGCTCACGGTACTGCGCGGTATCTGGCGGGATCCGGCTGGCTTCGATCAAGGCACCGAGCAGGAACGCGCGATCGGCTTTTCTCAAGCCAGCCTTGATGATCAATCCGCCGAAGATCATCTTTTCGCGCGTTTCACGCTTGCGATCGCTTGTCATCTCGCGCTGCCGCCTTCGTTCGAGAAGCATAATCCGCTG
Source organism: Rhizobium sp. (assembly GCA_039593415.1). Taxonomy (GTDB): domain Bacteria; phylum Pseudomonadota; class Alphaproteobacteria; order Rhizobiales; family Rhizobiaceae; genus Rhizobium. The sequence continues at coordinate 12,652 of JBCNPI010000068.1, read as the reverse complement.
ATCTAGCCTCTTAAGCGGATTCGCCCGCTGTCCTTTTTTCGTCGTCGCGAAATCGCGCTGTGATCTCGGCGAGAACGTCGTTGAGCTCGGCGTCGGAAATGTCCAGTTCGGCGAGACCGGCCCTCCGTGCCGCGCTAGCGAAACGTTCATTGGCCTTGGCGACCATGTTCTTTCGTTTCTCTCTGAGCAGCTCGATCTGTGTGCCGATCTCGGAGACTGTGGTTCTTGCACGCATACCTGCCCTTCCTTTCATCAGAGTCGAGTCCGCTGGCACCTTTTATACTGCATTAAATGCAGTAGTCAAATCGCTTGAAATAATATAGGACATGGAGTCCATCCCGAAGAGTTGGCCTTTTTCGTGGAATTTTTGCCAAGAATCTTGATATCTGCGCAGTGCTGAGTGCCAGAAAGGATAGAGTCAAATTTGGCTATTATGTTTTTGAGAGCGAAAATAATCAGCCGCGGAGCGGGGCAGAACATCGTCTCGGCTGCCGCCTATCGTCATCGTACCAAGATGATGGATGAGCAGGTGGGGACTAGGTTCCACTATTCCGCAGACGCGGCCGAACTCATCCATGAGGAACTCGCTCTGCCTGATGACACGCCGGCATGGTTGCGAACTTTAATCGACGGACGATCGGTTGCCGGCGCCAGCGAAGCGCTTTGGAATGCTGTTGATCGTTTCGAAACCCGGCGTGATGGAGTGTTAGCCCGCGAGCTCATCCTTGCGCTTCCAAACGAGCTCAGCAGGACGGAGAATATCGCCCTCGTGCGTGACTTCGTTCGCGACAGCCTCGTGTCGCGCGGAATGGTGGCAGACTGGGTCTATCACGACAAGAAGGGCAATCCGCATGTCCACGTTTTGACCACGCTGCGTCCACTGACCGCGGAAGGATTTGGGCCGAAATACGTCGCTATCCTCGACGACAGAGGCGAGCCGCTGCGCTTCAAAACCCCCAACAGGCCGAAAGGAGCAATCATTTACCGTCCGTGGGCAGGCAACAAGGCAACGCTGGAGGAGTGGAAGCTTGCCTGGGCTCAAACGCTAACGCACCATCTGACACTTGCCGGTCACGATATCCGCATAGACGGCCGCTCCTATGAGGAGCAGGGGTTGCGGGGAATGGGGCAGCGCCATCTTGCTCCTGCCCGCGCGGCGCGTCTACGCAAAGGTGCCGATGTCTATTTCGCCCCGGCGGCATTGGCGCAGCGCTACGTTACGGCGGATCGCCTTGCCGCCGACCCCGGCCTACTGCTTAGGCAACTCAGCAACGAGCGCTCGACTTTCGATGAAACTGAGATCGCCCGTGCCCTGCACCGCCACGTTGATGATCCAATCGTCTTTGCCAATATCCGCGCAAAACTAATGGCGTCGGATGATTTGGTAATGCTGCGACCGCAGCAGGTGAGTGCGGAAACTGGTGGGGTCGAGCTGCCGGCAGTTTTCACGACGCGCGCGACGATCAGAACCGAATTTCACATGGCGCGGTCGGCGTTGAATCTCTCGAACATAGCTGGCTTCGCGGCATCGTCATCCCAAGTTAATGCTGCGATAGACGAGATTGAGGCAGCGTCAGACAAGGCCATTCGCCTCGACGCCGAGCAGGTCGAAGCGGTTCGACATATCACGGCCGATAGCGCCATTGCCGCGGTCGTCGGTATCGCGGGCACTGGCAAATCGACATTGCTGAGCGTGGCACGTCTCGCCTGGGAGGGAGACGGCAGGCGCGTCCTCGGAGCAGCGCTCGCCGGCAAGGCGGCGGAGGCATTGACTGGTAGTTCCGGGATCCGTTCACGTACGATTGCCGCTTGGGAGCTTGCCTGGAAAAACGACTATGACCTGCTGCAGAAGGGCGACGTGCTGGTTCTAGACGAAGCTGGTATGGTGTCGTCGGAACAGATGGCGCGTCTTCTCAAACGCGTCGAGGATGCCGGCGCGAAAGCAGTTCTTGTCGGCGACGCGATGCAGCTTCAGCCGATCCAGGCGGGGGCTGCCTTCCGCGCCATCGCCGAGCGCATCGGCTTTGCCGAATTGGCCGGCGTTCGCCGCCAGAGGCACGAATGGGCGCGAGAGGCGTCCCGTCTGTTTGCCCGTGGAAATGTTGAGGATGCCTTGAGTGCCTATAGCGCCCATGGCCATCTCCTCGAAAGTGAAACGCGTAAGGATGCGATTCAACGCATCGTATCCGACTGGGCCAGCGCTCGCCTTGATGCCATTGCCAAGGCAGAGGTCGAAGGTCGTAAGTTGCGTGGCGACGAGTTGATGGTTCTCGCCCACACCAACAGTGATGTGAGACGCCTCAACGATGCGATCCGTGCGGTCATGTTGCAACAGAATGCGCTTGGGGAGGGTAGGCCGTTTCGTACAGAGCGCGGCATACGTGAGTTTAGCGAGGGAGACCGGATCATCTTCCTGGAAAATGCGCGGTTCGTCGAACCCAAGGCCTCTCACCTAGCTGTTCAGCATGTCAAGAACGGCATGTTTGGAACGGTCGTATCGACGGCGGGTCGAGGAGGGGAACCATTTCTTTTCGTTCGGTTGGACAGTGGCCGGGATGTCATGTTCGCGGAAGACACTTATCGCAATGTCGACCACGGTTACGCCGCGACGATTCACAAGAGCCAAGGATCGACCTTCGAGCGCGCTTTCGTGCTGGCAACCGGCATGATGGACCGGCACCTGACATATGTCGCCATGACGCGTCATCGCGAGCGTGTCGATCTTTATGCGGCAAGGGAAGATTTTCAGCCAAAGTTCGAACGGGGCAAGACGGCACGCGTCGAGCACGCCGCTGGCATTACCGGCGAGCTTGTTGAAATAGGACTTGCGAAGTTCCGCAAGCGGGACGACGCCGATCCTTCTCCTTATGTTGACGTCAGAACGAACGATGGAACCACGCATCGCCTTTGGGGCGTCAATCTGCCCAAGGCGCTTGAGGCGGTCGTCGTCGGGATCGGGGATAAAGTGACCATGCGCAAGGAGGGGACTGAAAAAGTTACCGTTAAAATGCCCGTTGTTGATGAGGAAACGGGAGCGAGGCATTTTGAGGATCGCGTTGTCGACCGCAACATTTGGACGGCATATTCAATTGATAAGGGCGAGGCGCGGCTGGAGCAACTTGCCGCCGAACATCGCCCTCCGACGCTCTTTGCGCAACTGATTGAACGGCTGTCGCGCCCCGGCGAAAAGACGACGACGCTCGACTTCGAGAATGAGCCGTCTTATCGATCCGTGGCTTTCGATTTCGCACGGCGGCGCGGCATCGACACTATCGCGGAGTATGGTTACGCCCTCGATGCACAGGTGGAGCGCCTATCCAATTGGTTCACCGTACAAAGTGATCATGTGGCGCGGCTCTGGCAACGGGCGAACGTGCCCTTCGGGGCCGCAGTCGAAACTTCGGGGCGCAATGCTGCTATTCACACAACACCCGACAAAGACTCCTTGCCCGCCCCGGGGGCGGATGCTTCCGATCTATTACCCGCAGTGAACTCCCTTACCCGATCGTTTGCAGAAGAGGCGCGTCTCACCCAACTCGCATCTCCTGCAATGTTGCCAGCGGTCATGAAATTCAATGCAAGCCTCGACGAGGAGGCGCGAATGCGCGTGACCGACACTGAGCATTACAAACAGATAAGAGCAGCACTCGCCGCGACTGGATCCGTGATCTGGCGCGATCCCGCAGCCGCCGTGGCGATGATCGAAGATCTGGTGCTGAAGCAGATCGACCCTGAGCGTATTGCACGTGCTGTTGCCACAGAGCCAACGGCCTATGGTCCTGTGCGCGGTAGCGGCAGAACGATGGATAGGCTGCTCGCTGGTGGCCGCGAGCGCAGGAAAGCACTGCAGGCGGTCAACGCAGTTGGTGCCGACATTCACTCTCTTGGTCGATATTACTTGAGCGCTTTTGAGACCGAAAAATCGGTGGTCATCATCGAGCGGGAACGGATGGCAATAGCCATTCCAGCGTTGACGACAATTGCCCAGAATGAGCTACGGCACATCATGTCCGAGACGGAGAAGAACCCGCGCGAGCTGGCACGATTGGTCCGGTCTTTGTCACCAGATGTCCGACACGAATTTTCTGTCGTCAGTAAGGCACTTGATGCTCGCTTCGGGCCGGGCGCAATTTTACGCAACGAGACCGATGTTGCCAATGTGGTCTCAAGGTCTCAGCAACCGGTCTTCAAAGCCATCCTAGGTCAATTGCGCACACTCCAGCGTGCGGTCGCCACAGATAGGGCGGAAGAGATTATCGCCGAGCGCCAACGTCGAACTATCAATCGTGCCCGTGGCGTTGATCGCTGAGGGCGTCCAGAGATTTCAAAGGGAAACTACAGGCTTATACCCGGGTCCGTGTCGTGGAGCCGCCGTTTGGTAGTCCAACGGAAGACCAATCTTGCTCCTTTCTTGCGCCTTGCAAGTCGGCTACAGCTCTCTAAGTGTACCCGTCGGATCGAACTGGTCCGTCGCGCTTGGGGCGGCAAATTCTTGTGAGTCAAGAAGGGATGGTCATGGCAGGAGAAACGGTGCTTGTGGTCGGCGGAGCCGGATATATCGGTTCCCACACGTGTCTGGATCTGGCGAACAAGGGGTTCAAGCCCGTCGTCTACGATAATTTCTCCAATGGGCATCGCGAATTCGTCAAATGGGGACCGGCCGAGGAAGGCGACATCCGTGATCGGGCACGCCTCGATGAGGTGCTGGCAAAGCACAAGCCTGCCGCCATCCTGCATTTCGCTGCGTTGATCGAGGTCGGCGAGTCGGTCAAGGATCCGGTCGCCTTCTACGAGAACAATGTCATCGGCACGCTGACGCTGCTGTCCGCAGCTCAGGCAGCCGGTGTGAAGGCTTTTGTCTTCTCCTCGACCTGCGCCACCTACGGCCTGCCGCAAAGTGTGCCGCTGGACGAGAGTCACCAGCAGGTGCCGATCAACCCCTATGGCCGCACGAAATATATCGTCGAGCAGGCGCTGGCCGATTACGACCAGTACAAAGGACTGCGCTCTGTCATCCTGCGCTATTTCAATGCTGCCGGCGCCGACTTCGAGGGGCGGATCGGCGAGTGGCATACGCCGGAAACCCATGCGATTCCGCTCGCCATCGACGCCGCCCTTGGCCGCCGTCAGGGCTTCAAGGTGTTCGGCAGCGATTATGATACACGCGACGGCACCTGCGTTCGCGATTACATCCATGTGCTGGATCTCGCCGACGCCCATGTCCGTGCCGTGGAATATCTGCTCGATGGCGGCGATTCTGTCGCGCTCAATCTTGGCACGGGCACCGGCACGACGGTGAAGGAACTTTTGGGCACGATCGAGACTGTGTCGAACCGGCCGTTTCCCGTCGAATATGTCGGTCGCCGTGAGGGCGATTCAACCACGCTCGTCGCCAACAACGACAAGGCCCGCGATGTCCTCGGTTGGTCGCCGCAATACGATCTGACCAAGATCATTCAATCCGCTTGGAATTGGCATGCCAAATCCAACCAGCACTGAACGGCGTTCTTTCGTTGGTGTTGCGAGCAAACGTCCGAATATCCTGTTGATTTCGGCCGACCAGTGGCGGGGGGATTGTCTCTCCGCCGTCGGGCATGAATGTGTGAAGACGCCGAATGTGGATGCTCTGGCGCAGGAAGGCGTGCTGTTCCGGCGGCATTATGCCGGAGCGGCGCCGTGCTCTCCGGCACGTGCGACGCTCTATACCGGCCTCTACCAGATGAACCATCGCGTTTGCCGCAATGGTTCACCGTTAGACGCCCGCTTCGACAATATCGCGCTTGCTGCACGCCGAGCAGGCTACGATCCCACGTTGTTCGGCTATACGGATACGGCGCCCGATCCGCGCAGCCGCGATCCACATGATCCGCATCTGACGACCTATGAGGGCGTGCTGCCCGGCTTTACGGCGCGGCAGCTTCTGCCCGAACATGAGAAACAATGGCTCTCCTGGCTCCGGTCGCGCGGCCATGCCGATGCCGTCAGCCGGGATATCCATATTCCCATCGGGGCCGCGCCCGGCGAGATTTCCAATAATGCGCCCGCCTATTCCAAGGACGAGACGCAGACGGCCTTTATGGCCGGCGAATTCATCCGCTGGCTCGGAGAGCAGGATCAGCCTTGGTTTGCGCATGTTTCTTTTCTCCGGCCGCATCCACCCTTCTCGGTGCCGGAGCCCTATAACCGCATGTTCTCGGCCGCCGATGGCCCGGCTTTCTTGCGTGCTACCGACCGCGAAACGGAGATGGCCTCGCATCCGCTGCTTGCCTTCGGCCTGCCGCTCATCGGCAAGGGCGGCTTCATCTATGGCGGCAGGGGCTCCATCGATGAGTGGACGCCTGAGGATTTTGCCGCGATCCGCGCCATCTACTACGGCATGATTGCCGAGGTCGACGCGCAGCTTGGCCGGATCTGGCAGGCATTGAAGGATGCCGGCGCTTGGGACGATACGGTGATCGTCTTCACGTCCGATCACGCCGAGATGATGGGCGACCATTGGATGCTCGGAAAGGGCGGCTTCTTTGACGGCAGCTATCATGTGCCACTCGTCATTCGAGACCCTGGTCAGCCCGCCACACATGGGCGGCAGGTAGAGCATTTCACCAGCGCCGCAGATATTTTCCCGAGCCTGTGCGACCGCCTCGGCATCGCGCCGGCAAACCATGTCGATGGCGACAGCCTGCTGCCATTCCTTACAGGGACCGAACCGGAAAACTGGCGCGATGCGGCCTTTTGGGAATTCGATTTCCGCGATATTGCCGAAGGTATTCCCGAGCGGCATTTCGGCTTAAGATCCAGTGCCTGCAACCTCGCCGTTATGCGCGACGAGCGCTTCAAATACATCCATTGCGCCGGGCTTCCCCCGCTGCTCTTCGATCTGGCGAAGGACCCGGCGGAGCTTTCGAATGTCGCCAATGACAGCGCCTATGTAGCCATCAGGCTTGCCTATGCCGAAAAGCTGCTTTCGCTTCGGGCGGAGCATCTGGACCAGACGCTTGCTTATACGGAGCTGACGGAAAAAGGGCCGGTTTCGCTCCGGCCCTGAGCAATTTTAGCCGAGTGCACCGAGGTAGTTCAGCTTGCCGACGGGCAGACCGCGGCTGCGCAGGATGTCGTGTGCCGTAGTCACATGGAAGAAAAAGTTCGGCAGCGCGAATTTCGCCAGGTAATCCTCGCCCTTGAAGGTGATCTTGTTGCCTCCCGGCGTGATCGTTACTTCCCGCGCTTCGCTGCCTTCCATGGTGGCCGGCGTAATCGTTGCCAGGAAGTCCTGCGTTTTCTTCAAGCGCTCCCGCAGTTCAGCGACGGTCGTCTCACTGTCTTCGAAGCGCGGTGCATCGATGCCGGCAAGCCGGGAAATGGTGAGTTTCGCCGTATCGGAAGCGCGCTGGTACTGGCCGGAGAGCGGCAGCATGTCGTCGATCAGGCGGGCGGAAATGAGTTCGCCCGGCGCGATTGCCTTTTCAGCTGCGTAGGCTTCGATCTTGTCGAGATAGGCTGCAAGATTTTGCAGGCCGCGTTGAAAGACGGGGACCGAGAAACTGTACATCGAGGGCATGTTTGTTCTCCAATGCCTGCCGCGGCGCGGCAGATGTTTGTTGGCATTCTATTCCGTTTCCGTGTCGATGGAACAACCGTTCCGTCAAGTCGGCGCCCGTATGTAGGTTCGGCTGGCGATTCTTGCAGCGGTGGCGGCGGAAAAACGCGCCTTCGCCGGTTCCGCCGGCTCTGCCAGAATTTGGTGTTGACCTTTGCCATGAAAAATGGAATGAATATTCCGCATAATGAATTTCACGGTTTGTTTGTTCCGTTTTCAATGTGGCCGGCATGGGAGTGCTGGCCGAATTGGATAAAGGCCCTGCGGTCGAGACCGAGGGCTCCGGCATTCAGGAGGGGTGTGGCCGGCACCGTATCTGGGAGGAAGACATGAAGAAATTTATCCTTGGCTCAGCAATGGCCCTTTTGTTGTCGACTGCTGCCCACGCCCAAACCATCGGCGTGTCGATGGCTCTCTTCGACGACAACTTCTTGACCGTTCTGCGCAACGGTATGCAGGATTATGCAAAGGGCAAGGGCGTGACGCTGCAGGTCGAAGACGCTCAAAACGATATTGCTAAGCAGCAGAGCCAGATCCAGAACTTCATCGCCAGTAAGGTCGACGCCATCATCGTGAACCCGGTCGATACAGACGCGACGGCGGCCATTTCCAAGCTCGCTGCCGATGCCAAGATCCCTCTGGTTTACGTCAATCGCGAGCCGGCAAACGTCGACAGCCTTCCGGACCAGCAGGCTTTCGTCGCCTCCAACGAGCAGGAGTCCGGTACGCTGGAAGCCAAGGAAGTGTGCCGAATCCTCGGCGGCAAGGGCAAGGCCGTTATCATGATGGGCGAACTCTCGAACCAGGCTGCCCGTATGCGGACCAAGGACGTTCATGATGTCGTGGCGACCGACGCGTGTAAGGGCATCCAGATCGTTCAGGAGCAGACCGCCAACTGGCAGCGTACCCAGGGCGCCGACCTGATGACCAACTGGCTCTCCAGCGGTCTCGAGTTCGATGCCGTCATCTCCAACAATGACGAAATGGCAATCGGCGCCATCCAGGCGCTGAAGGCTGCCGGCAAGCCACTGAACAAGATCGTCGTTGCCGGCGTCGATGCGACGCAGGACGCGCTTGCTGCCATGCAGGCCGGCGACCTGAAGGTCACTGTGTTCCAGGATGCCGCCGGTCAGGGCAAGGGTGCGGTGGACGCCGCACTCAAGCTCGCCAAGGGCGATAAGATCGAGAAGAAGGTCTATATCCCCTTCCAACTCGTCACCCCGACCAACGTCAAGGACTTCGTCAAGAAGAACTGAGAACGAGAGTGATCGACGGATGCGGGTCTAAAGCCCGCATCCCTTGAAATCCGATCTGCCCGGGAGGGAAAAATGGCTGTGAGCCCATCCACCATGGCGGCGGTGCGCGCCAGCGGCGCTGTCCCCAATGCCGCCTATCTGCTGAGTGCGGAAGGCATCCGCAAGGAATTTCCCGGCGTGCTCGCCCTCGACGACGTTTCCTTCCGCCTGAAGCGCGGCACGGTGCATGCGCTGATGGGCGAAAACGGTGCGGGCAAATCGACGCTGATGAAAATCCTTGCTGGCATCTATATCCCGGATCAGGGCGAGGTGCGCCTCAAGGGCGTCGAAATCCGGCTCAAGTCGCCGCTCGATGCGCTGGAAAACGGCATCGCCATGATCCATCAGGAACTGAACCTGATGCCCTTCATGACGGTTTCGGAGAACATCTGGATCCGGCGCGAGCCGAAGAACCGCTTCGGCCTCGTCGACCACGCGGAGATGAGCCGCAAGACCGAGGAACTCTTCCAGCGTCTCAATATTTCCATCGATCCCGAAATCCAGGTACGCGAACTTTCGGTCGCGAGCCGGCAGATGGTCGAAATCGCCAAGGCGGTTTCGTACAATTCCGACGTGCTGATCATGGACGAGCCGACGTCGGCGCTCACCGAGCGCGAAGTGGCGCATCTCTTCCAGATCATTCGCGACCTGCGCGCACAAGGCATCGGCATTGTCTACATCACCCACAAGATGAACGAGCTGTTCGAGATTGCCGACGAATTCTCGGTATTTCGGGACGGCAAATATATTGGCACGCACGCTTCGACCGATGTGACCCGCGACGACATCATCCGAATGATGGTCGGCCGCGAGATCACGCAGATGTTCCCGAAGGAAGAGGTGCCGATCGGCGAAGCCGTGCTGTCGGTCAAGGATTTGAGTCTCGACGGCGTCTTCTCCAATGTGTCCTTCGACGTCAGGGCCGGCGAAATTCTCGGCGTTGCCGGGCTTGTCGGATCGGGCCGGTCCAATGTTGCCGAGACTATCTTCGGCGTGACGCCGGCCTCGTCCGGCACCGTCGAGCTTTTCGGCCAGAAGGCTGAGATTTCCTCGCCGGCGGACGCGATCCGCCACCGCATGGCCTTCCTCACCGAAGACCGCAAGGATACGGGTTGTCTTCTCATCCTCAGCGTACTGGAGAATATGCAAGTTGCGGTCCTGCACGACAAGTTCGTGCGCGGCGGCTTTGTGCAGGAAGGCGCGATCGAAGAGGCCTGCGAAGAGATGGCCAGGAAGTTGCGCGTCAAGACGCCGAACCTCGACGAACGGATCGAAAACCTCTCCGGCGGTAATCAGCAGAAGGCGCTGATCGGCCGGTGGATGCTTACCAATCCCCGCATCCTGATCCTGGACGAGCCGACGCGCGGCATCGATGTCGGCGCCAAGGCGGAGATCCACCGTCTCGTTACCGAAATGGCGCGCAATGGCGTCGCCGTCATCATGATCTCGTCGGAAATGCCTGAGGTGCTCGGCATGAGCGATCGCATCATGGTGATGCACGAAGGACGGGTGACCGGATTCCTGGACCGCGCGGAAGCAACTCAAGTGAAGGTGATGGAGCTGGCCGCGCAGTGACGCCGCCAATCATCGCAAGGGAGGATTGAACCATGGTTACCAAAGTTGCAGAGGCGGCTGCCCCGGCAGTCACACGGCCAAGACGCCGCCGTGTTCCGCCCGAACTCGGCATCTTCCTGGTGCTGATCGGCATTGCGCTTCTTTGTGAGATCCTCGGCTGGATCTTCGTCGGCCAGAGCTTCCTGATGAATTTGCAGCGCCTGAAGATCATGATCCTGCAGGTCTCCGTCATCGGCATCATCTCGGTCGGCGTGACGCAGGTCATCATAACCGGCGGTATCGATCTCTCATCCGGCTCGGTCGTCGGCCTGACGGCCATGGTTGCCGCGAGCTTCGCCCAGTCGTCGACATGGGCGCGGGCCGTTTATCCGGCGCTGACCGACCTGCCCTTCTTCGTTCCGATCGGGGTCGGCCTGCTGCTTGGTCTGCTCGCCGGTTACATCAACGGCCAGCTGATCACGAAGACGAAGATACCGCCCTTCATCGCGACGCTCGGAATGATGGTCTCGGCCCGCGGCCTGTCGAAGCTCTATACCAAGGGTCAGCCGATCTCGGGCCTGACCGACCAGTTCAATTTCATCGGTTCCGGCATCTGGCCGGTCGTCGTCTTCCTCATCATCGCGGTCCTCTTCCATATCGTGCTGCGCTACACGCGCTACGGCAAGTTCACCTATGCGATTGGCGCCAATGTGCAGGCGGCGCGCGTCTCGGGCATCAATGTCGAAGCGCATCTGGTCAAGGTCTATGCGATTGCCGGGCTTCTGGCGGGCCTTGCAGGCATCATCACCGCCGCCCGCGTACAGACGGCGCAGGCCGGCATGGGCGTCAACTATGAGCTGGATGCGATCGCGGCGGCCGTCATCGGCGGCACGTCGCTGACCGGCGGCGTCGGCCGCATCGCCGGCACCGTGATAGGGACGGTCATCCTCGGTGTCATGATCTCGGGCTTCACCTTCCTCAATGTCGATGCCTATTACCAGGAAATCGCCAAAGGCTTCATCATCGTCGCGGCTGTTGCCATCGACGTCTACCGCCAGAAGAAGCGGGCCAAGCGCTGAAATGCCCGACACATCGTCAGCGTTCTAAAGCATGCTCTCAAGGCGGGATTTTATCCCGCCTTTTCTTTTGAAATGTGCCGTTCCATGCAAATGCAAATTTTTTTCATTTGGGTATGGCGAATCCTGTCAGCTTTTCTATTCTGGCCGCTTTCCATTTGCTCCCCCGAGCACTTCATCCAGGATAGACGATGCAATCCGTATTCGATGGTCACAACGACGTTCTCTTGAGACTCTGGCATCATGCGCGCGACGGCGCCGATCCGATCGCCGAATTCAGGGATGGGACCTCTAGCGGCCATATCGATGCACCGCGCGCCCGCGCCGGCGGGCTGGGTGGCGGCCTCTGCGCCATTTATATTCCGTCGGGCGATCTCGTCTTTGCCGATCCTGATAGTAACGGCCACTATGCTACGCCTTTGGCGGCACCGCTGGAACGGTCGCCTTCTCTCGATATTGCGCTGGAAATGGCGGCGATCGCGCTGAGGCTCGACCGCGCCGACGCCTGGAAGCTCTGCCGCTCCACCGCCGAGATCCGCGCTTGCATGGAGAAGGGTATCTTCGCCGCTGTCATGCACATGGAAGGCTGTGAGGCAATCGATGCCGATCTCGTCGCGCTCGAAACCTTTTACGCCGCCGGCCTGCGTTCGCTCGGCCCGGTCTGGAGCCGCAACAATGTTTTTGCACATGGTGTGCCCTTTGCCTATCCCAGCTCGCCGGACACTGGGCCTGGCCTCACCGAGGCCGGCTTCGCGCTGGTGCGCGAATGCAACCGGCTCGGCATCCTGGTCGATCTCGCCCACATCACCGAGAAAGGCTTTTGGGATGTAGCCAAGACCTCGGATCAGCCACTGGTCGCGAGCCATTCCAACGCTCACGCGCTGACACCGGTGGCGCGCAATCTCACCGACAAGCAGCTTGATGCCATCAAGGAGAGCCGCGGCATCGTCGGCCTCAATTATGCGACGGCGATGCTGCGCGACGACGCGCGCTCGGATGCCGATACGCCGCTTGAGGCGATGGTGCGGCATGTCGATCATCTCGTCGGCCGTGTCGGCATCGACTGCGTCGGCCTCGGATCGGATTTCGACGGCGCCACGATTCCTGCGAAAATTAGCGATGCAGCAGGC
>JBCNPI010000067.1:0-21076 GCA_039593415.1 Rhizobium sp. | reverse complement strand
TCCTCTCCCTGTTCTGGACGCCGGTGCCGCCAGCGAAGATGCAGATCACCCACAAGCTGGAGCCGCCCTTCGGCTTCGCGCTTCTCGGCACCGACCAGCTTGGCCATGACGTTCTGTCGATGCTGATGGCGGGCTGCTGGAATTCGCTGTCGATCTCCGTTTCGGCCGTCGCGATCGGCGGTACGATCGGGACGATCATCGGCGTTTCCGCCGCCGCCCGACGCGGCCTGTTCGAGGCATTGGTCATGCGGGCCTGCGATGTGATCTTCGCCCTGCCGCCGATCCTTTCGGCCATGATCCTCGGTGCATTTCTCGGGACGGGGCGCTCGACGGCAATTGTCGCGATCGCGGTTTTCATGGTGCCTGTGTTTGCCCGTGTCGCGCTCGGCTCGGCGCTGCAGGCCTGGAGCCGGGACTACGTGCTGGCGGCGCGCGCCATCGGCAATACGCAGCTTTCCATCACGCGCCGCCATATCCTGCCGAACATCATGAGCAGCATCATCGTCCAGGCGACGATCCAGCTCGGCCTTGCGATCCTGACCGAGGCTGGGCTTGCTTTCCTGGGCTTGAGCGTGCCGCCACCCGCACCGACATGGGGACGGATGCTTGCCGATGCTCAGACCTACTTCCACCTCGCGCCGTGGCTAGCCCTCCTTCCGGGCCTTGCCATCGCGCTCTCCGTCCTCGGCTTCAACCTGCTCGGCGACGGGCTACGCGATCTCCTCGACCCCCGCGAAGCGACCCGCTGATTGAGACATAAAGAGCATAGACCATGACCGAACCCACCGATCTTTCCATTCGCGAACTCAAGCACAAATTCGCGGAGAAGAGCTTGTCTCCCAGCGAATACTGGCTGGCGCTCGAGCAGCATATCGAGGCGTGGGAGCCGACGATTGCGGCTCTTTATGCCTACGACCCCGAGGATGCGCGCAAGCAGGCCGCCGCCTCCACGGAGCGTTGGACGAAGGGCGCGCCGCTCGGGGCCTTGGACGGCATTCCGGTCACGCTGAAGGAGCTGATTGCCACCAAGGGACAGCCGGTGCCGCTCGGCACGGCGGCTGTCGAGCTCATTCCTGCTACCGAGGATGCTCCGATCGCCGCCCGCATGCGCGAAGCTGGCGCGGTGATTTTCGCCAAGACCACCTGCCCCGACTACGGCATGCTGTCATCGGGCCTTTCCAGCTTTCACAAGCTCAGCCGCAATCCCTGGAACCCCAGCCAAAATCCGGGCGGCTCCAGCGCCGGTGCGTCCGCCGCAGCTGCCGCCGGTTATGGACCGCTGCATATCGGCACGGATATCGGCGGCTCGATACGCCTGCCGGCAGGGTGGACCGGCATTTTCGGCTTCAAGCCGAGCAATGGCCGCATTCCGATCGATCCCTATTATCTCGGACGATGTGCCGGACCGATGACCCGCACGGTCGAGGACGCCGCCTTCTCCATGGCGGCGCTCTCGCGGCCCGACTGGCGCGACAGCACCAGCCTGCCGCCGAACGAGATCGACTGGATGGATCTCGATATCGACGTCCGGGGCATGAAGATCGGCCTGATGCTGGATGCAGGCTGCGGGCTGCCTGTCGAGGATGAGATATGCGATGCGGTCATCGCCGCCGCCAAGCGCTTCGAGGAGGCGGGTGCCATTATCGTCGATGTCGCACCGGTGCTGACTAGGCAGATGCTCGATGGCCTTGATGCCTTCTGGCGCGCGCGCTTCTGGGGCGACATCACGGCCTTGAGCGAGGAACGCCGCAACAGCATCCTGCCCTATATCTACAGCTGGGCGAAGGGCGGCGCCGATATCAGCGGCATCGACGCCGTTCGCGGCTTCAACCAGACCTACGAGATGCGCAAGAGCTGCGCCAAGCTCTTCGCGGAAGTGGACGCCGTGCTTTCGCCGACCAATCCGATCGTCTCCTATCCCGCCGAATGGGCTTCGCCCACCAACGACCCTGCACAACCTTTCGAGCACATCGCCTTCACCGTTCCGTGGAACATGTCGGAGCAGCCGGCTGCATCGATCAATTGCGGCTTTTCCCGCTCCGGCATGCCGATCGGCATGCAGATCGTCGCTCCGCGCTTCGACGACATGCTGGTGCTGCGTCTTTCCCATGCCTACGAGACCTGGACTGGCGGCGTTACGAACTGGCCGAAGCGGCCGGGTTGAGTTGTCCCCGCCGTTTTGCAGATCAATCCCGTCTGAAACAGAAGCAAAATTGCACGAGGACCATCAAAATCGAGCCACATGCTCTTTCTGCATGTATTAGATTTGCCCGACAGATCATCTGACTTGCAAGGGCACGGGAATGTCACAGCCGGACACGGAATACGATATGCGCGCGCCAGCCCTCGATGAAGGCGCCGATACAAAGGGCTTTGTCCTCGGTGTGGTGGCAATGCTTCTCGCGGCGCTGGCCATGAGCATCTCGCCGAGCCTCGTGCGTCTTGCCGATGTCGGGCCTTTCGCCAGCGCCTTCTGGCGTGTTTTTCTGGCGCTCCCGATCCTTTGGATATGGATGCGATATGGCGAGGCGGCGGAGCCCAATGCACCCCGCGCCAGCTTCACGATACCGACCATCCTCGCTGGCATTGCCTTCACGGGCGACCTGTTCTTCTGGCATCTCTCCATCATGCGGACGACAATCGCCAACGCCACCTTCTTTGCGACGATGGCGCCGCTCTGGGTTGTCATCTTCGGGTGGCTTCTTTTGAGACAGCGTGTCAGTCGCGCCACGCTTGTCGGTCTCCTCGTCTGCCTCGCGGGCGGTACTGCGCTCGTCGTCCAAAGCCTTGCATTCAATCCGGACCGGGCTGTCGGCGATGCGCTCGCCATCATCACCGGCGCTTTCTTCGGCCTTTATTTCCTGGCGGTCGGGGCGGCGCGCCCCGGGACCAACGCCGCGCGCGTCACCTTCGAGCTCAGCATCATAACCTCGGCGATCCTGTTCCTCGTCGCCTTCTTCTTCGAACCGCGGATACTGCCGCAGTCCGTCTCGGGATGGGGCGTGCTCCTGGCGCTCGGCCTCATCAGTCATGCCGGTGGACAGGGACTGCTTTCGGTCGCGCTGGGACGATTACCGACCGTTTTCTCCTCGCTCGTCATTTTCCTGGAGTCGATCGCTGCCGCCCTTTTCGCCTGGTTCCTGTTCGGCGAAAACGTCACGCTGTTGCAGACGCTTGGTGGCATCGTCATCGTCGCCGGCATCTGGATCGCGCGCCCTCGCACACCGTAGAACTCCGCTACGGCAAATGCTGGAAGGGTTGTCGCTACAGGGTTTCGGGAGCGCAATCAGTCGACGAAACGACGATAGCCGGTCGGCTGTTCGTAAAGCCAGCCAATGCGTTCGATGGCGGCGGCGAAACTTTCCCGGGCGACGGTCATGGTATGGCCGTTGGCGTGAACGATGGTTTCCGGATCTTCCATGATCGCGACATGCCCCTTCCAGAAGACGAAATCGCCGCGCTTCAGCTCCTCGCGCTCGATTGGCTGGCCGAGGCCGGCGGCCTGCATGTCGGTGTCGCGCGGCGCGGCTCGGCCGGTCATCGACAACGCCAGCTGCACCAGGCCGGAGCAATCGATGCCGAGGCCCGAGCGGCCGCCCCAGAGATAGGGTGTCTCGAGGAAGCGTAAGGCAACGTCCACGAAGTCGCCGCCGTTGTTGTAGCCGATCGGCTGGACATGCTTTGCGAAAATGGCCGTACCATCCTCCAGAACGACATAATGATTGCCGCGCGCTTCCGCCGTGCCGGTAGCGCGCACAAGGCTGCCCATGGAAAGAACTGCGGCATGCGGCTTGCGCAGCTCCGGCTCGGGATAAAGGAAAGTGCGCTGCGGGACGACGACGTGAGTCGGGGCCGCTGCGCCCTTCTTGATCGCAGTTTCCGGAAGATAGCCGATATAACTGTCGGACAGAGCCTTGACCCAGCACCAGCCGTCGCGACGCTCGAAGACCGTCACCTCCTCGCCCATCAAGAGCTCAGTATCGATGCCCGAGGCCAGGTCCGGCTTCGGCCGGAGCGCAACGACCGGCACGGCAACGCGCGCGTCAATACCCTCGACGAAACGCTCGGCCTCGACCTTGCCTCTGAGAGAAGCCTCAGCGAGATCGGGCCTGAAAGCATTGAGGCGGCGGTCGAGCATCATGGTGAAATTCCCGGATTACAGTTTGCGGCCGTGCTCGATGACGAGATCGCCGAGTTTTTCAAGATAGAGCGCGCCGGTGACTGTTCGCTTAATGATGACATTGCGGCGATCACGGTCGTCGCGCACGCGATCGACCAACCCCATCTCGCCCATGGTGTCAAGCGCCCGGGTGATGACCGGCTTGGTGACGCCGAGCGTCGCGGCCAGACCGCGCACGGTATGAGGCGGCGGCACAAGGTAGATCTGCAGCAGAATTGCCGTCTGCCGCAGCGTCAAATCATGATCCTCGCGGCGCACCTGAGCGAGCGTCACGCCATGCCAGAGGCCGAGAGCCTGCGAGGCGGTGAGTTCAAGCGGCAAAAGCAACCCCGAAATTCGTTACGCTGCCGTTCCAGTTTCGGCCAAGATCGTGGCGGTTTCAAGGGGAATTCACCAACCCCTTCTCCCCGCAATGCGGGGAGAAGGCGGGACCGAGACAGGGAACCGACAGCCCCTATCGCACGCTCTGCCTGATATGGTGATACAGCGCCCGGATAGCCTGCGCCTCACCACCGCCGGGCGAATGCGGCCGCTCGCTCGGCGCCCAGCCGAAAATGTCGAAATGGACCCAGCTCGGTGTCTTCGTCACGAAACGCTTGAGGAACAGAGCCGCCGTGATGGAGCCGGCCATGCCGCCGGCAGGCGCATTGGTGATATCGGCGAATTTGGTGCGGATATCCTTGTCGTAGCCCATATAGAGCGGCATCCGCCACATCGGATCGTCCGTCTCCAGGCTCGCTTCCGTCAGATCGTTGGCAAGTTCGCTGTCGTCGGTGAAGAAGGGCGGCAGGTCGGGACCGAGCGCAACGCGGGCAGCACCCGTCAGTGTCGCCATGTCGATCATCAGGTCCGGCGCGTCCTCGTCAGCATAGGCAAGCGCATCGGCCAGAATCAGCCGTCCCTCGGCATCGGTGTTGTCGATCTGCACGGTCAGGCCCTTGCGGCTCGTGTAGATGTCGCCGGGGCGGAAGGCATTGGACGAAATCGAATTCTCGACGACCGGAACGATGACGCGCAGATCGACCTTGAGCTTGGCATCCATGATCATCAGCGCCAGGCCCATGACGTTAGCGGCACCGCCCATGTCCTTCTTCATCAGCAGCATCGAGGATGCCGGTTTGATATCGAGCCCGCCAGTGTCGAAGCACACGCCCTTGCCGACCAACGTGATGCGGCGATGGCCCTTCTTGCCCCAGCGCATTTCCAGGAGGCGTGGCGCATCGGCACTCGCACGTCCCACGGTGTGCACGAGCGGAAAGTTCTTTTTCAAGAGATCATCGCCGATGATGACGGACATTTCAGCCTTGTAGTGTTGGGCGAGCGCCCTGAAGGTCGCTTCGAGCTGCTCAGGCCCCATGTCGTTGGTCGGCATGTTGATGAGGTCGCGCGCAAGGAAGACGCCTGCAAGCTGTCGCTTGATGTCGGCTGCGTCTGCATCGCGCGGAATCATCAGCGTCGGCGCGGTCGCCTTTTCGGATTTGTAGCGCTCGAAGCGGTAGCTGCCGAGGCCGAAGCCAAGCGAAAGCCGGTTTGCAGTCAATGGCGCGGTCTCGATGTGCCAGTCACCGGCCGGCAGGCTGCGCGCGAGCCTGCCCGTCAGGAAAGGCTGCTCGGAAGGATTTGTGCCCAGGCCGAACAAGGCTCCGCCCAAATGTCCATCAGCCGTCGGGATCAGCAGCAGCGAGCCGCTTTCAGCCTTGTAACCGGCCTTGCGGGCCCAATCGAGCGCTATGGGATCGATGGCGCCGGTTTCTATATGTGCTGGAGTGACGGCAAAGATCGGCAACGTTGCGCCACCCTTCGAATTGAAGGGCGTCGCGCGCTCGATGAACTGATAGGGGGCCATAACCATCCTTTGACAACAATTTCAGGGAATCGTGAGTTAACTGTCTGTTAGGGTTAACAGATTATTGCTGGAGCGAACATTGCGTCGAACCTTTCCCTGTTCCGATTCTAGGCCGGGCGCAAGATTTAAGGAATTCAGGGATAGGTGACATGCCCGCCGCGTTCAGCACGTCTTCGCTCAGAGCTTTTCTTCTTCGGGGCACTTCGGCCGCACTTCTGGCACTGGCGCTCGCCGGCTGCTCGACGACCGGCAAGGACAAGATCACGACCGGCTCCATTCCTGCGACGGCAAAACCGATCGACTCGATGAACAGTACCGATCTCGCGCAGGCGACTGCGACCTTCGGCAAGGCCTACGACGCCAATCCCAGGGATCGCGATGCCGGCATCAATTATGCCAATGCGCTTCGTATAAGCGGCCGCAACGACCAGGCGCTTGCCGTCATGCAGCAGGTGGCGATCGCCAATCCAGGCGATCGCGGCGTTCTCGCCGCCTATGGCAAGGCGCAGGCGGCAGCAGGCCAGCTCGACCAGGCGCTCTCGACCATCGACCGCGCCCAGTTGCCGGATCGGCCGGACTGGCGCCTCGTCTCCGCAGAGGGCGCGATCCTCGACCAGCTGGGACGTTCGGCAGATGCGCGTGCCAAATACCGCGACGCCCTGGTACTCGCTCCCAACGAGCCGACAATCCTCTCCAATCTCGGAATGTCCTATGTGCTGACCGGCGATCTCAAGAATGCCGAAAACTACCTTCGCTCGGCCGTTGCGCAGCCGGGCGCCGATAGCCGTGTGCGGCAAAATCTGGCGCTCGTCGTCGGCCTGCAGGGCCGATTTGCCGAAGCGGAGCAGATCGCCCGCCAGGAGCTGACTGCGCAGCAGGCCGATGCCAATGTCGCCTATCTGCGCGGCATGCTGGCGCAGCGAAACTCATGGCAGAAGCTCGCCGCCAGCAACGGCACCAAGAAGGCCGTCGAATAGAGAGCGTCACGGAACGCGATAACGACTTCCCCGCGATACTCCCGACGGCGGTGTCCAGACCTCGAGCGCTTGCCTGAAATGCGGAGGCTCAGCGCCAGAGGTGGCGTGGCAATCCCTCGGCCACCAGCCGCGCTCCGAGAACGCCCATCACGGCGCCTGCAACCCTATCGATCCAGAGCTTTGCGCCGAGATAGATGGCGCGCGGACGGTTCGATGAAAAGGCGATCGTCACTATCGTGTACCAGCCGACCTCGACAAGGAGGACCGCAGGCGGAACCGTGAACAGCAACCAGGGAGCGGGAGCCGCCGGCAGAAGAGCGGCAAAGATACTGCCGTAGAAGATGGCGGTCTTCGGATTGCTGAGCTGCGTGCCGAGCGCAAAGAGGAAATTGCGCGCCACACCTCCTGCCGCCGGCGTGGCGGGCGCATCGATGGGGAGATCGTCCGCGGCGCTGCGCCAGATGCGGATGCCGACATAGATCAGATAGAGCCCACCGCCGAGCTTCAGCGCGAGGTACAGCCATTCCACCTTCATCAGCAATGCGCTCAGGCCGAACAGAGCCAGGGTCGCGAAAATCACACTGCCGGTTCCCATGCCCAAGGCAGCGGCAAGACCGGCCTTGCGCGAGCGAGAAACGGCAATGCGGGAAACGAGTACAAAACTCGGGCCTGGGCTGACGGCTCCGATGAAGACCGCGGCAATGACACTGAAAAATACGGCTATGGATGACATGCGGCACCTCCCAACATGGCTGGAGTTCAGCTCGGCCGGCCGACACGAAACTCAGTCCCTTCGGAGATCATGCACTCGGCGCAACCGGCGACATTGCCCGGCGAAATTAACCACGCGGGCGTGTCGGGGGCAAGCCTGCCGATCAGAACTTGTCCATGGCCTGGATGATTGCCGGACCGAGAATGACGGCCATCAGAACCGGCAGGAAGAAGACGATCATCGGCACGGTCAGTTTCGGCGGCAGTGCTGCGGCCTTCTTTTCCGCCTCGTTCATGCGCTCGTCACGGCCTTCCTGCGCCATGACGCGCAGCGCCTGCGACAATGGCGTACCATAGCGCTCAGCCTGAATCAGCGCTTGCGTCACCGATTTGACGAGTTCGATCTGCGTGCGGGCGGCGAGATTGTCGAACGCCGTGCGGCGATCCTGCAGGAAGGACAATTCCGCCGTGGTCAGCACCATTTCCTCGGCAAGTGGCGGGGATTGCTCGGCCATTTCCTCTGATACGCGATGCATGCCGGCTTCGATCGATATGCCCGATTCCACGCAGATCAGCATCAGGTCGAGCGCGTCCGGCCAGGCGCGCTTGATCGACTTCTGCCGCTTGGTCACCAGGTTGGAGATATAGATGTTCGGCGCATAGAAGCCCAGATAAGCAAAACCGATAACGCCCAGCAGACGGATCGGCAGCGGCTTTGCAGCAAAATAGCCGAGAACGAAGACGACCACGATCGCAACCGCCAGGAACAGAAACGGCAGCAGAAACCGAGCCACCAGAAACATGTTCAGCGCGTTTTCCGAGCGCAGGCCGGCGGCACGCAGGCGATTGACGGTGTTGGTGTCGACAAGCGCGTTGCGCAGGTTGAAGCGCTCGACGATCTGCCGGACGTTGCGATTGTTATGGCTGCGCAGCGACGCCTTTCCGCCCTCGGCGTTCAGGCGTGCCCTCTCTCGCGCGCGGATCTGCTCGCGTTCCGTCGAGACGGCCTTCATGCGCTTGTTGAGGTCGCCGCGCTCCAAAAGCGGCATGGCGATGGTGTAGAAGGTGGCAAAGACGGCGATCGCGACCACGACGGCGAGCAGCGTGCTCGGATCGGTCAATCTGGCAGCCAGATCGGACATGGGCTATGCTGCTCCCTTCGCTCAGATCTCGAAATTGACCATGTTGCGCATGATGAAGATGCCGATCGACATCCATATGCCGGCGCCGATCATGATCAGGTGACCGCGTGGATCGGTGAACAGGATCATCATGTATTGCGGCGACGTCAGGTAGACGAGCAGCATGACGATGAAGGGCAGAGCCCCAATAATGACGGCCGATGCCTTCGCTTCCATCGACAGTGCCTTGACCTTCGCCTTCATTTTCTTGCGCTCACGCAGCACCTTGGAAAGGTTGCCCAAAGCTTCCGACAGGTTGCCGCCCGCCTGTGCCTGAATGGTGATGACGATCGAGAAGAAACTCACTTCCTGCAGCGGCATATGGTTGGTCATGCGCGTGCAGGCATCCGACATGCTGAGACCGACCTGCTGGGCCTCGACCACGCGGCGGAATTCCGCCTTGACCGGCTCACGCGCCTCGGCAGCCACCAGCCGGACGGCATCGTTGAGCGGCAGGCCGGAACGAAGCGAGCGCGTGACGAGGTCAAGCGCGTTAGGAAATTCTTCGAGAAACTTGGCTTGCCGGCGCTTGATGAGGAAGCCTATGACCCAGCGAGGCAGGCCGAATGCAGAGGCAAAGAGCATGCCTAAAATGATGAGGGCCGGCGCTCCGGCAATAAACAAGATCAGCATGACGAACAGGCCGAACAACGCACTGAAAATATAGAAGCGTGCCGGCGTCAGAGGCAGACCAGCCTGCGCCAGCCGGGCTTTCAGCGACTGCCTCTTCTTCGTGTTTTCGGACTGTCGCCGCTCCAGATCCTTCAGCGTATCCTGCACCGACTTGCGGCGCTTGGACATTTCCTGAACCCGGTCGCGCGCCGCCTTGACCTTGACCCGGTCGGTCTCGGCCTGCTTGACCCGGTTGACCCGGCTTTCGGTCCTTTTCTGCGTTTCGATCCGCGAATAGAGAATGCCGTAGCAGACCGCGGCGGCTGAGACCGCCGCCAGCAGCACAATCAACAGCACTATTGGATCGATACCGAACATCGTAAATCCTACTGGGCCTTCTGTTCCATCTCGTCGAGGGCCGCCGCCAGGCGCCGCTCCTCATTATAATAACGGGCACGATCCCAGAAATGCGGCTTGCCGATACCGGCGGAGACGTGCCGGCCGATGATCCGGCCGTTGGCATCCTCGCCCTCGATCTCGTAGCGCATCAGGTCCTGCGTGATGATCACATCGCCTTCCATGCCGATCACCTCCGTGATTTGGGTGATGCGGCGCGAACCGTCGCGCAGTCGCGCGGCCTGGATGATCACGTCGATCGAGGTGGAGACGATCTCGCGCACGGTCTTGGCCGGAAGGCTGAAGCCACCCATCGCGATCATGGATTCGATACGGCTCAGGCATTCGCGCGGCGTGTTGGCGTGGATCGTGCCCATGGAGCCGTCGTGACCCGTGTTCATCGCCTGCAGCAGGTCGAAAACCTCCGGCCCGCGCACTTCGCCGACGATGATGCGTTCGGGGCGCATGCGCAGACAGTTCTTGACGAGATCGCGCATGGTGATCTCGCCCTCGCCCTCGATATTCGGCGGGCGGGTTTCAAGCCGCACGACGTGCGGCTGCTGCAGCTGCAGTTCTGCGGTGTCTTCGCAGGTGATGACGCGCTCGTCGCGATCGATGTAGTTGGTCAGGCAGTTCAGAAGCGTCGTCTTGCCCGAACCCGTGCCACCGGAGATGACGACATTGCACCGGACGCGCCCGATGATCTGCAGCAAGGTCGCACCTTGCGGCGTAATCGCCCCGAAGCGGACGAGCTGGTCGAGGGTGAGCTTGTCCTTCTTGAACTTACGAATGGTGAGTGCGGGACCATCGATCGCCAAGGGCGGTGCAATGACGTTGACGCGCGAGCCGTCGGGCAGGCGCGCGTCGCAGATCGGGCTCGATTCGTCGACGCGGCGGCCCACTTGGCTGACAATGCGCTGGCAGATGGAGAGAAGCTGCGCATTGTCGCGGAAACGGATTTCCGATTCGACGGTCTTGCCGCCGACTTCGATGAAGGTCTGGCCGGCACCGTTGACCATGATGTCGGCGATGTCGTCGCGGGCGAGCAACGGCTCCAGCGGACCATAGCCCAGAACGTCGTTACAGATGTCTTCGAGTAGCTCCTCCTGCTCGGAGATCGACATCGCGAAATTCTTGATCGTGATGATATCGTTGACGATATCGCGAATTTCCTCGCGCGCGGCTTCGGCACCGAGTTTGGAAAGCTGCGACAGGTCGATCGTGTCGATCAGAGCGGAGAAGACCTGTGACTTCGTGTCATAATATTCTTCAGTGCGGGCGGGCCGGCGGCGGCTCGGCGTCTGCATCGACGGCGGAGCGATCTGCTGACGTGGCTGGGAGGCATCGCGCGGCGGCTCTATCAGCACAGCGGGCGCCGTGGACGGGCTCGCGGCGGCGGGCGCACGTGCCGACGGTTGCATACCACCGCTTTTTGCAGAACCTTCACTTCCGCGCTTGCCAAACATGTCCTCAATCCAATTCTACTGCTGCGGCATGAATTTCCCGAAGGGTCGGCCCTTGGAAAGCCCATGCGAAATCACACGACTATTTCCGCTTCAGGAGGCCGAGCAGGCCGCCCTTTCTCACCTTCTTCGAAGCCACGCGTCCCGTCACGATATGGGATATCTGGGAGAAGGTTTCGGCGATCGCCGATTTCGGGTCCGTCTCCGAGATCATCTGACCACTGTTGGCCGCATTGCCGAACAGATTGATGTCGAAGGGAATGATGGCGATCGGATCGATCTCCAGCGGCACGCAGAACTCGGAAGGATTGATCTCCGGACGCTTCGGCATGCCCACCTGATTGAGGACGAGATACGGCGCCTTGTCGTTGGGGCGCAACTTGCGCAGCGCATCGATCATGTTCTTGGCGTTACGCAGATTGGCAAGATCGGGTGCCGCGCAAATGACGACCTCATCGACGGCACCAAGCACCGAACGCGTCCATTCCGTCCACATATGCGGTACGTCGAGCACCGCCACGGGCGCGCTGCGCTGGAGAACGTCGAGCACCGGCAGAAATGCCTGCCCTTCGAAATCATAGGCGCGATCCAGCATGGAGGGGGCGGCCAGCAGCGAGAGATGCTGCGAGCATTTGGTCAGCAGCCGGTCGAGAAAGACTTCGTCCAGGCGCTCCGGCGCATAGACGGCTTCCGCAATCCCTTGAGCCGGATCCTGGTCGAAATCGATGTTGGCGGTGCCATAGGGCAAATCGAGATCGGCAAGAATGGTTTCGGTCGAAAACAGGCTGGAAATTCCGAAGGCGCAGTTATGGGCGATGGTCGACGCACCTACACCGCCCTTGGCACCGATGAAGGCAATGCTGCGGCCCAGGGGCTCGGCATCGGGGTCGATGAAGATTGCCGCAACCGCCCCTATCAGATCGGCCATGTCAGTGGGTTGAACGATATATTCGGAGATGCCGTTGCGGATGAGCTCGCGGTAGAGGCCGATGTCGTTATGATAACCGACGACGATGACCTTGGTGCTCGGATCGCAGACGGCGGCGAGCGGCTCCAGTTCGGCCAGCAGATTGCGCGGATTGGCGCGCGTCTCGATAATGATCAGATTTGGTGTCGGCGCCGTGGTGAACATGTTCGCCGCCGCCGCAACACCGCCGCTGGTGATCCTAAGGCTGACCTTGGACATGCGCCGATCATGGGCGCATTGGTCCATCACCCGCTGCAGATGTTCGCTTTCGCAGAAGGCATGGACGGAAATGCGCGGCAATGGCCGCAGGGTGTCGAGATTGCCCGAGCGCGAGGTTTCTTCGGCCTCCGCGGCAGTCGAGCCGATATCGTATTCGATGGCGTTCATGACTTCATCCTGTTCCGCCGACGCGTGGGTCCCATGATCATTGGCCGGAGCTGCCGGAACCGCCGAAACCGCCAAGCGTAGCGGTGCTGGTCCGAACCGAGCCGTTGCGGTAGTTGTCGATCACCTTGCTGCGCTGATCGGTATCGATCGGCGATGAGGCCCTGGGGGCCACCAAATCCGTTGGGCTGGCGACTTGCGCCGCCAGATTGTGCTGGGTCGCGCAGCCGAAATTATAATAGTTCTGATTGTCAAAGGCGTTGTCTGCAAGATCGTCCGGCCATTGGCCGCAAGAGTTGGTCGCTGCCGTGGTCGCAGTAAAGCGTAACCGGATTGGAGCGGAATCGCCGGTGTCGCCAGCAGAATAATAGCTATCTACGATGCGGGTGGACCGGATGCCATTCGCCACCAGCTCCCGGTGAATCTGTTGACGCAGGATCGATGCTGCCGCTGAATTGATAGATCCTCGTGGAGACAGGATTTCGATCGTGCCGCTGGCATGTGTGCGATAGTCCTGCACGAAGCCGCGAACGGTGTCACGCATGCCCGTCGTCAGGCGACGATCGCTTGCGGCGACGGGGATGTCGATATTGTGCTCCTTCTCCGTCAGTACGATGGGATGGCGCTGACGATAATCGTCCTTGATGGCGCTCGTCGTCATGCCATCCGGCGAGCCGGCGCAGCCGCTGATGGCGATAGCGAGCGTCAGAACCGGCCCGATCGACGCTAATGTGCGTAGGCCAAGCCCAAAGGTGCTAGGCACATTGCGTTCGAAGCTGGCTATCGTCTGATTTCTCGTTGATCCGGTTGAAAAGGCGCGCATCATGATCCGTGACCCCTCATTTGTATATGAAGCCGACGGTGCCGTGGAAATCGGCGTCGGCGATCGGCGGCCCATCTCTGCGACCGTAGATCTTGTTGACACGGTTCAAGAAGAAGCTGCTGACATCGTTGCTTGGCGAGAAATTATCGTCGGGACGAGCGAGCTGACTGCGAGCCACGGGCCGTACCAGATAGGGCGTCGCGATAATGACCAATTCGCTTTCGTCGCGCTGGAAGCTCTTCTGGCGGAACAGCGCGCCGAGGATCGGAATTTTCGAGGCGCCGGGCGTGCCATTGGTCGTCTGCTGGATGGTGTCGCTCAAGAGACCGGCCAATGCAATCGAGCCGCCGGACGGCAACTCGACCGAAGTATCGGCGGCACGCTGGTTGTAGGTTGCCGTATTCGCCGTGCCGACAGGATTGGACACCTGCGTCTGGATATGCAGGCTGATACGTCCGGCCGACAATACGACCGGTGTGAAAGCCAGGCTGATACCATAGGTGAAGGGGGTGATCGTGACGCTTCCGTCCTTGTTCGAGGCAGCGTAAAGTGTCTGGCCGCCCGAATTGAAGGTCGCAGCTTGACCTGAGATCGCAGTCAACGTCGGCTCCGCCAGCGTACGGACGGCACCTGCCTGCTCAAGCGCATTAAGATATGTATTGATGTTGTACTTGCCGACGGCCGTTTTGAACAAGCTTGCAAGACCGCCGGCTGCCGTCGCCGCGCTGGCATCGTTCGAAATATTGCCGAGCTGGGCCACCGTCAGCCCCGAAGACTTGCTGACGAGGTTGTCGAAGCCGATCTGCTTCAACACGCTGCGCTTGATCTCAGCGACGGTCACCTTGAGCGTCACCTGATCTTCGCCTTCGATCTGCAGCATATTCACGATCTGCGACGTCTGTCGTGTTTCTGCGAAAATGGCGACCGCATTGTTATCGCCACTGCCGGAGGCAGTCTGGTTTCGAGTTGTCGCCTCGCCGCCTTTGAGGAAGGCCTCGGCGAGCTGCTGCGCCCGCGTCGCATCCTGCGGCGTGCGCACGGTGCCGGTCAGGACGATGTTGTCGGAGACGATTTCGACGTTAATGTCGGAGTCCGGAATGAAGCGCTTGAGGTTGTTCTGCAAGCCGGCGATGTCGCGCTCGATCTGCAGGTCGAGGCTGACGATCTCCTGGCCGTCGGCGCCGAAGACGAAGATGTTGGTCTGTCCGACCGTCTTGCCGAAAAGATAGATGCGGCGGGAGGTGCGCGTCACTGCATCCGCCATCTTGGGATCGGAAACAAGAATGTCGTGCGCATCGGCCGGAAGATCGACGACGAGCGCCTTGTTGAGACCGAGCTTCAACATGCGCTTCGTGCCGAGGCCGGCAATGGTGACGATGCTGTCGGAGCCGCCGGCAAACGCCGAGGAGGTGCGCAGAAAGGCCGGTAGGTCCGCCAGAGGCAGACCGGAGAAGGCGAGCGAGAAGGAGAGAAGCGCAGCGAGAGGAAGGCCGGCCTTGCTGTTTGTCTTGAACATGATCTCGCCTCTTATCATTGTGGTTTCGGCCCCGCCGGGCCGTCGGTCACGATCGCTCCCGATTTGATGACCTGAACAAGGCCACCGCCATTGTCGCCGGCCAGAAGATAATCTGCCGCCGTCGTATCGGGTTGCTGCGCGTCTGCAACGGAGCGCAATGCCAGCGTCAGCCGGTCGGCCATCTGGTGGGCGACCGCCAGGACTTTCGTCTGGTCGGGGGTCAGCTCGAGCGTGGCGGTTGCCCCGACGGCGGCCTTGCTTCCGTCCTGCTTTTCCTCGATCTGCTGATCGACAGCCAAGACGCGAACGTTGCTCAATACGGTTTCGGTGACGAGCTGCTGCTGTGACCCCTTGCGCACCATGATCACATCGACGCGGTCATTCGGAAGAATGAAGCCACCCGCGCCAGTGGCGACGGAAATCTCGGTGGCGACGGCCCGCTTGCCTGCCGGCAGCAGTGAGGAAAGGATACGGCTGTTGGAATCGGCGACCTTTTCTTCGCGGATCGGCTCGCCCTCGAATATCGGCAGGCGAACGACTGCACCGTTCAGATCTTTCAGAGCATCGGGTCGTGCGCTCTGGGTGATGAAGCCCTTGACGACACCGCCCTCCGGCCAGGGCATCCAATGGACCGTTTTCTCGCTAAGCCGCGAGCCAACGGGAAGGTTAGCGCCAGCAACGAGTACATTGATCGTGGATTCCCTTTCCACCACAGCCGCGATTTGTGGCGGCACGATATCGCGCGATCCGGCAAGGCGCATCGCCAGCAAGCCGGCCATTCCGGCGGCGACGGCTGCCACTGCGAGTATCATTATGCGAGCGGGTTTCATTGGCATTCCTTGGGGAACAAGAGTCTTCGCCCCGCAGAATGACCCGCAATTGGTGTAATTATGGTTAATGGGAGGTTACATTTATTGTTACTTAACCATAATTACTTGGTGCATATTAGAGGTTATCTATATGACGCTTTAAGCTATACTCGTTCGTTTCCAGCTCAAAGCGCGCCGTGGGTCGCAGCAATCAAGACTGGCGAAGAGGGAAAGGCAAGGATGCCGCCGATGGCAATCGCAATGCCATAAGGAATTTTCTTGGCAACAAGCAATGAGTTCGGCACGGGAAGGCCGATCGCCATAATGGTGCTGGATTGCGCCCGAAGCAGAACAATCAAAACTGTCACCACACCACCGATAAATGCGATGTAGACGAGGAATTCCAAAAGGGAAGAATCAAAGCCAAACCAGAGAGCCGCTGCGGCCAAGAGCTTGGCGTCACCGCCACCCATGACGTTTAGTGCAAACAATACGAAGCAAGCGAGAAAGACAATCGCCGCGCCGACAACATGCATTCCTATTTCCGCAAGCGATAGTCCAAAAATAGGTGCCAAGACCAAGAATGAAACCGCGAGCGCTAGGGATACGCGATTCGGAATCGTCATGGTCAGCAGATCGGAGATCGCCGCGATCGACATGCAGAGCGGGAAGATAAACAATACCGCAGCTTCGAGCATGACAATGATCCAGTCTGATATGTTGAAAGGTAAAACCGCCCGCTTCTTTTGGGCGATTTCTATCCTAAACATTCCGTCGCATCGCGGGGCCGATCAATACGCTGTCGAAGCAGTGTTCATCTTGTTCGAGATGTTCTGGAACGTCGTGCTGAGCGTGTTGCCCAGGGTCGTTGCGCCAGCAATGATGGCAACCGAGATCAGGGCGGCGATCAGGCCGTATTCGATTGCAGTAGCGCCGGATTCATCCTTCAGGAAGCGCGAAAAAAGCTTGGACATGAATTTACTCCACTCATTTTGTTGACAGCACGTCCGCCAACTGTTGCCGTTGATCGGATGAGATGCACGGTAGCTGCGTGCCGTCTCCACCGCTTCAATTGCGCAACTGACGCGCACAGCAAAAAAGTAAATGACACTGCAGCTTCGAGCGTGACAATGATCCAGCCTGATATGCTGAAGTAAAATCGCTCATTTTACTGAGCGATTTCTGTCTCCAACATTCCAGTGCGCTGCCAAGACGTATTAATGCGCGGTGGAAGCAGTGTTCATCTTGTTCGAGATGTTCTGGAACGTCGTGCTGAGCGTGTTGCCCAGGGTCGTTGCGCCAGCAATGATGGCAACCGAGATCAGGGCGGCGATCAGGCCGTATTCGATTGCAGTCGCGCCGGATTCATCCTTCAGGAAGCGCGAAAAAAGCTTGGACATGAATTTACTCCACTCATTTTGTTGACAGCACGTCCGCCAACTGTTGCCGTTGATCGGATGAGATGCACGGTAGCTGCGCGCCGTTTCCATCGCTTTAAGGAAGTCGGTTAATGCTCAGTAAATATGAAGGCACAAATAGAATAGTTAATGTGAATTGGAATTCATCCAATGCATTTTTAAAGAAAAGCTTTAGATAAACAGAAATTATTAGGCGCATGAATATTAGATAGATATATGAGATGCCCAGAATTAACTCACTTGCCACGGAGGATGACAGCAATGGAATTTGCGAACGGGACACTTGCACCACAATTGCATGAGGGCAGACGGGCTTAATCGTTCATTCACCATTCCTACTCATTCTATATGGCAAATCTTTTCCATCATATGCTTTCCAAGAGGCAAGTCATGCCAATCGGCCGCAAAACAGCATTCCTTGCCGGCATCGTTGCCATGGCCGGCGTCATGCCGCAGCTTTCTCACGCTGCCGGGGAAAGCATGCTTCGCGTCTATATGGATCACGCGCGGGTGTTGAAGCTTAATCGCCCTGTCAGCAAGGTCATTGTCGGCAATTCGCAGGTCGCGGACGCGACCGTTGCAGATCCGAAGACCATCGTGCTGACCGGCCGCAGTTTCGGCACGACAAACATCATCCTGCTCGACGCCGACGGCAATGCCATCGTCGACGAGCAGGTTCTGGTCTCCATCGACGAAGGCAATACGGTGCGTGTTTTCCGCCAGACGGACCGGGCCGTATTGTCATGCACGCCCAATTGCGAGCAGCATGCTCAGCAGAATAATACGGCAGCGACAGCAGCAACCGGGGCGACCGGACAATAATCATATTTAATAGCACAAATATTCGAAAGTACTTTCGGATATTGCGCTGAAAACAATAATCTCAGTTTCCTCTCAATATGAATAGAGAACAGAAACGGATTATCAAGAAAGCAATCATAGTGTCGTCCGCGTGTAAATCGCCGCGGATTTCCCATGACGCAAGTTGACGACCTTCTCGCCGATACGAGCCCAGCACGAAGACGTGCGCGAGGCGGTCTGCGCGAATTCGTCCGCTCTCAAGATGGTGCGGCGGCTATCGAATTTGCTTTGCTTGCGATTCCCTATTTCCTGATCATCTTTGCGATCATCGAGACCTTCGTCGCCTTTACCGCCGAGCAGATCGTTTCAAACGCCGTCGATACCCTGGCGCGCCAGATCCGGACTGGGCAGATTACCGCGGCCAATACCACTTCGCAGCAATTCCGGCAGGCATTCTGCAACGAGATTGCCGTGCTCATCACCTGCTCCCCGACCGAAGTACAGACGCCATCAAAACTTTACATCGATGTGAAAAATTATACGAGCTTCGCATCCATGCCGACGACGATCCCGCGCATATCGTCGACCGACCCATATTCCGATCTCGACACGACGGGTTTCACGTTCACGCCCGGGGGCGCCAAATCCCTGAACATGGTGCGCGCCTATTACCGCTGGCAGATCATCACGGATCTTTTGCGCCCTTATCTCACCAACGTCCATCCGACGGACGGCTCAGCGTCGGTCTATCTCATGGTCGCGACAGCCGCTTTCCAGAACGAGAATTATCCGTGAGGGAGCCGGCCGTCATGACCCAGAGGAAAAGCACCTTCTCCGGCCTGTTTCGGCGCTTCGCCCGCGACGAACGCGGCGTGGGCGCGATCGAATTCGCCATCCTCTTTCCCGTGCTGCTGATGCTCTATCTCGGTGCCTTCGAGCTTACGGTGGGCCTCAACGTCTCGAAACGCGCCAGCCGCTCAGCCGGATCGATCGCGGACATCGTCTCGCAGCAATCGAGCATCAGCAAGTCGGTGCTCGCGACCATGCCCTCGGTGGCCGGCGCCATTTTCGCGCCTTACACCACGACCGGTCTGACGCTGAAGATCACCGGCATTGCGGTCGACGCCACGGGCAAAGCGACCGTGGCCTGGTCCTGGGCGCAGGACGGTACCAGGCCTTACATATCCGGGACCACGGTTACGGTGCCGGCCAACATGAATCAGGCGAGCACGTTCCTCGTTCGCAGCGAACTCGCCCTGCCCTATCAGCTCATCAGCTTCGGCAGCAATTTCCTGCCAAGCGGCACCAACCAGATCACCATCAGCCGGCAATATTACTACCGGCAGCGTGTCGGCACGTCGATCAGCTGCAGCGACTGCTGAGCGCCCGCACCAGGAACCGGATCGACGAACCGGCCAGAACGGAAAATTGCCAAGCCGCGGCCTCCGTTATATGGGTGACGTCCAATGCCCCCGAGAACCTCTTCGGGGGTGATGACATTTTCATCGGGTGGACTATGGCGCGCGCCTTTCTCTTCGTTCTGGATTCCTTCGGCGTCGGCGGCGGCCCCGACGCGGCAAGCTACGGCGATGAAGGCGCCGACACGCTCGGCCATATCGCCGAATTCTGTGCGGCAGGCGCTGCCGACCGCGAAGGTTTGCGTCAAGGACCGCTGGTGCTGCCGAACATGTCCGGCCTCGGTCTGCTGGAGATTGCCAAGGCAGCAACGGGCAATTATCCCGCCGGCATGCCGTTGCCGGAGAAGCTCTATGGCCTCTACGGCTGCGCCAATGAAACCTCCCGCGGCAAGGATACGCCATCGGGCCATTGGGAAATCGCCGGAACACCCGTCATGTTCGACTGGGGCTACTTTCCGTCAGAGGGCGACGCCTTTCCCCCGGAACTGGTGAAGGCCATCTGCGAAGCGGCCGATCTGCCGGGGATTCTCGGCAATTGCCACGCATCCGGCACGGATATCATTGCAAGATTGGGCGAAGAGCATATCCGCAGCGGCAAGCCGATCTGCTACACCTCGTCCGACTCCGTCTTCCAGATTGCGGCGCATGAACAGCATTTCGGCCTCGACCGGCTGATCGGCCTCTGCAAGATCGTGCGCACCTTGCTCGATCCCTACAATATCGGCCGCGTCATCGCCCGCCCCTTCATCGGCGAGACCGTGGCGACATTCGAGCGAACCGGCAACCGCCGCGATTTCTCCGTGCTACCGCCGGAACCGACGTTGCTCGACCGCCTGGTCAAGGCTGAACGGACGGTGCATGCCGTCGGCAAGATCGGCGATATCTTTGCCCATCAGGGCATCTCCAGGGTCATCAAGGCCAATGGCAACATGGCACTGATGGATGCGACGCTGAAGGCCATGGACGAAGCCGAGGACGGCGATCTCGTCTTCACCAATTTCGTCGATTTCGACATGGTCTACGGCCATCGCCGCGACGTGCCGGGTTATGCCGCGGCGCTCGAGGCCTTCGACGCGCGGCTGCCTGAAGTGCACAAGAAGCTGAAGGCAGGCGATCTCGTCATTCTGACAGCCGATCATGGCTGCGACCCGACGTGGCGCGGCACAGATCATACGCGCGAGCGCGTGCCCGTCATGGCTTATGGGCCGGGCATTCGTTCCCGTTCCATCGGCGTCCGTCAGACCTATGCGGATATCGGCGAGACGGTTGCGCGACATCTGGGAATTGTGGCCGGGCCGCACGGGAGGAGCTTCCTTTGACATCGCATTTGAAGAAGGTGGAGCTGCATTGCCATCTCGAGGGCGCGGCTCCGCCGGCATTGACGCTCGCACAAGCGCAGAAATACGGCGTCGATACCAGCGCCTTCCTTAGGGATGGCGTTTACCTCTGGAAGGATTTTGCCGAATTCCTCGTCTGCTACGACAAGGTTTCCGAGGTCTACCGCACCGAGGAAGACTATGCGCTTCTGACGGAAACCTATCTGGAAGAGCTTGCCGGCATCGGCACGATCTATA
>JBCNPI010000066.1:0-21124 GCA_039593415.1 Rhizobium sp. | reverse complement strand
AGGATCATCAGGCCGAATTGGCCAAGCCGGATTGGTGCGGATGACATGGGGACCTCAAAGGATTTCCAGAACTGAGTCCACAGCGTTCTACACCTATGCTAAACTGGTACAAGATATCTATTTAGACTGGTATAAAAAGTGTCAGGCTGGAGAGTGGAAATGCACGGTACGCTCGATATCGCCCCCAATCAGGCGCTCTCGCGGGCGCAGGAACTGGGCGAAATGCTTCGAAGGCGGCGAGAGAGCCTCGATCCGCAACGACTGGGCCTTGGTCGTGCGGGACGGATTCGTACACCCGGATTGCGGCGGGAGGAAGTGGCATCGCGTGCCGATATCGGCATCACCTGGTACACGAAGCTCGAGCAGGGCCGGCCGATCCGAGTTTCCCCCCGCGTCCTTCTCTCCGTTGCGCATGCCCTGGAATTCAACGAAGTCGAGACGGAGCATCTGTTCAGATTGGCCAATCTGCCGGTACCGCCCCGGTTGGAAAATCCAAGGGTCTGCGAGCCGCTCACCGCGGCAAGCCAATCCATTCTCGATCAGCTTTGCCCTTACCCGGCCCTGATCCAGACGAAGCGTTACAATATACGCGGTTTCAACGAGGCCTATCGCCGTCTCGTCGGGGTCGATCTCGATGCGATCCCGCTTGAGGACCGGAATTGCATCTATCTGTCCCTTGTCAATCCCGCATGGCGCGCCAGCCAGGTCAATCCCGATGAGGTACTGGCCAGCATGGCCGCGCTCTTCCGCGCTTCCATGGCCGAGCACCTCGACGACCCGGCCTGGGAGCGGCAGCTGGAACGCTATATGAGCGTCTCCGATCAGTTCCGCATCGTCTGGGACCGCTATCAGCTCAAAAGCATCGAGAATGTCGTAAAACGGTTCCGCCTGGCTGACGGCACGATCCTTGCGCTGCAATCCACCAATTGGTGGGCAAGTCCCAGCAATGACGACCGCATGATCGTCTATACGCCGATCGACGAGGCGGGGGCCGAGAGGCTGAAAGCCATGATGAAGCGCAAGCGGGCCTGCTGAGGCGTCAGGCGCGGTATAAGCGCGCAACCGACGGCACTTCACCAGGCGCGAACATGAATTTGTGCCCGGAGCGCCGCAACACTGTTCATGTGAGCACGCTTGGAATGCGTAACAAATATCCAATGTCCCAGGCTGCGTCGCCGGCATCAGGCTTCACAAGGCCGCTTTCACCTTCAGGGCAACGTCCGGGCTCACCCATGTGGCCCAAATGTCTTCATGGGTCTTCAGGAAATATCTGGCCGTATCTTCGTTGGTGCCTTGATTGTCGGTCTGCCAGGCGAGAACGCTGTTCACCACATTGTTCGTCCATTTCCGCTTCTTCAGATAATCCATTGCGGTCCCGGCCTTTTCAGCGAATTGCTTGGTGACCACGGTATAGACTTCCGACACGGGATAGGAGTTGACCTTCGGGTTGGCGCAATCGAGTACCGAGGTGCAGGCATCCCATTCCGCCTTGTCATGCGGGACGCCGAAGGAGAGGCGTACCATCGGGTACTTGCCGAGAATGGCGGTCGGCGACCAGTAATAGCCGAGCCAGCCTGTCTTCTTCGCGAAGGCGCTGGCGATCGTGCCGTCAAGGGCCGCGGCAGAGCCCGTATCGACGATCTCGAATCCCTCCTTTTCACCGTCGAGCGCCCTGAACAGATTGCCGAGCGACGCCTGGCATTGCCAGCCTGGGGGGCAATTGTAGATGACCCCCTTTTTCGGATCGTCGGGCGCGGGAAAGAGTTCTGGATGCTCCAACGCCTGCTGGACGGTCTTGATGTCTGGATGGGCGTCGGCCAGGAATTTCGGAATCCACCAGCCATCCTGCCCGCCCTCGGAAAGAATCCCAGCTGCAATAACCAGCCTGCCTTCGGAAACGGCCTTATCCAGCGGCGTGCGTACTGCATTGATCCAGAGCTCGGGCGCGATGTCCGGCTGGCCCTTTTCGTTCATCGAGGTGAAGGTCGGCAGCGTATCGCCGGTGACGAGATCGACCGAGCAGCCGTAGCCTTCCTGGAGGATGATCTTGTCGACATTTGCCGCGACGCCGGCCGACGCCCAGTTCATTTCGGCGATCGAGACCGAGCCGCAATCGGCATGTGCAGCGCCGGCAAAAGTATAGAGTGCTGCGGCGAAGACGGCGGCAGCGATATGCTTTTTCATTGAAAACCCCAGGTCCTGATGTTGCTGTTGCGGGAGGGCGGAGAACCCGAAGACCGTGTCCCTCCGTTGTTGCGATACCCGGCCGCGCAAAGGCCAGACTTTTTGCATAACCCGATCAGCCATCGCGGTCGGGATGCGTGTGGACTACTGCCACATACGTCTGCCGGTCATGTGTTGGCGGCATGAAATTTTGAGCTTTCCCACAAGAAATGAGACAGCGTTCCCGCGCGTCGTCAGACTTCCATCACGTCTTCGAATGCTTCGGGGAAATTTTCGCGCGCCAGTTTCTCGTTAATGACGAGCATGGCTTCATAGGAGGTCGGATCGAAATCCTTGCTCGCCGGCAGGATTTCGCGTTCGAACAGCAGGTTCAGGCGAGCGGCGTCTAGATTGCCGCGTTCGAAAGGCTCGGCACCGAAATGGTGCCAGAGCGCGTGCAGGAATGCCGCATCGATCCGGTGCTCCTGCGATCCAGGCCTCGCGCGGCGAGGCAACTTCTTGATCGGCGTCACGCCCTTCGGATTTGCTCGGCGAATGGTAAACTGGACGCCTGTTCCGGGCATGCCGGATGGAAAGCCGCGGTGTTTCGTCATGTCGGGAAGCTTGCCCACGGCTGTTGCTCCTGTCTTGCCATAGAATAGAGCCGTTGCTTCTTCGGAGTTCTGGGTAACGCGACGGAGAAGGCGACGGAAGCGTACTTTTTGGTGATTTCCATCGCTCAGTCAATCCCGAGCCATGTCTCGGGCCTTGCGTAGAATGCGCGGTCTCTCGGTCCCTCCATTGGCACTTTGGCCATCGTTCCCCGGGGCCGTCATGGTATTTCGGGGCATGTGGACGATAGCGAAGCGGGATAGACGCGCCGTCATCTTCGGAGGCCGCTACGTGGACGATGTCCACGAGGTCTCTGCGATTCCCAAGTTCGCATCCGCGACCTTATCCGGAGCTGCACTCAGATCTTCGATTATTTCTTCAGCCTCCATCAAGAGGCGATCCATTTGTTTTCTGCACTCGACGAACCGTGTGATTTCGAACGCGAATGGTGCATTTCTGCGGGCGTCGTAGAAGGTCGCAATCGTCTCGCCGCACGCATGCCGCTCTTGCTCCAGAATTTCCTTCAGTCTTTTCATTTCGCCCTTGAATGCGAAATAAACCTGCATCGTTTGAACTAAGTGTACCGTTCTGTCCGACATCAATTTGCTTAACAAGCTACTGTTTATGAGTGCATCACCTGGAGTGATGGTTTGATTTTTTCGGCGTTGTTCGCAGCAATATTTATGATTGCCAGAAGAATGGATTCCGGACCCCATCCGGCCTTCAATGCCGCGTTAAACAAGCTATCAACAAATGGCTCAAGTGCGAACATGCATGCCTCCATGTAGTGCGTTTCTGGCATTTCGCTTACTGGCGCCGTATTTATGGTTGGATTCAATTCCTTGCTCCATCGACTGCCTATTCCGAGCTGGACCATATTTTGATCGATGCGTATTTCATGCTGTGGCCAACCGACCACGTGCGGACATTTAATTATTTGCGTTTGTCTTTGGCCGCATCAGTCGAAATCTCGTTGAGCATATGGGCTGGAACCAAACCCCTTCGCTATTCTAGAGCGCTCGGCGGCATAGTTTGGTGCCACCATGGGATAGCTGTCAGGCAATTCCCATTTTATCCGGTATTGATCGGGCGTCAGCTTATAGTTGACACGCAGATGACGGCGAATGGATTTGAACTTTCGGCCATCTTCCAGGCAAATGATGTAGTCCGGGGTCACCGAATGTGAAATCGGGACCGCAGGTTTTTGCTTTTCGGTCACTTTATCGTCGCTGCTGCCAATCAAGGTGACTGCCAAGCTTACATAGACGTCCCGAATGAGATTTGGAACGTTGTCGCAAACGACATAATTATTGGCAACAAAGGAGCAGATGATATTGCGCGTGAAATTGAGCAATTGAGGGTGAAGTTCAGACAAATGATGTTCCCATCAATTGATCGCCGTGCGACATACCATGGCCGTCGTTTCATTCTCTTCTGTGACGAACGTCGTTTGTGTGAAGTCGGAGGTCGTTCCTCCTGTCGTTGGGTTAAGCATGGGCCGATCCTGGCAATATCAGCGACGGAGTGAATGCTCCTGCGAAGTTCGTTCACAAAACATCTGTCATCCCCTCGTCGCGGTCCTCTCCCGCAAATCATCGCGCACTACAATATCGCTAAAATCTCACCTTTCCACAGCCATAGGACCTATGCCTTTGGCAGTCAGACCATAGTCTGAATCACCATCTGAGACGGTCCTTTAGACGCCCATTATCCGAACGGAAAATCAGCCCATGATCTCACGTTGATTCAGGGGGTATCAAGGCGCGACGCCGTATCCCAAGCTCCATCGGCCGGCACTGTCTGGCCCGCGATCCTTGGCTCCGCTCACAGGCTGGCGGGGGCTGCGGTTGCGCCGATCCCAGACGTGATCATTAAAATGCAGCCGACCAATTATACCATTGCGCAAGATGCGGGCTGCTACCGGAACTGCGCTAGATCAACAACGAGAATTCCTAAATGCGACAAACACATGATGTGGTTGGCGGCGCGTGCAAGGCAATGAATGGCTTGGCTGACAATCTTATGGTTCTCCTCACTGCGGGCTATCCGCCGGCGGTCATTCTCGCGACGCTTATGGGGGAGGCTGCGTTGGCTTTCCCAGGCCTGCGCGACGCGGACCTCATGAAGCTGATCGATCATCTCTTACGGGCAGAAGAATACAAGTTTGCCCCCTCTTCCAAGGTCATCCGATTTCCAAAGCCTCATGCCATCGGAGAAGCCACCGCGCAGATGCAATGATTACTTGGAATTCTTGTAGTCGGCGCCGAAGACTATCAGTGCAGGAATCCGGCTCTTGATTATTTGCCGTGAAACAGCGAGAGAAAATTGTGAAGACACGATTCCTATAACTTTTTCGGATGCCCCCATGCTCAAGAATCTTGCCGTAACGGCGATAGCAGTAGTGACGCTCATGTCAGCAACACCATCGTTCTCACAAAGTATAGAGATCGGTCCTGGCGGTGTGCGCGTCAATCCCGGTATGGAGCCGCCGCCCGTTGACATGGGTATCAGTGAACGTCAGGCCATCCGCATTGCGCGAGGTGAAGGTGTGCGCGAGGTGGATGATGTCGCGCGCAGGCGAAATGTTTTCATCGTGCGGGGTTCGGACAGCGATGGCGACGATATAAAGGTTGTGATCGACCGGCGCACGGGTGAAGTTCTTTCGGTTGAGTAAGTAGGTTTTTGCTTACCGTTCGTTGAACTCCGATCATTAAGGTGACGCCCGTCTTGCTCGCAGCGTCAGCTATAGAATGAGACCGCTGCGCGGGCGTGAGCCTGCGCGCGGTCCGGCCGGTTTCTCATCCAGAGCATTTCCGTTTTTCTTCGGATCGCGAAAACGCTCTATCCTCTTGTTTCCCAACACATTCCGGATGGAGAGCCGCGCACCTTCCTGGAAACGCTCTAAAACGCATCCGTCTGATGAGGCGGCGGCAATCAGTATTCTGTTCGAAAGGCATCCCGACGATAGGCCTGCTATTGAGATCGCAATTCGGCTACGCCATGATCGCTAAACGATTCGTGCAGCAATGCCGGCTTTTTCACTTTTCGGAGTTGCGCGATGCCTGAAGAGATTGAGGTCGATACTGACAAATTGCGAGAGGCGATCGATGAAGAGATCGAGAAAAAATCCGCTTCGCTGCTACGCTCAATCGCTTTGACGACGGCGTTCTTTGCTGCCCTTGCGGCGCTCGGCTCACTTCTGGCAGGCGGCACCATCAACGAGGCGCTGGCTCTCAAGACCGAGGCCACGCAAAAGCAAGCCCAAGCATCCGATCAGTGGGCTTATTATCAGGCAAAAGGCATCAAGGCTACAGTCCTCGAAGCGCAGAAGGGGCTTCTGACCGCTGACGGCAAGCCGGCATCGCCTGACCTTGATAAAACACTCCAACGATACGCGGACGAGCAAAAAGCTGCCAGCGTTCAAGCCCAAGAGCTTGAAAAAGCGAGGGATCAGAAGGATGACGCGGCTGATGAGCTTATTCATCACCACCACTTATATGCATATGCGGTCGCCATGCTGCAGGTATCGATTGCCTTAGGGGCGGTGGCTGCGCTCACGCGGAAGCGCTTTGTCTGGTGGGGCTCGTCGGCTCTAGGCCTGATGGGAGGTGGGCTCTGCATATGGACCTGGGCAACCGGCTGAAGCAGGCTACGGCGCATTTGTGGAATAAGCATTGGGTTGAAGAGCATGCAGCTATTCGCCTTTTGCAAGGGAGGCAGGCGAATCTGGGCGTTCATTAGGTGCTTCTGATCGACTAGATAAGCGTCCTTCAACGTCAAAGGAACAAGATGTCTGAACGTTCACGCGCGCTAGAGTCGACGAGGCATTGCATATCCGACCGGAAGCCTAAGGGCACCATCGTTTACGTGGCGGTTGCCGTCTTCGCGGTCATCATCGGGTCGACGTCTGGGCGGCACGAGAACTCCGCGCCGCCAGAGTCGCACATTGCGAAGTTGGTTCACTGAATCGACCGCTCGGTTAACCGCAGATCCAGATCGGCGTCCACGATCGTTGCGGCAAGTGTCATCAAATGATCCTCCGAAGGGCGCGGTGCCGCTGATGCTTGGCCATGGGACAGGATCGGAACTTCGCCAGCCCTTGGGCTTTGCGATGCGCGGCGGTTTGGCTGTCACAGGCATTGACCTTGCTTACCACGCCGGTCGACTACCTCTATCTCGATAGATTTTCCAAGCGGCTTGCCAAGAGCCGCCGGAGGTCACCCAGAAAGCCGGGGCAGGAACAGTTCAAAATCCTGCGCTAAGCCCAATGGACGATGAGCGTCATACAACCCGTGAAAATCGATCGGAAAACGGAACCAAGCATGGCCGAGACTGTTTTCTTTCGATCCGGGAGAAACTCATGGCACCTCGCTCGTTCTGGAAAGGCTATCTCAAACTCTCGCTGGTGACCTGTCCTGTCGCCAT
Organism: Rhizobium sp.; assembly: GCA_039593415.1. GTDB lineage: Bacteria > Pseudomonadota > Alphaproteobacteria > Rhizobiales > Rhizobiaceae > Rhizobium. The sequence continues at coordinate 13,924 of JBCNPI010000066.1, read as the reverse complement.
GGCGCCGGCGACCAGCGACAACGAGAAGGTTCGCTTCCATACCCTCAACAGAAATACGGGCAACCGCATCGTCAGCCGGTATGTGGATTCGGTTACCGGCATGGCGGTGGATGAAGATGATCAGGTCAAGGGATATGAGCGTGGCGAAGATGACTATGTCACGCTTGAGGATGAAGAGCTTGACGCGGTCGCCCTGGAAAGTACCCGAACGATCGATATCGAGATGTTCGTGCCGCGCGAAAGTCTGGAATGGGTCTGGTTCGATACGCCCCATTATTTGACACCGGATGACGCCGTCGGCGAAGAGGCCTATTGTGTCATCCGCGATGCAATGGCCGCGAGTGGCATGGTCGGTATTTCCCGGCTCGTCATGTATCGCCGCGAACGTGCCGTCATGCTGGAGCCGCGGGACAAAGGGATCGTCCTTTGGACCTTGCGATTTGGCGACGAGGTCCGCGATGAAAAGGATTACTTTGAAGATATCGAAACAAAACCGGTCGACACCAAGCTGATGAAGCTTGTCGGAGAGCTGATAGAAGAGCGTACCAAGCCGTGGGCCCCTGACATGGTCTCCGATCCCGTCCAGGACAAGCTTCTCGATATCATCGCTTCCAAGAAAAAGGGCCGCAAGCCTCCCGTTAGAGCAAAGGTGGAGGAAACGTCTGCGCCCGACAATGTCATCAATATCATGGATGCACTCCGAAAGAGCCTTTCGCGGGAAAAGGGTGCCAAGAAGCGGTAGTTCGCGTAGTTGCGCTTCCGCCCAGAGCCTTTCCACTTTTCTTCGAAGCGCGGAAAGGCTCCAGACGCCTGTCACGAGCCACGCTTCCGCTTCGCATCGGTCTGGGACAGCGGTGCGGCGGCTTGCCGGAAGTCGGCCCATGGGTCCGATCGGAGTGCCGCAAGCCGTGTCGGCACGTTGAGCACGGTGAAATAGTCCGGCCCGACGGCGGGGCTTAGTTCGTCCCAGGAAAGTGGCATGGAGACGGCAGCTCCCGGACGAGCTCGGGTCGAGTAAGGCGCGACCGCGGTCGAGCCCCGCTGATTTCTAAGGTAATCGATGAGGATTTTGCCGCGGCGTTTCGATTTGGTGATGGTCGAGACGTAACGATCGGGACTGTCTGCCGCCATCGCATCGGCGATGCCCTTGGTGAAGGCCTTGACGGCAGGCCATTCCGCCTTGGCAACCAGTGGGCAAACGATGTGCAGCCCTTTGCCGCCGGATGTCTTGACGAAGGGGAAGAGACCCGCCCGCTTCAGCCGTTCGCCGGTCTCTTGCGCAGCAGCGATGACCTCGGTCCAGGCGACGCCCGGCCCGGGGTCGAGATCCATGATGATCGTGTCTGGCTTTTCCCAATTCCCGACCATCGATCCCCAGGGATGGATCTCGAGGACAGCGGCCTGCACGAGGCCGATCAGGCCGTTCAGGTCATTAATGCTCACATAGGGCTCTTCGTCTTGCGGGTCCTTCGCCAAAGCAATGTTCCGGTTCATGCCCTTCCAGGCATGTTTCTGGAAGAAATGCTGGCCGCCGATCCCGTTCGGGCAGCGTACGAGCGCGAGCGGCCGGCCCACGATAAAAGGCCCCATGTAGCGCCAGACTTCGGTGTAGTAATCTGCAAGTCCCGCCTTGGTCACGCCCTCGTCCGGCCAATAGAGGCGATCGCCGTGGGTTAGCGATACGCTGCTCCGCGCCGGTTTCTCGGCTGACGCTTTGGCGGGGGATTTTGGTGTTTCGCGGACAATATCGAGTGGAGCCTTGTCTTCTCTCAGGCCGCGGAAGGAGGCATGACGCAGGTGGCCGTCGGCCGTCCACGCCCGGAATTCGACTTCGGCGACCAGATCGGGCCGTATGAAGCGGACGCCGCGACGTTCTTCCGCCGTCAGCTTGGATGCGAAGGGGCTTTCCTCCGCTTTCAGGCGGCTCAGCCTTTTGAATAGCTGCTCGGCGACGGCGTGCGTATATCCGGTTCCGACGCGGCCGACATGCTCCAGCTTACCATGCTCGTAGATGCCGAGAACCAGGGAGCCTATCGCGTTTCGCGAGGTCGTCGACGGCACCCAGCCGCCGATGACGAATTCCTGCCGTGACGAACATTTCGATTTGACCCATGTCTTGCCGCGGCCGGAGCGATAGGGGTCGCTTGCGACCTTGGAGACAATCCCTTCCAGGCTCAACCGGCAGGCATGGCTCAGCAGCAGATCACCATTTTCATCAAAATGGCTGCTGAAGCGGAGTGTCCCGGTTTCGGAAGGGATGATCGTCCGCAGCAAGTCCTTGCGGCCGATCAAAGGACAGGCGGTAAGATCGTAGCCGTCGAGGTAGATGAGATCGAACGCGTAGAAGACGAAGCGGTCATTGCGCCCTTCGCTGAGGTCGGCCTGCAGGGCGGAAAAGTCGGAGGCGCCGGCGGCAGGCTCGACCACAACTTCGCCATCGATGATGGCCGTGCCGACAGGGAGAGCCTTGAAAGCGCTGATGATCCCCTTGCCGAACTTCTGGCTCCAGTCGAGGCCGCTGCGCGTCAGCAGCTTGATGGAGCCCGCCTCGATGCGAACCTCGAGCCGATAGCCATCGAATTTGATTTCGTGGAGCCAGCGCTTGCCCATAGGTGGCTTGGATACCAGCGTCGCCAGGGCGGGCTCCACAAATGCCGGCAGAGCGGCCTTCCTGGCGCCCTTCAAGGACGACGGTTCAACGAGCCTTGTATCGCCGTCCTGCTCTGGCCCGTCCTTACTCGGCTTCTCCTTGCTCTTGATGGTGCCGTCCTTGGAGCTGGCTGTCCTTCGATCAAGCTTGCCCGATTTTGAGGACCAGCCCGGCTTTTCGCCGGCAACCTCATCGATCATCCGTCCGGTCTTTGCCGATTCCGGCCGCTCTTCGAGGATGTCGGGCGCTCCTTCCGGGCGGGCTGCATCATCGTCTCCTTTGATCAGCAGCCAGTTTTCGCGCTTCTCACGCGGCTTCCCTGCCATGCGGATCAGGTGCCAGCGGCCATCCAGCTTTTTGCCGTTAAGCTCGAATTCGAGATGTCCCTTCGTCAGTCCCTTGTGTGGATCGCCAATTGGCGTCCACGAGCCCTTATCCCAGACGATGACGGTCCCGCCGCCATACTCGCCCTTCGGGATCGTGCCTTCGAAATCGCCATAGTCCAGCGGATGGTCCTCGGTCTGTACCGCCAGACGCTTTTCGCCGGTGACCAGGCTCGGCCCCTTGGTCACCGCCCAGCTTTTCAACACGCCATCCAGCTCAAGGCGAAAATCATAATGGAGCCGGCGCGCATCGTGCTTCTGGATGACGAAACTGTTGCCGATCGATGCGGCTTTTTTCCTGCTTGTGCGTCCCTTTGGTTCCGATGTCCTGGTGAAATCGCGTTTGCGATTGTAGGTCTCCAATGCCATGGTCAGCTCGCCTTGCGTTGTGGGCGCGAAGAGGATGCAGCGCGTGATTTCGCCGGTTTTTTGGACTTCAGGCTGGACTTGGCGCGCATCTTGCTCTTGCCGCCCAGCCCGGCGCTCTGGCGCAGGGCTTCCATGAGATCGGCGACCTCGGCAACCTTCGCGGGCTTGCGCTGCGGGATTGCCCTGCCTTCGATCTTGGCTTTGACGAGATCGGCAAGGGCCGCCTCATAGCGATCGTCGAATTCCCTGGCGTCGAACCTGCCTTTCTTGGTGGAAATGATGTGCCTGGCGAGATCGAGCATTTCGCCCTTGATCCTTATGTCCGGCACGTCTTCGAAGGCTTCTTTTGCCGAGCGAACCTCGTAGTCGAAGTTCAACGTGGTGGCGATCAATCCCTTGCCATGGGAGCGGATCATCAACGTTCGCAGACGACGAAACAGGACGGTCCGGGCGATGGCCGCAACCTTACGGGCGCGCATGCCTTCGCGGATCAGCGCGAATGCATCCTGGGCGGCGGGTGCGGAGGGAGCCAGATAATAAGGGCGATCGAAATAGACGTCATCGATATCGGAACATGCCAGGAAAGCCTGGACGTGCAGGACCTTGTCGCTTTCCGGTACCGCGGCGGCGACTTCCTCCGGCTCGAGGACGATATAGTCGTCCTTGTTGAGCTCATACCCCTTAACCTGATCTTCGCGAGAGACCGGCTTTTCCGTCTCGCTGTCGATGAACTCGCGCCTGACCCGGTTGCCGGTTTCACGGTTCAGCGTGTGAAAGGAAATCCGTTCCGAGGCGGAAACAGCCGTATAGAGCGCTACCGCACAGCTGACCTCTCCGAATTTCAGATATCCCTTCCATTGCGCTCGCGGACTCATGTGCAGGCTCCCTATGGACGACGCGAGTCAAACGAAATTTGGTTCCCATTGTTCCGGTTTCGGGCATCGTCCGTGCGCTGTCGCCCGAATTCTGCAATGTTCCAGTTCCCGGAGGGCGGCGGCAAGCGATCTTAAAGCTAGATCAGTGCGGTGCCGAAATCTTCTTGGGTGCACCTGGAACATTATTAGCGGGAAACGGTTTGGTCCCTATCGGGTACTGATGCCGCAAAGGCGGCCAGGCAGATCGCCCGCAGCTTCTGGCAAGACAATGACAGGAGGAGATGATGAGCAGCAGACCACCACCGGTTCCTGAGGAAAATCGAAGCGATAAGGGTGTTGGCGATCACGCCAGACCATCGCTGTCCGATCCCCATGAGCCTGATATGTCCGTCGATCCCGGCAAGAAGGGGCAGCAGGGAAATAGCCGGATCAATACAAGCCATCAGGGCCACCAACAGGATCGATAGGAGGGATTAATGTCCACCTCGACCAAAACACCGGCCAGCATTCGCCAGGGCGGTCCGGGGGCCTCCCATGAAAATGCGAAGGCGCCATTGAACGTTTCCAAGCCATCGGCAGAGCCGGATAGGCGTGACCGCAGTAAGGTCTCCGGGGGCGGTGGTGAACGCGATCGCCATCACGGCCACGAGCCCAAGCGGAAAGGCGGCAACTAGGAGGAGCAGCGAATTGCCGCTTTCCCCGAATAGAAGCGCAACCGTCCGTTGCTTCGACGTCGATCCCGTCGGTCGAATAAACATCGGCGAGGTCCGGCGCCGTGGAGATTAAGCGACAGCTTTGAACTTTCACGCCTGCTGCAAAATTCGGCCGGAACATTCGGTCGCGGTCGCGGTTAGAAAGCCCTCATTCCGACCAGAGCCGGTGAAAGGATTGCCATGGTGCATATCAGCAGTTTCAAGGACATGTATCTTGCCGAGCTTCAGGAGCTTGTCAGTGTCGAAACGCAATTGGCGGAATCTTTGTTGCGGATGGCTGAGATTGCATCGCATCCGAGCTTGAAGAATGCGCTCGTCCACCATCGCGCGGAAACCGAGGTCCAGAAAGACCGCCTCGTGTCACTCGTGCGCAAGCACGGCGCAGATCCCTCCGCCCATACGGATCAGGCGATGCAGGCGTTGATCCACGAAACCGAAAAGATGGTTTCCATCCTGATAGACAACGATTTGCGTGACGCGGGTCTTCTTGGCTCTGCGCAGAGGCTGGAACATTACGAGATCGCAGCATATGGCACGGTTGCTGCCCTGGCCGGTCAATTGGGATTGCGCGAAGATCAAGAGGTGCTGCAGAGGAGCCTTGAAGAGGAGAAGCAGACCGACATTCTGCTGACCCGCTTGGCTAAGGGAGAAATAAATCGGGACGCGTTGGCCGCCTGACGAAACCCTTTGGGGAATTGGCCAAACCGTCGCCTCCGGGGCAATGATCGTGGGCAGGGCCACGATCAATTTGAGTGCAGAGACGAATCGATAGCTACCATCTGAAAGGAGCTTTCTATGAAGCACCATGCTCTTGAAGAGATTCGGACCGTCGCCAACGTCAATCTCGAATACGCGCACCCGTTGCCGGTGACCCGCCGCGAACGTCTTAAACGCTGGGCGGAACTCCTTGAACGCTGTGAAGGCCGGGCACTCTCCACACTACACGAGACGGAGTTTCAACCGGCCAAGGAGCGTGCGCTCATGCGCGCTGACAATTCGCCGCTGTCCGTGGCGTTTGCCGACCCGGTCCTGAGGGCGGCAGGGCTGACGGACGACAGCTATGGCGAAACCAGGCGCTTCTTTGAACTGAGCGATAATCAGTTACATCAACTCGTCTGCCATTGCCATTTCGGGACGACGGTGAATGCCTCCACGGCCGCTCATTATGTCCGTACACTGATCGCGGCAGGCGATCGCCCGGGTTTTCTGGCCAGGCTGCGCGAGATGTTTAGGCGATAAGAGTCCTTGGGATCAAGTCGTTATCGAGGCGCCGGCTGAAGAGCCGGGATGCCGTCGCCTGTCGTGGCGATGTTGCGGTTGATAGAACAATCCGCTGGTGCTCGACAGTCTTCGGGGCTCTGCGAACCACGGCCCCGAAAAATTCGACACGCGAGTTTATGCCCATGCGGAGGCAATCGGGAAAACAATCCGCCGCAGACGGGCGTCTTGGGCTCGTTCAAAGTCAACGGCACCTGCGACCGCCATCTGGATCGCCAGGTTCGCTGCCAAAGCGGACAATTCAAAGGGTGTTGCATGTCCAACTCAGCACAAGTCCCAGCCTCGGGACTGACGAGGCGCACACTGATGACCGGAACAATTGCCGCCGCGGCGGCGATTCCCACCGCCGCTGGCTCAACGGACCAAAAGGCTGAGCCGGCCTCGCAATCCACGGGCCGTACCGTCCGGGTGTCGATGCTGATAAATGGCCAGCATTATCAGTTCAGCATCGATCCGCGTACATCGCTTCTTGATCTGCTTCGCGATCACGCCGGCCTCACGGGAACGAAGAAGGGCTGCGACCACGGGCAATGCGGAGCATGCACGGTGCTCACCGACGGACAGCGGACGTTATCCTGCATGAGTTTCGCAGCGATGAACGACGGGCGCCAGATCACTACGATCGAGGGTCTTTCGCCGGCCGACGGACATCTGCACCCGATGCAGCAGGCGTTCATCGACCACGACGCCTTCCAATGCGGTTACTGCACGCCCGGTCAGATCCTCTCCGGGGTCGGCTGCGTCCATGAAGGACATGCCGGCAGCGACGCCGAAATCCGCGAATACATGAGCGGCAATCTCTGCCGGTGTGCCGCCTATCCCAATATCCTGGCTGCTGTGAAGCAAGCGCGCGACGAGATGGAGAAGCTCTGATGCTACCCTTCAGCTATCAAAGTGCCCGTGACGTTGGCGGCGCCATCGCAGCGACGGCGGAAGCAACGGAAATTCCTCCGACTGCTGCACCTTCACAGTTCATCGCCGGCGGCACCAACATGTCCGACTACATGCGGCTCGGGGTCGCCAGACCATCGCATCTGGTGGACATCAACCGGATCGAGGACCGATCTTTGAAGACGATCGAGATGGGCGATCCCGACATCCGCCTTGGAGCGTTGGTCCGCATGAGCGAAGTCGAAGACCATCCGGAAATCAACCGAAGATGCCCTATGCTGACCGAGAGCCTAAAGCTTGCAGCCAGCCGGCAGATCCGCAACATGGCAAGCCTTGGCGGCAATGTGCTGCAGCGGACCCGCTGCGAATATTTCCGCGAGATTTCATGGCCTTGCAACAAGCGCGATCCCGGCTCTGGCTGCGCGGCCATGGAGGGCTTCAACCGCCAGCATGCCGTGCTTGGAACCAGTAACGCCTGCATCGCCACCTATCACGGAGATTTTGCTCAGGCGCTGATTGCACTGGATGCCTCGGTCGACATATCCGGGCAATCCGGCATGCGTCGCATCCGCTTTGCCGAACTGCATCGCCAGCCCGGCGATCGTCCCGATCTCGAAACGACGTTGCGGCCGGGCGAGATCATTATGGCGATCGTCGTCAACGTCCCCGCCTGGACCGCGCGATCCCGATACCTCAAGATACGCGACCGCCAGTCCTATGCTTTCGCCCTGGCTTCCACAGCCGTCGCAGTCGATCTGGATGGAGACACCGTGCGCGATGTGCGTATCGGGCTTGGCGGGCTGGCGACGGTCCCATGGCGCGCCACGGCGGCCGAGGAGGCGCTCCGGAACAAGCCGCTCACGGAGGAGAATGCCGCAATGGCAGCGCAGGCCGCTTTTGTGGACGCGCGCCCGCGCCAGCATAACGCCTTCAAGATCGAACTCGGAAAACAGACATTGGTGCGGGCCTTGCTTGAAGTCCGCGAGATGAGGATATGACCATGAACGAGGCCGCACCTCCTGCGAAGGAAAATATGGGCGAGCCCTTGCCGCGGATCGACGCCCGCCTGAAGGTCACTGGAAAGGCATCCTATCCCGCTGATATTCCGGTCGACAATCTCGTTCACGCGATGTTGGTGACGAGTGATGTTGCGCGTGGCCGCTTGACGTCCTTGCATCTGGACAGAGCGCGGGCCGTGCCAGGCGTGATCGATATCATCACCCATGAGACCATTAGGGGCGAACTGGAAGCGCCCGAATTCGGGGCATCGGGATCAACCTCCATGGGACCTCTCCATGACGCGAAGATCTGGTATGATGGCCAGATCATTGCGCTCGTTCTGGCCGAGACCCTCGAGGCCGCTCGGGAAGGTGCCATGCGCGTCACCGTCGACTACGAGGCGGAAAAGCCAAGCACGAGCTTCGGGTCGGAGGGCACCGAAACGGTAGCCGCGGCGGAAGCGAGCAAGCAGTTCAAGGAAGACGTCAAGGTCGGCGATTTCAACGCCGCTTTTGCGGCTGCCGACGTCAAGATCGACAGTGAATATGAAATGCCGACGCAGCATCACAATCCAATCGAACTGTTCTCCACCACCGCCTATTGGCAAGGGGATGAACTCGTCGTTGATGAACCGAGCCAGAATGTCTACGGCTGGAAGGTTGAGATCGCCCGGCAGCTGAAAATCGAACCTGATCGGGTGAGGGTGGTCAGTCCCTATATCGGCGGTGCCTTTGGATCGAAAGGCCCGATAACGCCGCGAACGGCCATTGTCGCGCTCGCCGCCCGCAGGCTCGGCAGGCCAGTACGGTGCGTCGTTACACGGCCGCAGGCATTCACCACTCAGACCTATCGTGCCGAAACGCGTCACCATATCCAGATCGGCGCGATGCGGGGCGGCAAGATCACTGCCTTGAAGCACGAGGGCTGGGAAGTGACGTCCCGCCCGGATCCCTATGTGGTCGGCGGCACGAAGACGACCGGCCTCATGTATGATTACGGGTCCGTCCTGACCAAGGTCTTTCTTGTCAAGGCGGACAGGCCGACGCCAAGTTACATGCGTTCGCCACCTGAAACGCCCTACGTCTATGCACTTGAAAGCGCGATGGACGAGATGGCGGTTGCCCTCAATATGGATCCGGTGGAATTCCGCCGCATCAACGACGCGGTGAAAGAGCCGATCGACCGCCGACCCTTCTCCAGCCGCTCCTTGATGCAATGTTATGACGAGGCCGCTCGGGAGTTCGGCTGGTCGAAACGCAATCCGGAGGCAGGCAGCATGCGGGACGGCGACTGGCTGGTCGGCATGGGCTGCGCGACGGCGATCTACCCCACCAATATCGCGCCCTGCGCCGTGCGTGTCACTCTGACCGACGATGGACGGGCGCGGGTTCAGACCGCCTCCCATGAAATCGGCACCGGGGTGCGCACGATTGCCGCCCAGCTTGCAGCAGAGCAATTGGGGCTCGAGGTAGGCGCCGTCGAGGTCGAGATGGGCGACACACGGCTTCCGCCGGCGCCTGTGGCCGGCGGCTCGAATACCACGGCCAGCGTCTCCTCGGCGATCATCAAAGCTTGCGGAGAAATTCGTGAAAAGCTCTTCCGCGCGGCGGTGACGTCAAATGACGGACCGCTCGCCGGCCGCGATTCGAAGTCGATCGTGCTGCGAGCGGGCAGACTCGTCAGCGGCGAGAGCTCGCAGAACCTCAAGGATGCCTTTAAGCAGCTGGGAGCCGGCGTAATCGAGCAATATACTGAATTTCGCCCCGACGCAGCCTCTGCCGAAGCTGTTTCCAACCTTTACAAAGGCAAGCTGGAAATGGTGAGCGGCGATAAGGGGAAGAAGGTGAAATATGCCTTCGGTGCCGAATTCGTCGAGGTTCGCGTTCATCGCAGGACACGGGAAGTCCGCGTTCCCCGAATCGTGGGCGCGTTCGGCGCCGGCAGGATCATGAATACCCGGACCGCTCGCAGCCAGCTGATGGGCGGGATGATTTGGGGAATTTCGTCGGCGCTTCACGAGGCAACCGAATTCGACCGGCGCAACGCCCGCGTCGTCAATCGGGATCTGCAGGACTACCTCGTGCCGGTGAATGCAGACATCCAGGAAGTGAACGTCATCCTTGTGTCGGAGACCGACCGGGACGTCAACCCGGCGGGCGTCAAGGGGCTCGGCGAACTCGGCAATGTCGGAACGGCAGCCGCGATTGCCAGTGCGGTCTACCACGCTACCGGCAAGCGTATCCGCAAGCTCCCGATCCGCATCGATAGCCTAATTGGTTGACCTTTGCGGAAGCGCCAGCCCGCTGCGCGCGTGAAACTCACTGGACGACAGATGCACTGACGAGCAAAATTCGATTTGCCGCAGGCAAGATTGATCGACGCAACGGTGCCACTTTGGCAACGGAAGCCGGCGCCTGAAGGAACTGATCGCCGGCTTCAAACTCAACGGCGGCCAGCCGGCGGTACATGCAGCTGACCGGACGAACAGGCCCGTCACCTCTCCTGTCCGCGCACTCAACCAGAAGCTGGTCGGGGCTTTTGGCGGAAAAATTGCTATTTTGGCGGCGACAAGCGAATGGGAAGATTTCTGATGCCGGGCGTGTTCGAAGTCGGCGTCTTCGGCCAATAGGCGCGCTACCATTTCTCCATCGGCTTTCCGGGGAGGCTCTGCCTCGGGGGCATGAGGCAGAGCCTTAAGACCCGGCAACGGACCTTGATGCGAACACCCGGTTGGGGGCATTTGTTCGCGGGTCCATCGATAAAGCCTGTCCCTTAACTGTAGCTGAAGATGGGTCCAGCCGGGTCAGCGTTGATAGAGGCACGTGAGCTCACGGCATAGTCTGGAAGCGGGCAAACCGCTCCGATGCAGCGCATGAAGCACGTTCGTTTCGAGGTCGGCAGGCTCGAACTTTATCGCATATATTTTGACGGGGATGACGCCGTGCGATCGCCGCGTGGCTTTCTCGCAGGATTGCATAAGTACCCATCGCCCGATTTCATAGATTTGCTCGGGCGATTCCGCTATCGGCATAAATTCCGCTGGCGATATCAGGCCAAGTTCAGGATGCTCCAACCGCAAGAGCGCTTCTGCAAGTGATGACTACATGGTCGATTTTTCTGATCTCTAATGTAGGGGGTCGTGAAATCTTTGCGTCATGTAAAATTGATATTGAGTGTCTTGCTGGAAGATTGTGAATTCGTTGGAAACCTGCGAACATGAAGGTCGTTTCTCTTCTGATGGTTTCTTCATGGACAAAAGACCCGATGCAATCGATGCTGAAGTTGGATTGCGCATCCGGCGGCGGCGGGAGGAATTGTCGATTACGCAGGATATATTGGCCGAGAAGCTTCGCATAAGCCATCAGGAGCTTGAGAAATACGAATACGGCTTTGAAAAAATCAGCGCTGGTCGTCTTCTGCATATTTCAGAAATTCTCGATGTCCCGGTCATGTTTTTCTTCGAAAATGCGTCGGACGACGCCTCCCCTTCCAAGGAGGCGCTAGCTAATTTTCGACTTGCGAAGCATCATAAGGCTGTTCTGCGAACGGCCTTACCGGCGATCGAGGATGAGCGGTTGCGGGCAAAGATCCTCGCTTTTGTGCAATCAAGCGAACCTGGCAACGAGCGCTGATCCGGCAAGATGATATTTCATTTAACGACCCTCGGCAGCTGCGCCCTTTATGATGAGAACGGCGATCGTGTGAATGTGCCAAGACAGGCGCTGCTCATGCTGGCCTATCTCTACGACAGCAGACAATCCATACCACGCAAGGATCTGGCAGCTTTTCTCTGGTCCGGCAATCTTCAAGCAGCCGGCGCCAACTTGAGATCGACCCTGCTGCGCTTGGCGACCGCGACGTCCAGATCCCCAAAGCCGCTGATCAGCGGCATCGCTACGAACATCGCTTTGAACTTCGACACGTTGCGATGCGATCTGGATGCCATCGAGAATGCGTCCGGCGTCGCCAGGCTGGGCGCGCTTACCGATGCTGTCGCCAAGAATTTTCTGCCCGTTTACGGCAGCGGCTCCGGAGCGGTGGCCGTCTGGGTGCGCGACGTTCGGGCGCGGCTTGCAGGAGAGCTGCGAGCCGAATTCTTCAAGACGCTGAACGAACCCTTTTCGCCCCAATATCGTGGTGAATTGAAGCGCGCAGCCACGCTTCTGCTAGACCGGGATCACTCCGATGATGAGGTCAGGATAGCGCTTGGCGAGAAGATCACCTCCTACATCCAGGTAATTGGCGAAACGAAAGATCCGAATTCGGCCCACTTGGCTGACGATACTATTCCGCTCGCCACCGACAGCAACGTGCCGCGTATCGCCTTGCTTCCCCCCGAGACGCTGGAGGAATCGGAGCAGGCCGGCTCGGTCGCCAATGCGGTCATCGAAGACCTGACGATCAGCCTTTGCGTCGATCGAAGCGTATCCGTGGTCGCTCCCTACACGGCCGAACAGATCCGCTCCTCAAATGACAAGGCCGGGCTTCTCAGGCAGCATAATGTAGTCTACGCGCTGGATACGAAGAGGACGGGCGGCAACCTTTTCGCGCAGCTGATTTTCATGCCCCGCGATGAAGTTGTCTGGGCAACGCGCGTCCAGCTGGATAACGCGGCCATAACGGAGCATCGCAACACGATCGCCACCGCGATCCAGAACTCCATCATCGAGCGTGTCGGTGCCTTCCATCACATCGTTTCCGATTTCAGCTGCAAGCCTCAGGCCTATTTTGCCTATCTCGAAGGCGTACAATGCCTGTCCCGCCTCGGCCTTCAGAATGTTCGCCGCGCGCGCAAGCATTTCAAGGAAGCTCTCGAGCATGAGCGGGGTTTTGCGGCGGCACTTGCGGGCATTGCCAGAACGCTGACGATGGAGTGGGTTCTGACGGCCCGCGGTGATGGCGACTTGCTGCTTCAAGCGGAGAAAATGGCGGCGGACGCAATCCGCGATGACAGCCAGTTCGCCGGAGGCTTCAAGGAAATCGGTGCCGTTCGGCTCTACCGTGGCAATATCGACGGTAGTCTTGAAGCCTTGTCGAATGCCGAGGAGCTTAGCCCGCACTATGCGGATGTGATCTGCAGTCACGCCGATTGCCTCACCCATGGCGCCAATCCGAAAGCGGCACTGGCGAAGGTTTCAACGGCTCTTGACCTCAATCCGCTTGCCCCGGACTACTATTACTGGACTGCCGCGGGAGCCAGCTATTTCCTTGGGGAATACACCGAAGCTTTGTCCTATCTGGACAGGATGAGAGACCCGGGACCGGCAAGCAGGCTTGCGGCGGCAAGTTGGGCTATGCTGGGAAATCCTGCCAAAGCCAAGACATATCGACTGCGCGCCTTGCGCGACAACCCGAATTTCGATCTGGAAGCATGGCTGTCCATGATTCCAAACAAGGAAAAGTGGCAGACAGAGCATTACAGGGAGGGCCTGTTGAAGGCCGGCTTTTGAAAAGGAAGAGATGATGGCGGGCGCAGTTCTGATTGGCATTCACGGTGAAGAGGGTCTTTGGCTGGTTGACCTCGAAAAGGGGACGGCCGTTCGATACACGCGGCGGCTGTCGGGCGACCTGGCGAAGGCTGAAGCCTGGCGGGCCAAAGGGGTCAGAGTGGAGAAAGATGTCGATTTCGCCGTGGCATTAAAGTCTGCAAGCTCCGTGGCCTCGGGCCTCTATGAGGGTTAGGTACTCGTTGATCGGTGTTAAACAGCTTTAGAGCCTGCTCACATTTGATAATGCTGTCCAAATCCCCGTAGCGACTGTGACAAC
>JBCNPI010000065.1:0-21423 GCA_039593415.1 Rhizobium sp. | reverse complement strand
AATAGGTGAGGGTGGCGAAAGACCAGGCTTGCAGCCTGGAAGGCGCCGAGGCTACAGCCATGAACGATGGTGCACTCATGCCCATTCTTCTGGGCCATCAGCGGCAGCACTTCGTTGAGAATATATTCCTCGAAAGCGTTATGGCGGCGAATGCGTTCGGCGGGGTGGCGATGGGAACCATAGAAGGTCTCCGTCGCCAGGCCTTCGATGCAGTAAAGCTGAAGATGTCCGGCATTCAGCTTGTCGGCAAGACTGGCGACGGCGCCTATCTGTTCGTATTCCCAGAAGCGACCGTCACGCGTGGGGAACACCAATACCTTGGCGCCGGCATGGCCGAACACCAGCAATTCCATGTCTCGATCCAGCCTCGGACTGTACCAGCGCAGGTATTCGCGGTTCATAGCACCTTGAAAAATTGCCCGACCTTGTCTCGCAGAATTGCATTCTGCTCTTCCATACCAGCATATTCGAAATGGCCGGCATCCAGGATGAAGATTTCATTAAATTTCTGAACCGCATTTGCGACGGAGAATTGGCACGGAGGGGCAACCGCAGGATCGAAAAGGGCAGGCGCGACAAGCATCGGTACAGCGATGCGAGTTGCCGCGATTGCGGCATCGAAGAAGCGCAGTGTCTCCAGAACGCTGCCCTGTCGTTTCTGATAGGCCTGGACGGATTGGGCGCTGCCAATCGTCGGCAAGCTCAGCCAGAGCTGTCTGTGGCCGAAAGTCGGAACGATGAGATGGCCGCGCCCGATCCTCGCATCGAATGGAATTGCCAAAGCGCCGATACCGCCACCGAAGCTGATGCCGCTATAACCGATATGGCCGGCAAGCCAGGGATAAAGGGTCTCGAGAGTCGAAACGGCGAGCCAGATGTCGTCGACACAGCCGCCGATGACATAGTGATCGCGGCTCTCGATGCCGCAAAGAACATGTCCGGACGCATCTGCGGGAATCTGAGGGCTGGCGCTGAGGGAAAGCCCACGGCAGCATGGAAACAGGATAGCCGTCTCTTCCACAGGCAGATCGAACTCGGGTTGGTCTCTTCCGCCATATCCGTGTCCAACGACGAGGCCACGCCGCACTTGACCCGCCCGAGGGACAAGCAGCCAACCGTTGATCTGAAATGATCCCGTCGACACGTAGTTGATATCGAAGACGTGCCAATCGGCATGACGCAATCGGCTATGCCGCAGCCTCGGTTGCGGATCGATCGCAAGAGCCGCCTTGTAGCGTTGCCGCCAGAAATCATCGAAGCCGGTCGGCGCCTGCGGCGGTTCTATCGCCAGCAATTGCTCAGGCTCCATGCCGTAGGTGGGGTCGAAATCGAAGGGATGGGTCGTCGGGATGATCATGAGGAATTTGTCGCGTGAAAGGACTATTGACGCAAGAACGAACTCACCCGCCGGTACAATGAGGTCATCGAATCGCGCGGCAAAACCTCTAAAATCGGCAGCCTCTTCCTGGAATTTGATGTGAAACTTCATCATCCCCGAGAGACATTTGCCTGTTGCGACTTTGACCACACACAGCGAAAAGATGACGCAAATAGACCGGCTTTCTTGCAAACCACTGTCGCCTCGCCAGCTTCGTTAGAGTATAGTGGCCAAATGATGAGGATCTTGACAGCAGTGGCCGGGATTTTGATTGCAGGCTCCGCACTGGCGGGCCAAAATCAAGTCGTTCAGAGCGCTTACAAGATTCAAGATTGTTCGAATGCAGTGGATGAAGTTCTGACGAAGACGAAGGGACGGCTCTTGTCTGTCAGGCCGCGCGAGAATCGCTGTATCGTCACTGTTATCGTTCCGCATGGCGAACAACGGCCGGAAAAGGTGGTCGTTCGTGTCGACTTTAATGATAAAGACAATAGCCAAAACAACGGCCAATAGCTGCAGGCGGTAAAAGGAACCGCGTGAAAAAATGGGCGAAGTCATCCAGTTCCGGTCCCAAACGAAATACAGCAACCACCCCGATGCGCAAGCCCGCATGGAAAGGGAGCTGCTGCTTCCCGTTGCCGTTGCGCGATCGCCCGTCGGAAAGACTATCCCAGCAAATCAACCGGAAGCGCCGAACGGGGTAAAATCGAAGGCAGGTTTTCCCCTAAACGGCATCGCTATCGTCGTCGGTGCGATCCTGGTCTATGTGCTGGTGATATCTCATGTCGCCGGCCAGCCGCATTATTCTGCCCGAGCCAATCTGATGCCATCGGTTTTCGTGCAGAACTAGGTTTGTCCGGCAGTAACGTCTCGGCAAAGCTGAACGGCTGCCACTCGACCTACCCTCAATACAAACTCGTTTCGACGCCATTCCTGCTCATCGCATCCGCTGGCATGATGCCGACTGCCGCCATGTCGAGATCGCCTGCCCGGTATACTGCTTCCATAAAATAAGAGGATTTTGAGCCTGATGGCGGGCCGATATCATCGTCGATAATCCGAGGTCGTGCGCTGCATTTGGAAATCAAAAGGTGAGCGTCACCACCACCGTATCGGCACATTTGCCTGGCGCGTTGGCACGGCTATTGAACGCGGCTGCATTCCGGAGTGGGCGTCTGATCTGCGGATTGAATAGCGGCTCGCAGACGGCAATTCGTTTCTGGCGCAAGAATGCGGCGCATCCGATAATATTTCTTTGCAAAAGGTCCGTAATTGGCCATGTTTCGGTAAAGGCGGCGCCACAGTTCTCATGAGAATGACCATCCGAGATTTGTCCAGTGGAGCGGTCAATGGATACGCAGCCTGTGAAATGGTGGAATGGCCAAAGCGAGACAACCCGGAGACTCGGATGCGGGCTCGCAGTTTGCGGCACCGTCGTCGGTGCGCTCTATATGATTGTGCAGACTACTCCAAGCGACCGAGCCATGCGGTTTATCGACGAAACGGGCCGCCTGGCGATCAGCGGCACGAGGCCCGTACAACTGCTCGCCATGAACGAGTTGCAGGGAGCAATCGATGCGAGCCCTGCAAAACCGTTGACATCAGTGCCGATTCCGCTGCCATCGCCGCTTGCCGCAATGATCAAGAACAGCGCGGCGGCAAAGCGCGCGGCAGTCCACTTCGATACGGCGAAGACGAAGGTCGCATTGGCCGGTGACGTGGAACATTTCGACCGCTGCCTGCCGCAATGCGAAACGCGAGATCCGCTGATTGCCGGTCATCCGGAATATGCGGAGGCCGCTCCATCGCCGGAGATCGACGATGCGCCTGTCGCCGTCGAAGAGAGGGTCGGATTCCATCCGCTCGAGGGTGCGCGTCACCTGCTGAACACGGCCGTGGATGCCCCCGGCATGATGTGGCGCCGCAGTCGGCAGGCAATCGACCGCATGGATTGGTAGTCATTTCCGCAGGCCGGCCTATGCACGTTCCGCCCAGATTTTTGCCAGTTCCACGAGCGTTTTGACCGCTTTTTCCATGTCTTGACGGCTGACCCATTCCAGCGGTGAGTGAAAAGCATGGCCGCCGGCGAAAATGTTAGCGCACGGCAATCCCATGAACGACAGCCTCGACCCGTCTGTGCCGCCGCGAATGCGGCCACGCACCGGCGTCATGCCGGCGCGTCGGATTGCTTCGATGGCATTGTCAACGATCTGCGGATGGCGATCGAGGATCGTCTTCATGTTGCGGTACTGACGCTTGACTGTGAATGTGTGGGAGGAACCGGGATAGGCCGCCATGACATCCCTGACGATCGCTTCCAGCACGGCTTCCTTCTCGGCGAGACCGGACTCGTCGAAATCGCGGATAATGAAGCCAAGCGAAGCCTTTTCCATGGAGCCGGTGACACCGGTCGGATGAATGAAGCCCTCCCGTCCGGCCGTCGTTTCGGGGGCAATTTCCTTTGGCAGCCTATCGATGATCGCGCCTGCGATCTTGATGGCATTTTCCATTTTTCCCAAGGCGAAGCCGGGATGAATGGCCACACCCTGAATGACGACTTCGACGCTGTCGGCGGAGAAGGTCTCGTCTTCTATATGCCCAGCCGTTTCGCCATCGACCGTATAGGCAAACCGTGCTCCCAGCTTCTTCAGATCGACCTTGTCGACGCCGCGCCCGATCTCCTCGTCGACGGTCAGCAGCAGCTTGATCGTGCCGTGGCGAATATCGGGATTGTCGACAAGATATTGGGCGGCAGTCACGATTTCGGCGAGGCCGGCTTTATCGTCGGCTCCGAGCAGCGTCGTTCCGTCCGAGGTGATGATGTCATTGCCGATCTGATCGCGCAGGGCAGGATGCTCGTCGACAAGGATGACCTGCTGCGGGTCCCCGGCAAGGCGAATATCGCCGCCGCTATAGTTTCGCAGGATCTGCGGCTTGACGTTGGTGCCGGTAAAGTCCGGCGCTGTGTCCATGTGAGAGCAGAAGCAGATGACTGGAACCGGTTTGTCGACATTCGATGGGATGGTGGCATAGACATAGCCATGCTCATCCAGATGCGCATCGTTCAAACCGATCGCCAGCAATTCCTCGACGAGGATCCTTCCGAGATCCCTTTGCTTTTCCGTCGAAGGCTGTGCGGATGAGGTCGGGTCCGATTGCGTGTCGACGACAACATAACGAAGAAAGCGATCGGTGACTGTATCGGTCATGAACCTGGCTCCAATGAGTCTCTTGCATAGCTATAGTGCCGCGCGGCTGCGGCGACATCCAAGACGGCTTGCGTTGTGGCGAAAAAAACAATGGCCGCTCCGGCGCCAGGCGAGAGCGGCCATATCATGATGGTTCAAGCTTGCGGCCGAAACCTTCAATCGGCCGAGGTCAGCGTAACCGAAGTGCCGGTTGCCGCAAGGTTCAGGCCGAGCTGACCCGTTACGCTCACCGTCTGAAGATGAATGGAACCGGACGTGCCGCCCACGAGAATGTTCGTACCGACGCCGGCACCGACGGTCGCCTCAACAGTGGCCCCCTGGTACAGGCCGCTCAGAGAACCATGATGATAGCCGGCTGTTGGTGCGAAAACCAGCCAGACAAGCCGGCTGCGCGTCGTGAAGCCGAGATCGACCCCCATCTTTCTGATGGCACCGGTGTAATGATCGACACGTTCGCGTCCAACGGTCGAATGGAAGGTGCAATCCACTTCCTTTGCCGAACCGAGGACATAGCCGACGCCGCCGCCGATTTCGCATTCGAGGTAGCCGATTTTTACGCCATTACGCTGGTCCGGCTCTTCTTCGCGATAGGTCGTCGGCATGTCTGCCGCCCGTGCCACCGCCGCGCCAGCAACGATCAACGATGCTGCTGAAAACGCCAGGGTCAGAATTTTTCTCATCTGTTTTCTCCTTGTCAGAGTATTATGGGTGGCAGGCACCCTCGTGGCCGAGCCGATAGAATCAACCCATACTTAACGTTCGTACGCGCACAACGATCCCAAAATTAAGGCGGCTATCGCCATGATCCACTTTAACAATATAGGGAAGTCCATCCGCCACGGCATCCCCGCATCATTTCACGTTTTGCAACCGACTGAATCGCGCCGTACAAAATCGGCGGCTCGCCGATCAGCCATGCTGCAGCAGCTTCTCCTTTGCGGCGAAGGCAAACACATCGACGGGTTCTCCAAGCCCCTTGAGCGGGAAGGAGCCGAGGCTTTCCATGTCGCACTGGCAGCCCGCCATATCGACGAACGACTTTGAAAGCAGCACCGGCCGCTTGACCTCCTTGGTCAGCGATTCCAGCCGCGAGGCGATATTGACAGCCGGACCGATGACTGTGAAATCAAGCCGAGTGCGCGAGCCGATATTGCCGTACATCACATCACCGACATGCACGCCCACGCCATAACGCAATACTTCGCGACCGTGCTTGCGATTTTCCTCGTTAAGCGCCGCAATGGCCGTTTGCGCCTCGCTGATGGCGAGAAGAAGATTGTGGCAGGCATTCGGATCACTCAACGGAAAAATGGCCAAGAGCCCATCGCCCATGAACTTGAGGATCTCGCCGCCGTGCTTTTCGATCGGTTCGACCATGGCGTCGAAATAGCCATTCAACAGTTCGATAACATCGTCGCGCGGCCACATATCCGAGATGGTCGTGAAATCACGCAGATCGCAAATGAGGATAGCAGCACCGACCGTCGTGCCGCTGCCACGGGTCGTGGCGCCGGCCAGGATCTTCTCGCTGGCATGCGGCCCGACATAGGTGCGCAGCAATGTGCGCGCCATGATGTTCTTCAGCCGGATCTCGGTTACCATCGTTAGCGCTGGCAGCAGATCCTTCAGGAAGGTGATGTGCTGCTCGGTGAAGCCGCCAGGGGCATCTGTGGCGAAGGTCACGATGTGGCGCTTGCCAAGTGTGTGGTAGATCGGCCAGGCGATATAGTCGGTCAGCCCTTCCGCATGCATTTCCTTGTAGAGCGGATAATTCAGTTCCGTTTTTGGGCAGATTTCAAGATTTTTCCGGACTTCGGTCGCGCCGTTGAAGATCTCGTTGATGGGGCTTGCTAGAAACTGAGGCGTATTCTCGACCCCATAACTGAAGGTGGCGATGTCCGCCTCCTTCATACCGGTGCGCCATAGAATTCTCGCGCCGAGCCATTGCGGATGCAATGTTCTGAAATGCATCGTCGCTCTTGCGATCGGAATCCCGATCGCCTGCATTTTCTCGCAAAGCTCGACAAGGATGTTGTCGATGAACCGCTGCTCGCGGACGTCGTTCATAAGCCAATCAAGGATCTTGCTTTGTTTTGTCGGCCAGTTGCCTTGATCGTCCTGCGCCGAGGCGGCAACTGCCTCTATGGAAGATTGCATTTCCTATACCCCACAAATTCCGTCATCCGTCATGGATCGTGAGCACTGTTCAATCCGAACAGAACTATACGCGCCTTGCCAATGGCCGGGAACGGCAATCGCCCCTAATTCACGATTTCGTAAATTATTTGCCCGGCTATGGCAGAAGAGCCTTGAATCGGCCATAGGCTTCATATGGTTCCGCGGCTCCTGCGGTGCAATATTCGATCGAAGAGGCAAGGCATTGAGAGCGTATCTGGCAGGCCCGGAAGTCTTCCTTCCCAACGCGAGAGAAATCCTCGATCGTAAGATCGCACTGGCGCGCAGCTACGGCTTTACGCCTGTTTCGCCGGGCGATCTCGCCGTGCCCGAGACGGAAACACGCCGGCAGCGCGGCCTTGCCATCAGCGCGATCAATGAGAGGCTGATGTCCGGCGCCGACCTCATCATCGCCAACCTGACGCCGTTTCGCGGTATTGCAGCCGACGTTGGAACTGCTTTCGAGCTCGGGTTCATGTGCGCGCGCGGCTGTCCGGCATTCGCTTTTTCCAACTGCGTCGACGACCATTTCGAACGTGTGAGCAGGCTTTACGGCGGAGAGGTTCGACTGGGGCCGGACGGTCGCCATCGCGGTCCCGACGGCATGGCGCTGGAAAACTTCGACATGGCCGACAATCTGATGCTCGATGGCGGCATAGCGGCGCGCGGCGGCGTCATCGTCATCCGTAAGGTCGCATCGGATCGGCGTTTCCTTGATCTCACGGCTTTCGAGGAATGCCTGGGCTTGGCTGCGGAAAGATTGCTGAAGCAAGCAGATGACGCGTGAGGTACCGCTATTGCGGTTTCTTTTGCTGTTGTAGCGAGACGGTAAAGGTTCGTTCGAGCTTCACCACGTCCCGAGGACTTCATCAACGGTGCGTGCTCGTGCAGGCAGTTGTTCACAGGCAGCAACGTCCGGTTCGGCAAAGGCTGCCAAGCCAAGCGATCTAAGAATATGACGTCCTTCAGTATCCTGGTGAGCGCCAACCAGCGCAGCGCGAAGCGCTGCAACGATTTGCGGAGACTGCTGCCGGGAGGCAACCAGCAGAGGAAAAGGTGCCGGCTTTGTGGTGGCGATAACTCGCAACGATGCAAGCACGTCCGGCTCATGGATGTTCAGAAGTTGGTAGGCATAGGCATCGATGGCGCCGACATCGATGACATCCGAACGGATCGCTTCGATGACGCCGCGCGGATTGAGGAGCGGGCCGACAATCTTGTTCGCCGACTTTCCGCCAAGCGATGCAAAGAATTCTCGTGGCGCATTGTAGCCGGATTGCGAGTCCCGCACGGTCCAGCCCCAGCGCGCAGCCGCAAGATCGGCTTCTGCGAGCGGCCGATCACGCGCAGCGATGATATGACTCGCATAGACGGGCTGCCCGTTTGCCCAGTCCGCCAGCGAAATGGGAGCAGCCAATGGCTGCGGACGCTCCGCTTTCCGCATTTGAGAGAACGGAAAGCCGCACATGAAGACGGCACCCATGTCCGGGCGCGCCCATAGCTCCGAAAGAGGTGCGGGAGCGGCATGGGCAATGATCTCGAGCTCGACGCCTGACCGGTTCGCAAGCCAATGAAAGAGCCGATCCCAAAGCCCTGATATCTTCGGGCTCAGATTGTACATTCGCGAGCAGGCAATAGCGGGAATTGGAGATACCGTCATGGCGCGTCACGCAAACCGAAGCCGCTGGCCGATATTCATGCGTTTCGCCTTTTCAACCATAGCCGCGCCGAGCGCAACGTCGGTCGTGCTAAGGCCGCGATGCCAGAAGAGGATTGTTTCGTCATCGCTTTCTCGCCCTGGCTTGGCGCCGCAGACGATCTGGCCGATCTCCGCATGCAGCGTCTCGGCCGTCACCTTGCCCTCATCGACATGGCGGCGAAGCGCGCCGAACGGGCGGCCAGGGCCGCATTGTCCCCAATCGTCGACGACGACCTTGTCCATGATATCGGTGAGATCGAATTCGAGCGCGCTCATGGTGCCGTAGGGCACGACGAAGGCGCCCTTCTTGACCCAGGCGGTCTTGAAGAGCGGCGTCGGCTCCGGCAGGCGGCTTGCCTCGATCATGATATCGGCGCCTTTCAGGCAATCCTCCCAATTATCCGTCACGATAATCTTCTTGCCAAGATCGGCTTCCAGCCGTGCCGCAAACGCATCTCGGCTTTCCGCGCGGCGCGAGTGCACGCGGATCTCATCGAAATCGAAGAGGTGATCGAGCAGCCGCACGTTCCAGTAGGAGGTGCCGCGCGCGCCGATATGGCCGAGAATTTTGCTGTCCTTGCGCGCGAGATGGCGAGCGCCGATGGCGGTGACGGCGCCGGTGCGCATATCGGTGATGGCAGTCGCATCGACGATGGCTTTCGGCATGCCGGTGCGCGGATCGAACAGGTTAAGGACAGCCATTTCGGAGGGCAGCCCCTGTTTGTAGTTATCGACGAAATCGCCGACGATCTTGACGCCAGCATAATCGAGCGGCTTCACGTAACCGCGTAGCACATTGAAGTGACCTTTATCGGAGCTCTCAGGCACGAGATGAACGCGGGGCTCAATCACCGTTTCGCCGCGTCCTTGCGCATCGAGCGCCTTGGTTACCGCCTCAAGGATTTCATTATTGGAAAGCGCCAGCGCCTTGACATCGATGGCATTGAGATAATCAATCCAGATTTCCTGCATTACCGTTCTCCAGGCATGTCACCGGCTTTCGCCGCAGTCTCTGCGATAAATTCCGACACTCTTTGAAAATCAGGACCTTGAGCGCGATCTTCCTTGAGTGGTGCCACCAGTTGGCGCACCTGTCGATAGGCGTCCAGCGTTCCGCGACCGAGCTCACCCGTAACACCGCGTAACTCGACTGCCTGGGCAGACGCGACGAGTTCAATGGCCACAAGATAACGCAGCCGCTCGATCATCGCTTCGATTTTCGACAGAACACTCGGCGCCATGGACGCCTGATCCTCGACGCCATCGGCTACCGGGATGGGCGTCAATGACACGGGCATGGCCAGATGCCGTATCTCCGCTTCAAGCGCCGAGACCGTTTTCTGCGCCGTGGCAAAACCCGTTCTGCTCTGCCCGAGCGGGGTCAGGAAACGCGGCAGCTCCGACATGCCCGGAGACATGATTTTCATGGTGCGATAGGCGGTCGCCGCCGCGCAATGGGCGATTGCCTGGCCGAGCCGCTCCCAGGCCAAAACAAAGGCCGTCATGTCGAAATTGCCATGCGACAGGATAAGCCCTTCCTCGCCCAGCACGATGGGATTGTCACCGGAGCTGGTAAGCTCGATCTCGGTTGCAGCGCGCGCTTCGCCGATCGCGTGGAGCAGGGCGCCCCAGACCTGCGGGGCACAACGATAGCTCAGAGGATCTTGCAGACGCCGTGCCGCACCGTCCGCCAGAAGAGAACTTCCGAAGAGCATATCGCGAAGCCGCGCTGCCGCCTCACGCTGACCGAAGGCCGGTCTTGCCGCCAGAGCCCGGTCGTCATAAGCCGAGATATTGGCGCGGAATGCCTCGAAGTTCAGCGCGACAGCCGAGAGCGACCAATCGAACAAGCGTTCGATATCCTCGACGCACAGACAGGCCTTCCCGACTGAGAGGCTGTTTGCGACCACGAGGACATGGCCGTCTTTCGGCGCGATGGGCAAAGGCTTTAGACCAGCTTTCGAGAGCGCGTCGAGCGCCGGCATGATCGCCCCATCGAGTTCCGCCTCGCCATCGCCTAGTAAGGCCCGTCCCATATGTGCCAGGGGCGCAAGATCGGCGGCACCGATCGAGCCGAGCGATGGTACGACCGGATGAAAGCCCGCATTCAGTGCAGCGACGAGGCCGCTGAAAACCGGTAGCGACACGCCGGAGCCGCCGGCTGTCATGCCGGCAATACGGGTGGCCATCATCGCCCGGACAGCGTCGCGGGAAAGGGCAGGTCCAACCCCGACCGCGCGGGCTTGCGGGACGCGCCATTGAAAGGCGATCAAGTCGTCTGTGGCGAGCCGGGTATCGACACCGGCGCCCAACGCGGTCGTCAAACCATAGACCGGTCGGTCATCGGCGAGGTAACGCTCTACGACGACGCGGGCGGTCGCAATCTTTTCTTCGACGTCTTTTGAAATCACGATCCTGGCATTGCGCCGTGCGATCGCAGTAATATCACTTACCGTTGGGGGCGTCCGGGTGAAGGATACGATATTATTCGTCTTGTTCATTCCCGCTTGCCTCCAAGAAATGCGCTCGGTTTCCCGCAATCTTCGTCAGAACGGTCTTCCCGTCGATATTGATCGTCGGAATAGGTAGATATCTCCCATAGCACGGCATATGGCCGGCAAGAGTCATATCGATTGAAGAACACCGCTATCTCATTGTGCCGTAATGATCGGCGCGGAGAAAAGCTCACGTAACGCCGGTCGACCATCCAAGAGCCTGACGCAAACAAACAAGGCGATAGTGATGACACTTCATCACTATCGCCCTGTTTTGAACGAACTGCGCCGCGGTGACGGGTCAGCCGCCGATCATGAGCCTCACCACTTCCTCGTGGTTGGTGTCGGCGATGTTGCGCTCGCCTGCCACAATCCCGCGCCGCAGGACGACAATGCGGTCGGAGACGGCGAAGATGTCCTGCAGATTATGCGAGATGAAGATCACGCCGCGCCCTTGCGCCTTCAGCGACTTGATCAGAGCCACGACCTTGCGCTGTTCCGGAACTCCGAGTGCAGCGGTCGGTTCATCCATGACGAGGATGCGGGCATTCCAGTAAACTGCGCGTCCGATCGCAACCGCCTGGCGCTGGCCGCCGGAGAAGTTGCTGACCGGCGCATCGAGCCGCTTCACATGGAAATCGAGCTCCGCCATCGTTTTGCGCGCCGCTTCCGCCATGGCTTTCCGGTCGAGAACCGGCAGAAAGCCGAAGAGCTTCTTCATCGGCTCGCGGCCGAGAAAGATATTGGAGCCGATCGTCAGATTGTCGGCGAGCGCGAGGTCCTGGTAGATCGTCTCGATACCTTTTTCGCGTGCATCCTGCGGCGAGGAGAAGGTGACGGGCTTCCCTTCGATCAGGATTTCGCCCGCGGTCGGCGGATAGACGCCGGAGATCGCCTTGATCATCGTCGTCTTGCCGGCACCGTTATCGCCGGCGAGAGCCACGACTTCACCTGGCCGGACGACCATGGAGCAATTGTCGAGTGCACGTACCGCGCCGAAATAACGCGAGAGATTGCGGACCTCGAGGAGGGGAGTTGCACTATTCATCCTGTTTTGCTCCGCTGAACCGGCGCTGCGCCTGGTCGATGAGCACCGAAATGATGATGACGATGCCGACCGTGATGAACTGCCAGAACGGCTCCACGTTCATGAAGACGAGACCGTATTGGATGACGGCTATGACGAGAGCGCCCGCAACAGTGCCGATGATCGTGCCGGACCCGCCGAATAGGCTGGCGCCGCCGATGACGACGGCAGCCACGCTATCAAGCAGCAGGGGCTCGCCCGCCTGGGCTGCGCCTGCGGTGAAGCGGGCAGCATAGAGCGCGCCACCCAAACCGGCGCAGACGGCAGAGAGAATATAGAGCCGCAAGAGATGGGACTTGATGTCGATACCGGCGCGCCGGGCGGCCTGGGCATTGGCGCCTATGGCGTAGTTGTGCTGGCCGAAGCGTGTCTGGCTCAGCAGGTAATGCATGATGACCACGAAGACGAGCGTGACGATAACCAGATAAGGCACGCCGTAGAACCGCCCGTTGCCGAGTTCGGCAAAATAGGAATTCTTCACTGGTACGGTGGTCCCGCCAGCAATCAGGAAGGCCGTGCCGCGGGCGACGCCGAACATGCCGAGCGTGCCGATGAATGGCGGAACCTTGAGACGGGAGATCAGGAGACCGTTGATGAAGCCAGGTATGGCGGCGGCCAGCATGGCAACGAGAATGCCGAATACCATCGCTATCGGCAGCGACATGTAGAGCCCGGCAATATTGGCAATATGCGCTGCGACGACGGCCGCAAGGCCCATGATGAAGCCGGTCGATAGGTCGATGCCGCCGGAAATGATGACGAAGGTCTGCCCGATCGCAAGCAGTAGCGGCGCCACTGCGAAGATCGCGACGGACTGCCAGTTGAAGCTTGAGCCGACGAACGTGCCACCGAAATCGATCCGCGCCCAGATCTCGAAAGTCACGATAAGCGCGGCAAGAAAGAGCCATGCACGCAATTGCGCGATGCGGTTTAGGATTGTTTTTGCCTGGTCGCCGTGGTCCGCCTGCGGCGCCACATGATGATCCGCCTTGCGGACCTCTGCATTGTCGATTGTCATGGACTGGTCCAAAACTGAAACCTGAAGGCGCGACGATTGAAATTAAGGCGCCATTCGCTCTATCATCGTTGGATGATGTGCCTCGCCGACCGGCGAGGCACAGACTATCTCCGCATCAGTCGGAGTAGATGAACTTCGCAACGTTCTTGTCGGTCACGTTCGATTTGTCGATGACCGTGAAGCCGGTGCCAATCGCGGTCGGGATCGAATTGCCGGTCAGATGCGCGTAAGCTGCCATCACGCCGAAATAGCCAATCTCCGCAGGATGCTGCGCGATCGCCAAATCGACAAGGCCGGAATTGATGTTGTCGACGATCGACGTCGGCGCATCGAAGGCGACCACGCGGATCTTGCCCGTCTGGCCGGCCTGCTGCACGCCGTTCGCGGCACCAAGGGCGGAGAACAGGTTCGCCCCGAAGACGCCGTCCAGATCGGAGTTGCGAGCAAAGACCGCCTGCAGCTGAGATGCAGCCTTGTTGGCGTCGTCGTCGTTATACTGCGTCTCCAGAACGGTGATGTTCGGGTACTTCTTCATTTCGTCCTTGAAGCCCTGTTCCCGCTGGTCGGTGGTCGAGATGCCAGGCTTCACGTTGGAAACGTAGACCTTGCCCTTTTCGCCGACGGCCTTTGCCAGCGCACGCGCTGCAATGGCGCCGCCGAGCAGGTTGTCGGAAGCGATGTAGGAGAGCGGGAAATCGGCGTCGCCCTTACCGGTCTGGTAGACACCGGTGCCGATGAAGGTATCCACGGTGATGATTGGAATGCCGGCATCATTGGCCTTTTTCAGCGGCTGAATCAGCTGGTCCTTGTCGGTCGGTGCAATCAGAATGAAATCGGGCTTCTTGGCGATCACCGCATCAAGAACCGGAACCTGCGTCACCGGGTTGAAATCGGGGCCGCCTTGGAACACCAGCGTCGCACCGACGGCCTTGGCTGCGGCCTCGGCGCCCTTGCGCATGGTGATGTAGAAGGCATCGGTCGTAAGACCCGGAATGAGGGCAATCGTGAACTTCTTGTCTGCGGCTTTGGTATTGCCGGCAACTGCCGCAACACCGGTAGCGAGCGATGCCACGGCCGTAGCCTTGAGAAATGAGCGGCGCTCCATAATTTTCCTCCTCTTGAAGCCGAACCTCCCCTGTCCGGCACAGCGATAATCAGTGGGTTACTGCAGCACGTCAAGTAATTTTTTGCTGAAAGGAATTTCTTATATCCAATTGATACAATTGAGCAATTCGACTGCAACCGCAATATCGTAATCCGTCGGGAGACATTGCGTCGCACGACGTTCGACATTATTCCAAATTTGTCCCGACCATCCGGACGGCAACCGACGTTATTCGCGGTGAAACACCTGGTAAACCCAAGCCAGGATTGCCTCCATATCCGGTTCTTTGGTCTGGTCGACGGTCATGACGGCACCGCAGCCCATAGGCTCGGCCCGATCCGCCAGCGCTATCAGTTCCGGCACATATTCGGCGCCCGGATGACCGGGCAATCGATCCTTCAGTCGGCTGGCATAGCGCTCGCCCGCAACCGATCCAGGCACCTTGCACCATAGCTCCGCGACGTGCCCGATCTTCGCAGCATCGATATAGTTTTCGAGCTGCGCCTTCGGCTGAAAACCGAACCAGGCATCGACGATGAAGGTCGAATTGGCAGGCGCCTCGGCAATGAATGACCAGATCGCCTGATAACTTGCCTTTCCCAATAGCCGGTTAAAGTCGCGATCGACAGGGCCGATATGCTGCAAAAACGGGTTCTTAATATCGTCGAGGGACAGGATCGGCCAGCCGGTCTGCTGAGACAGAGCCTTGGCAAGCCGGCTTTTGCCGGACGCCGGAACACCGTTGACTAGGACGACCTGCCTTCCCCGCGGCGGGGCATCGGCATCGAAGATCGAGAGGCCCGCGCCGATCACGCCAGCATCGTCGGCAAGTTTCGCCGGCAATATTGCAGGGCAAAACCATGGCGCCACCGCAGGCAGGTCGGCAAGAGCGCGCGCCGCGTCGCAGCCGAGCCCGCCGCCGAGCAGGATGATTTCGGGGTCCATTGTTGCTGCGATGTTGTCGAGCGCCATGCGCAAGGGAACCGCCCATTGCCGCAGGACTCGCACGGCCGCATCATCACCCTCTGCAGCCATGTCGAATACCTCCTTGATCGTCACGGCAGACAACCCGGCTTCGGCGATATGCCGCCGCAAAGCGGTCCCGGAACTGAAGGTTTCGACGCAGCCACGCCTGCCACAAGGGCAGGGCGGTCCGTCCTGGGATACGCAGATGTGGCCGAGCTGTCCCGCCGCCCTATGGCCATGATAGATGCGTCCGGCATGGGCGACTGCACCGCCGATGCCCGTTCCGATCGTCAACATCGCGACATTGCGATAGCCCTTGGCGCCACCGATCCGCATCTCGGCGATAAGTGCCATACTGCAATCATTCTCGATGACAACGGGCTTTCCGAGGGCTGACTCCAGCCGCCTCACGAAATGGAGGCCGGCGAGGTTCAATATGCCGCCTGACAAGATTTCCCGGCGAGCAACGTCGACCCTACCAGGTATGCCCACACCGACGCCTACGACCCCGGATGCGTCGAGGCCGCGTGCCATCGCAATGACGCGTTCCAATACCAGCAGGGGATCGGTCGGGGTGCGTTCCGACAGCTTGGCTAGAATCTCGCCTTGAGCGGAGACCAGAGCCGCACGAATATTCGTGCCGCCAATATCAACGCCGATGGCGGTGTCAGCCATTGGCGCGCTGCCTTTGATCGGCATCATGAGCGCCCGTACCCTTGAAGTGGGTCGCAATGACGGCCTGGATTTCACGAAGCCTTGGAACCGCAACCGCCTCCAGCCGATCTTTCGTTACGGCACGATCGAGCGAAATGCAGTCCTTCCAAAGCGAGCGTCCGGCGATGACACCTGAGGCACCGTTTCGCATGGCGTCCTCGACCTGCGTCAAGAACGTTGAGTGGTCGACGCCGGCCGAGAGTACCGCCCATGGCACGCCGCCGGCAAGGCGCGTCACTTCGGCACAGGCTTCCGACGACCCCGGATAGGGGATCTTCAGGACTTTTGCGCTCAGATCCAGGCAGATCTTGCTGCCGCCGACGATCAGAGACGGCAGACTCGCCTTGTACTCGGCCTCGTCCTCATCGTCGAACCTATAAGTCAGGAATTCAACGACAAGCAGGAGATCCTCCTGCGCAAAGTCCTCGATGCACTGCTTAAGGATCCGGATGTTATGAAGGTTCGCCGAATCCCGGTCCGAGCGCAGATAGACCATGATCTTGCCGCCGGTTGCCCCAAGCTGGCGCACTCGGCGTGCCGAAATGCCGGGAACGAGCTTCGAGAGGCGATAGCCTTCCGGTGACGTATCCCAGCCGGAAGCGTCGAGGCCGATCAATAGCGCGGTGTCGCGCTGAAGGACGCGATCATCGACCAGCGCCGGCACCGCACAGATGGGATCGACGAGAACGCAGGATGCCTTGCTTGCCAGGAAGCGGGCAATATCGGCCTTCGTATCTCCCAGTACCTTGTCGGAGATAGCCGCCTGCTCGGCCGGGTCCTTGGCCAGAAGGCTGCGCATGCCGCCGCGCTGGTCGCAGGCGATCACCATCATGGCGCCATCGCTGCCGCAAATCTGCTGGTAGCCGCGCATCTCCGCTGTCGTCAATTTCGTCATAGGATCGATCCTCCCTCCAGCCGTCGCGAAACGGCCTACATGCAGGCATGCCCTCTCAACTCCTCGAAGGGGGCATTGCTCTTGAAATTGAGGGCCCTCACGCACGGTATAAACGTTGCGAAACCGGCTATTTTGAGCGATAACTCCCTCAAGTGCCGAATGTGTAACACATTGCAGAAAGGAATTTCAACCTGAATTCATCTCAATCGCAGGAGGCTGCGGCAAATCGCGCATTGCTGCACACGGTCGCCAAATTGCACTACCAGTCGGACATGTCACAGGTGGATATCGCCAGGAAACTCGGCTTATCGACAGCGACGGTTTCGCGATTGCTGCAGCGAGCCCGGGCGGTCGGCATCGTCCGGATCGAAGTGATCGATCTTTCACCCGCCGAGGATTTGAGTGCTGCACTGATCGATGGGCTGAAACTGCGCGCCGCAGCAGTGATCGACACGCCGTCATCAAACGTGCTGAGTGCGCTTGCCGCTCCTGTCGGCTCGCTTCTGCAGCAGGCGGGCCTGCGGTCCGGCTCGACGCTCGGAATTGGCTGGGGGCGGGCAGTGCGGGAGGTAACGATGGCCGGTCTGCCGCAATTGCCTGGCATCGTCACGGTCGCATTGAACGGCGGCATGCAGCAGGCGGCCCCCCACTTCCAGATCAATGAATTCGTGCGCCAGGCAGCAGCCCAGATGGGCGGCGTGCCGCATTTCCTGCATGCGCCCTACATCTCCTCGACCGAACTCCGGGATGCCTTTCTCGGGGACCCCACCGTACAGCAGGTAACATCGCTTTGGGACAAATTGGACGCGGTGATCGTCGGTGTCGGGCTGACACATGCCGCAAACCCTTCGGAGGCGGCGCTGCCCGGAGAAAAGGCACTGAGCCATGCCGCCGGCGACGTACTGCGCCACTACGTCACCGAAGCCGGCGAGATCCTGCACTGGGATGGAGAGGAGGGGATGATTGCAGCCTCTCCTGAACAATTGCGCAAGGTGCCGCTATCCATCGCCGTTGCTGCGACCCGAGGCAAGGCAAGCGGCATCATCGGAGCTGCGCGGTCGGGTATGATCAATGCGCTGGTCACCGACGCCAACACGGCCCAGGCCATTCTCGATCGTCTGTCGTCCAATCAGAAAGCCGAGGATCGATCCTGATGCCCTTTGACGGCCGCTCCTTCGGCGCTTTCCTGTTCGACATGGATGGAACCCTCCTGAATTCGATAGCGATCGCCGAACGGGTTTGGACCGCATGGGCGGAAAAACGTGGCGTCGACGCTATCGCCCTGCTGGCGACCGTTCATGGCCGCAAGGCAATCGAGACGATTACCCGCCTCGCCCTGCCGGGGATCGACCCTGCCGAAGAGGTCAGGGTACTCACACAAGCCGAAATCGATGATGTCGCCGGCGTAGAACCCATCGCAGGCGCTGTCGGCTTTCTGACGAGCCTGCCGCCGCATCGCTGGGCGATCGTCACGTCAGCGCCACGCGAGCTCGCCAAGGTTCGCATTGCGGCCGCCGGTCTCCCGTGGCCGGAAGTTCTGATCGCCGGCGAGGATGTAGAGAATGGTAAGCCAGCGCCGGATTGCTTCATGCTGGCTGCAACGATGCTAGCGCAACCCATTGAAGAATGTCTTATTTTTGAAGACGCACCCGCAGGGATAGAAGCAGCGGAGGCCTCGGGTGCTTCCGTACTTGTGATCAGCGCAACCCACCGGAAGCCGCTGACGACCCGACATCCGACCATCGAGAGTTACAACCGTCTCACTTTGGACATCGGCTCGGGCGGAGCCATGCGTCTTTCTGGAAAGCCTCTCTAAAATATGCGGCCGATCAGCCTCATAAAAAACGGATCATAACCAGGCTTCTTATAGATCACCTCCGGCTTGGCTTGAATATCCGGCACATAGATAAAGTATCCGGCGGCTGGTGGTACGTTCGGCAATCGTCTCGGCGTCGCACAGCGCTCGGCCATCCGACGGGACAAGCTGCTTTCCGGAGGCCTCGATGCCATCAGCAGATGCGCCGCCAATATGCTGGATCGCATGCTCCGCCAGCACGGCGTCGCTGATTACAGCCGGCAGCGCTTGGGAAAGTTACCGGTGGTGCCGGTCGCGTTCGGGAGAGTTTTGATGAAAAAACCTCATACTGCCGGCCCATGACCTGCGAGTACATCCGGTTTGCAATGAAACGCCCCCATGATCAAAAGCCATCATCGGAACGACTGGCAATGACATCGAATTCGTGATCTGAGCAGCCTAATGGTTGGGGAGGAACTATGCAGGACTTGCTCATATTCCAGTCGCTTTGGTCCATGGAGCGGCGCAGTGCTCGCTATCCGGAGCTTTCTCTGGAGGAGAATATCGAAAAGATCGCAGCCGCCGGCTTCGATGGCATCAGCACCCATTGGTATGACCGCAACGTCGTTTCTCGGATCGCGAGCTCGCTAAAGCCGCATGGCCTGCAGGCGGAGGGTCAATGCTTCCCGAAAACCGTTGACGATCTGAAGCCTGTGCTCGAGATCGCTGCCGAATACAATGTCCATCATATCTGCCTCCAGCCTGACGTGCGCCTGCGGCGACTCGAAGACTGCATTCCCTTGCTGGAGGGCTGGCAGCGGCTGGCGGAAGATGTGGGAATCGACGTCTGGATCGAGACGCATCGTGACCGTATGACGACGGATCTATTCTTCACGCTCGATCTCCTCGATCGGCTGCCGGACCTGCGGCTACTGGGCGATATCTCCCATTTCCTCGTCGGACGCGAATTCGCTTGGCCGGTATCGGACGAAAATCATGCGCTCATCCATCGAATTTTGGATAGCTCCTGGGCTTTCCATGGCCGCGTCGCTTCACGCGAACAGGTGCAGATCGAAATCTCCTTCCCGCATCACAAGCCTTGGGTCGATCTTTTCCTCGACTGGTGGGAATATGGCTTCAGAAGCTGGTGCAAACGCGCGGATAAGGACGCAACGCTCGCCTTCACCTGCGAGCTGGGACCCAAGCCCTATGCGATTACCGGTAGGGACGGCGAAGATACCACCGACCGCTGGGAAGAATCGCTGCTTATGCGGCAGAAGATACGTGATTTGTGGGCAAGGATATCGAGCTGATAAATCAGACGAGATATAAGAAATAACCAATTGATTTTGGAGGAACGTCCATGGATGTAAGAGCAGCGGTTGCGGTTGCGGCGGGCAAGCCGCTCGAGGTGATGACGGTTCAGCTTGAGGGGCCGAAGGCCGGCGAAGTGCTGATCGAAGTCAAGGCGACCGGTATCTGCCACACCGATGATTTCACGCTGTCGGGTGCCGATCCGGAAGGGCTCTTCCCGGCGATCCTCGGCCATGAGGGCGCCGGCATCGTCGTCGATGTCGGACCGGGCGTCACTTCGGTGAAGAAGGGCGATCACGTCATTCCGCTCTATACGCCCGAATGCCGCGAATGCCCGTCGTGCCTGTCGCGCAAGACCAATCTCTGCACCGCGATCCGCTCGACCCAGGGCCAGGGGCTGATGCCTGATGGAACCTCGCGCTTCTCGATCGGCAAGGACAAGATCCATCACTATATGGGCTGCTCGACCTTTGCCAATTACACCGTGCTGCCGGAGATTGCCGTCGCCAAGGTCAATCCCGACGCCCCCTTCGACAAGATCTGCTACATCGGCTGCGGCGTCACGACGGGCATCGGTGCGGTCATCAACACCGCCAAGGTGGAGATGGGGGCAACGGCGATCGTCTTCGGTCTCGGCGGCATCGGGCTCAACGTCATCCAGGGCTTGCGCCTTGCCGGCGCCGACATGATCATCGGCGTCGATCTCAACAATGACAAGAAGGCCTGGGGCGAGCGCTTCGGCATGACGCATTTCGTCAATCCGAAGGAGGTCGGCGACGACATCGTGCCTTATCTCGTCAACATGACGAAGCGCGGGGCCGACCAGATCGGCGGCGCCGACTATACCTTCGACTGCACCGGCAACACCAAGGTCATGCGCCAGGCGCTCGAAGCCAGCCATCGCGGCTGGGGCAAGTCCGTGGTCATCGGCGTTGCCGGCGCCGGCCAGGAGATCTCGACGCGTCCGTTCCAGCTGGTGACGGGCCGCTCGTGGATGGGCACGGCCTTCGGCGGGGCGCGCGGCCGCACCGATGTTCCCAAGATCGTCGACTGGTACATGGAGGGCAAGATCGAGATCGATCCGATGATCACCCACACCATGCCGCTCGAGGACATCAACAAGGGCTTCGACCTCATGCACTCCGGAAAAAGCGTCAGGGGCGTCGTCATCTACTGACGCTGGAAACCGCAAAGAACATATATACGGCGCATGAGAAATGTGCCGCCTATATGGGAAGATTGAATTCATGATTTATGTCGATGCCGATGCTTGTCCGGTCAAGCCGGAGATCCTGAAGGTTGCCGAACGCCACGGCATCGAGGTGACCTTCGTCGCCAACTCGGGGCTGCGGCCGTCGCGCGATCCCATGGTGCACAACGTCATCGTGTCCAACGCCTTCGATGCGGCCGACAACTGGATCGCGGAGCATGCCGGTGCCGGCGATATCGTCGTCACCGCGGACGTTCCGCTTGCGGGCCGCTGCGTCGCGACCGGAGCGCTGGTGACGGGACCAACCGGGCGCGTCTTTGATAAGGCCAACATCGGCATGGCAACGGCCATGCGCGATCTCGG
>JBCNPI010000064.1:0-21811 GCA_039593415.1 Rhizobium sp. | reverse complement strand
TTGCCTTGGCATGTGATGCGCGACTTCCGGAATCGGATTGCGCAAGGGTATTTCGACATCGAGTTGACGACCCTATGGGATATCGCCCACAAATCCCTTCCGGAGTTGCTCCTGCAACTGGACTTCATTCGCCACTGGCGAGCGGAAGGCGAATAATCATTCAATGACACAGCATCTCGACATCAATCCTTTGACAAAGGCCGCATTCGCGCCGTTCGGCGACGTGATCGAGGCCGATCCGGCAACGATGCGCTACATCAACGGCGGGACGACGGAGCGTTTTCATGCGCTGTCCAGCACCGAGGCCATTGGTGACGGGGCGCGGGTCATCCTAAACATCTTTCGCGGCCAGCCGCGCGCCTTTCCTTTTTCGATCGACATGATGGAGCGCCACCCGTTCGGCAGCCAGTGTTTCGTGCCACTGAACGGCCGGCCGTTCCTCGTTGTCGTCGCAGAAGATGAAGGCGGCAGGCCTGGCCGGCCGCAGGTCTTCCTGGCGCGGGGCGACCAGGGAGTGAATTACCGGGTCAATGTCTGGCATTATCCGCTGATGGCGCTCGACGAGCAGAGCGATTTCCTTATCGTGGATCGCGACGGGCCGGGAAACAATCTGGAAGAGTACTTCTTCGACACGCCCTTCATCATCGGAGCACCGACGCCGTGACCGGACTGACAACCCATGTCCTCGATACCGCCCTCGGCAAGCCGGCCGAAGGCCTGGCGATTGACCTCTTTCGGATCGAGGGCGAAGTTCGCACGCATCTGAAGACGGTCGTGACCAATGCCGACGGACGCGTGGATGGCGGTCCCATCCTGATCGGCGACAGCTTCATTGCAGGTACCTACGAGCTGCTTTTCCGTGCTGGGGACTACCTGCGCTCCAGCGGCGCCAAGCTGCCGGAACCGGCCTTCCTCGATCTGGTGCCGATCCGTTTCGGCATAGCCGATACGACGGCGCATTATCATGTGCCGCTGCTGATCTCGCCCTACGGCTATTCCACCTACCGCGGGAGCTGAGACTTGCGTTTTGCTGCCATAGCGGACATCCACGGAAATCATCTGGCACTTGAAGCGGTGCTTGCGGATATCCGCAGGCAGGGCATCACTGAGATCGTCAATCTCGGCGATTGCTTCAGCGGGCCGCTTACGGCGGGCAAGACGGCGGATATGCTGCTGGAACTGAATGCGCCGACGGTTCGCGGCAATCATGACCGCTATCTGATCGAACTGGCGCCAGAGGCGATGCATGTTTCAGATCGGGCGGCGCATTCCGAACTAACGGAACGTCATCTTGACTGGCTGCGTGCCTTGCCCGTCAAGGCAGTTTATGGGGATGAGGCCTATCTGTGCCACGCAACCCCGGCTGATGATAATATCTATTGGCTCGAATCCGTCTCGGTGGATGGTCTGGTTTATTTGAAGCCTTTGGAAGAGATCGAGGCGCTGGCCGCCGGCATCGATTTTCCGCTGATCCTGTGCGGGCATACTCATATTCCGCGTGTCGTCAGGCTTGGCGATGGGCGCCTGATCGTCAATCCCGGCAGCGTCGGCTGCCCCGCCTATGAGGACGATCTGCCCTATTATCACAAGGTGGAGGCCGGCCATCCCCTCGCTTCCTATGCCATTTTGGAAAAGGCCGGTGACCATTGGCTGCCGGTCTTTCGGCAGGTCGCCTACGATCATATGGAGATGGCGAAACTTGCGGCGCAGAATGGCCGCGAGGAGTGGGCGAGCGGTCTGGCGACGGGCTGGCTGCGTTAGAAATCAGCCAGGATCGACCGGTCCACGGCTTTGATATCCCGCTTGCCGCAGAGCGCCATGGAAATATCCAGCTCCTTGCGAATGATCTCGAGCGCGAGCGCGACGCCTTCCTTGCCCATGGCCCCCAGGCCATAGAGGAAGGGACGGCCGATGAAGGTGCCTTTAGCGCCGAGCGCTATGGCCTTGAGCACATCCTGACCCGAGCGGATGCCGCCATCCATATGCACTTCGATCCTGTCGCCGACGGCATCGACGATCCGCGGCAACATGCTGATCGAGGAATGAGCTCCGTCGAGCTGCCTGCCGCCATGATTGGAAACGATGATGGCGTCCGCACCGGTATCGACGGCCGCCTTGGCATCCTCGACATCGAGAATGCCCTTGATGATCAGCGGGCCGCCCCATTGCTCCTTGATCCAGGAGACGTCGCTCCATGAGAGCTTGGTATCGAACTGCGAATGCGTCCAGTGCGAGAGCGTCGTCATGTCGGAAATATCCTTGGCATGGCCGATGATATTTCCGAAGGAATGCCGCTTGGTTTTCAGCATGCCCATGCACCAGCCTGGTCGCGTCGCCATTTGCCACAGGTTCTTTATCGTCATTTTCGGCGGCGCCGAAAGCCCGTTGCGAATGTCGTTATGGCGCTGGCCGAGGATCTGCAGGTCGGCCGTCAGCACCAGCGCCGAGCATTTGGCAGCCTTGGCGCGATGGATCAGGTTCAGGACGAAGTCGCGGTCCTTCATCACGTAGAGCTGGAACCAGAATGGCTGCTTCGTGACCGAGGCGATATCCTCGATCGAGCAGATGCTCATCGTCGAGAGCGTGAAGGGAATGCCGAATTCTTCGGCCGCGCGCGCCGCCAGCATCTCGCCATCGGCGTGCTGCATGCCAGTGAGGCCCGTCGGCGCCAGCGCCACCGGCATCGAGGCCTTCTGGCCGACCATGGTGGTTGCAAGCGACCGGTCGGACATGTCGACGAGGACGCGCTGGCGCAGCTTGATCCTGGCGAAGTCAGCCTCGTTCGCCTGATATGTCGACTCGGTCCAAGAGCCGGAATCGGCATATTGGAAGAACATTTTCGGCACGCGCCGCTGAGCGAGCGTTTTCAGTTCGGCGATGGTAAGCGGCGCGGTCATGATCTCTGCCTTCTGGATGGTTACATGGCGGTGGGTGCGGATTGCCTTATTGCAGGGTCGATTTCATCGGGTTTCCGGCTACATAGGTTTCGACGATGGCGCGATCATCGCCCATGGTCTGCAGCAGGAACAGCTCTTCGGTGAGGCTCTTCGTCACTTCCATCTTCAGCGCCATGGCAGGCGTTGCAGCCGCATTGAGGACGATCAGGTCGGCTTCGGTGCCGGCATCGAGCGTGCCGATCTTGTCGACGAGGGAGAGGGACTCGGCATTCCCACGGGTCATGTAATAGTAGCTTTCCAGCGGGTTCAGGCGCTCGCCTAGCAGCTGCTGGATCTTGTAGGCCTCATCCATGGTGCGCAGCATGGAATAGCTGGAGCCGCCGCCGATGTCGGTGGCGACGCCGATGCGAACGGGCTTCTCGCGGCGTGCCAGCGCTTTCAGCGGAAAGAGGCCGGAGCCGAGGAAGAGGTTCGAGGTCGGGCAATGCACCGCAACCGCGCCGGCCTCACTCATGGCGTCGGCTTCCCGTTCGGAGAGATGGATCGCATGGCCGAACAGGCTTTTAGGCCCCAGCAGCCCATGGCGTGCATATATATCGGTATAGTCGATCGCTTCAGGGTAGAGCTCGCAGGTGAACTTGATCTCCTCGTCGTTCTCGGACAGATGCGTCTGTATATGCAGATCCGGAAATTCGCGAGCAAGCGCCGCCGCCGCCTCCATCTGCGCCGGCGTGGAGGTGATGGCAAAGCGCGGCGTGATGGCGACGTGGTTACGGCCCTTGCCGTGCCAGTCCGATATCACCTGCCGGGTCTCGTCATAGCCCATCTCGGGCGTATCGAGGAGGCCCTGCGGGGCGTTGCGATCCATCATTACCTTGCCGCCGACCATGCGCATGTTGCGTCGCATGGCTTCGGCAAAATAGGCGTCGGCAGATGTCTTGTGCACCGAGCAATAGGCGACGGCCGTCGTCGTGCCGTGGCGGATCATCTCGTCGTAGAAATGCTTGGCGATACGCTCCGCATGCGCACTTTCCACGAAGCGGCATTCCTCGGGGAAGGTATAGGTGTTCAGCCATTCCAGAAGGTTGGCGGCGTAGGAGGCGATCACCTGCATCTGCGGGAAATGCAGGTGCATGTCGATGAAGCCGGGCAGGATCAGATGCGGACGATGGTCGATTTCCGTTACACCTTTTGGCGCCCGCGCCTTGATATCGGCATAGGGACCGGTCGCGACGATCAAGCCGTTTTCGATCAGCAGGGCGCCATCGCTTTCATAAGCGTAGCTGTCGGTATCGTCGAGGCTTTGCGGCAGGCGCTTGAAGGAAAGCAGGCGGCCGCGCAGAAGGGTAGTCATTGGGTCTTTTCTCCGATCGAGCTTTCGAACCAGGCGACCAGCAGCTTGCGTTCCTCCGGCGTGACGTCGGTGACGTTGCCGGGCGGCATGGCATGGCTGCGACCTGCCTGGATATAGATCTCCCGGGCATGCATAGCGATTTCCGCGTCATTTTCCAGCGTTACGCCCTTCGGCGGGCGGACAATTCCCTCATAGACGGGTTCGGCCGCATGGCACATGGAGCACCG
The DNA here is from genome assembly GCA_039593415.1 of Rhizobium sp. Taxonomy (GTDB): domain Bacteria; phylum Pseudomonadota; class Alphaproteobacteria; order Rhizobiales; family Rhizobiaceae; genus Rhizobium. The sequence continues at coordinate 17,333 of JBCNPI010000064.1, read as the reverse complement.
CGCCGAGATCATCTGCTTGACGGCAGTAAAATGCGCATCGGAGGCGAATTGCTGGAAGGCCGGGGCCACTGCATTGGCCTCCTTCTCGCCGGTCAAAATCTTCGGAACGGTCGAAAGCCACATGATGATAATGAAGAGGACGACTGTGACGATCCAGGTCCAGGTCGGGCGGCCCTTGCGCGCGTGCGTCGTGTTGAACCAGTGGCGGATGGTGACGCCCATCAGGAAAACCAGAGCCGCAATAATCCAGTTGAACTGCGTGCCGAACGCCAGTGGATAGTGGTTTGACAGCATGAAGAAGATGACGGGCAGCGTCAGATAATTGTTGTGAAGCGAGCGCTGCTTGGCGATACGACCATATTTCGGGTCCGGCGTGCGCCCGGCGATAAGGTCGGCGACGACGACCTTCTGGTTGGGGATGATGATCATAAAGACGTTGGCCGACATGATCGTCGCGGTGAAGGCGCCGAGATGCAGGAAGGCCGCGCGGCCGGTAAAGAGATGCGTGTAGCCCCAGGCCATGAAGATCAGAACGGCGTAAAGCACGATCATCAGCCCCCATGTGTTGTTGCCGAGCGGCGACTTGCAGAGCAGATCATAGATAATCCAGCCGCCGACGAGCGATGCCAGCGAAATCAGGATCGCGACGGGAACGCTGACATCGAGCACATGCCGGTCGATGAGGAAGAGGTTGGCGCCGCCGTAATAGACGATGCACAGCATCAGGAAGCCGGAAAGCCAGGTGAAATAGCTCTCATATTTGAACCAGGTCAGGTGCTCCGGCATCTGTGCGGGTGCCACCAGATATTTCTGGATATGATAGAAGCCGCCGCCGTGAACCTGCCATTCCTCGCCATAGGCGCCGGGCGGAAGATGCGGGCGCTTCACCAGCCCGAGATCGAGCGCGATGAAGTAGAAAGACGAACCGATCCAGGCAATGGCGGTTATGACGTGGAACCAGCGGGCGGCAAAGGCCAGCCATTCCCACGCTATGGCGTATTCATACATTCAGTTCCCCTTTTCTTCCTCCGATTCCGCACCTTGCAAAATGTTGAAGGCGGAGGGAAGGGGAGAGTTTGGTGCGCCGGTAAAAAGCCACGGCCTTGTTTAGCGCGCTAGCCGCCTTAGATCAGGTCATGGCAGTTTTTTAATAAAATGCCTCGGCTGCTTGGAGCGGGCCGTGTCCGCGGCAGCCGTCTATTTTCGACGGAGAATTGCCCATGCGTGGTATTCTGACGTTCGTTTTTCTTTTCGTTGCAAGCTCCGCTCTGGCGCATGATGCGCCCTCTGGTTGGTCCTATGATCCCTATTGTTGTAATGGCGATAGTCAGACCGGCGATTGTGAGATGATTCCGTCGCGCACGGTCACCATCATCCCGGGCGGCTATCGGGTGACGATCAATCCCGGCGATCACCGCAATGTGACGCATGGGCACATCTTCACTTTGCCGCAGCAGAAAGCCATGCATTCGCCGGACGGCGCCTATCATCTTTGTCTGTTTCCGGATGAGAATACCCCGCGCTGCTTCTATGCGTCCGATATGTCGGATTGACTTACTCAAGCGGCATGCCGAACTCACCGAGAATCCAATCTCTGAACGCGCGGATGCGCGGAGTATGGCGCCTGTTTTCCGGATAGGCGACCCAATAGTCAGAGCCATCGGTGGAAAGAAGATCGAAGGGCTGGATCAGCCGGCCGGCAGCCAGATCATCCGCATAAAACTCCGGAGTGAGTACGGCAACGCCCTGGCCCGCTATGGCCGCGCTGGCTTCGAAGGATTGCGCGCCGAGCCGGCTGCGTGGCCTGCCTTGAAGGCCAGGATCCGGCACGCCGGCCTCATGGAACCACTGGACCCACCACGGGTCACCGGCATCGATGAGGCGCAGTTTGAGGAGATCGGCCGGTTCGTGCACGCCGCCAATCGTGGCCGCCAGGGCCGGGCTCAGCATGGGCGTGAAATGCATCTTCATCAGCAGGTGCGCGCGCAAGCCGGGCCAGGTTCCGCGTCCGGCGCGAATGGCGATGTCGGACGGCTCTTGGGCAAAGTCGATGATCGATCCCGAGGTGGCGAGGCGAACGGCGATCCTGGGATGTTTGAGCTGAAACGTGCCGATGTGCTGAGCCAGCCATTGGGACGCGAATGTCGGTGTGGAATGGATGTGGAGCGTAGTTTCGGCCTCGCCGCTGATAGAGGCCATGGCATCCTGCAGCACGGCAAAGGCTTCAGCGACTTTCGGGGCGAGCTGTTCGCCGGCTTCGGTCAATAGGATCTGCCGTGGGCGGCGCAGGAAAAGGAGCTCGCCCGCCGTCTCCTCCAAGAGCTTGATTTGATAGCTGACGGCCGTCTGCGTCATGCCGAGCTCTTCGCCGGCGCGCGTGAAACTGCCGAGCCGGGCGGCGGCCTCGAAAACGCGGAGCGCATTCAGCGGAAAGCGCTTGGACAGTTTCATGGATAAGTTCTCTTTATGTATGCAGACGATAGTTCGATTGGAATTTCAGCATTTTTTCCCCCAATCTGCAATACACATCATTGATTGGATTGAGGTGTTGTCATGGATTGCTATGTTGCGGAGCAGGTGGAAACGGCAAGGCCAACGGTTCTGTCTCGTCTTCTGGAATCGTTGGCGCTGGTCTTCGCCAAGCGTGCGGAGCCGTCACCGCATCTCGATCTTGACGAGATGCCGGACCGGCTGAAGCGGGACCTTGGGTTTCTGGATGGACGTGAGCCGCATTGTGACGACAGCCGGCTGTTGTAAATGGCAAGGAGCAAAAGCCCAGAGAAGGAGAATCACATCCCCTTCAGCCGCTCGACCGCCATCAGGACGCGTTCGGGCGTTGCCGGCGTATCAAGGCGCGGGCAGACGCGGTAATCCGCGACGCTGGCAACTGCCATCGATAGCGCCTCCAGCACGGATATGCTGAGCATGAAGGGCGGCTCGCCGACGGCCTTCGAGCGGCCGATGGTTGCTTCCGCATTTTCAGACCATTCTGCCAGGCGCACGTTGAAGATCTTGGGCCGGTCGGAGGCAAGCGGGATTTTGTAGGTCGATGGGGCATGCGTGCGCAACCGGCCCTTGGCGTCCCACCAGAGTTCTTCGGTCGTTAGCCAGCCCATACCCTGCACGAAGGCGCCTTCGACCTGGCCGATGTCGATGGCTGGATTGAGGGAACGGCCGACGTCGTGGAGGATGTCCGTGCGGTCGATCAGATATTCACCCGTCAGCGTATCGATCGAGACTTCCGAGCAGGCGGCGCCATAGGAGAAGTAGTAGAAGGGCGTGCCGCGCCCGGCCTTGCGGTCCCAATGGATTTTCGGCGTCTTGTAAAAGCCGGCGGCCGAGAGCTGCACGCGGGCGAAATAGGCGTGCTTGACGAAATCCGGGAAGGGAATTTCCTCTTCGCCAACGCGCACACGATTGGGAAGGAACTGGACCTCCTCGGCGCCCACGCCCCATTTCTCGGCCGCGAAGGCCACGAGCCGCTCCTTGATCTGCCGTGCGGCGTCATAGGCTGCCATGCCGTTCAGGTCGGAGCCGGATGAGGCTGCCGTCGCCGATGTATTCGGCACCTTGCCGGTGGTAGTGGCGGTGATCTTCACCCGATCGATATCGACCTGGAAACTGTCGGCCAAAACCTGCGCCACCTTCGTATAGAGGCCCTGGCCCATTTCGGTACCGCCGTGGTTCAGGTGGATGGAGCCATCCTGATAGATATGCACCAGCGCGCCCGCCTGATTGAAGGCGGTCATAGTGAAGGAAATGCCGAATTTCACTGGCGTCAGCGCGATGCCCTTGCGAATGAAACGGCTGGAGCGGTTGAACTCGATGATGGCGTTGCGCCGCGCCTGATAGTCTGACGACACCTCCAGTTCATCGACGACGCGGTTGATGATGTTGTCGCTGACTTCCTGGTGATAGGGGGTCAGCGTCCGGCCCGAGCGCGGCTGGCCGTAAAAATTGACGCGGCGCACTTCGAGGGGATCCTTGCCGAGCGCGTAGGCGATTTCCTCGATCATGCGTTCACCGCCGACCATGCCCTGCGGGCCACCGAAACCGCGGAAGGCGGTGTTGGAGACGGTATGGGTTTTCAACGGCTTCGAGACCAGATGCACATGCGGGTAGAAATAGCTGGAATCCGCATGGAACAGCGCACGGTCGGTGACCGGGCCGGAAAGGTCGGAGGAGAAGCCACAGCGCGCGGCATAGGTGGCGTCGACGGCGTGGATGCGGCCTTCGTCATCGAAACCGACTTCGTAGTCCACGAGGAAGTCGTGGCGCTTACCGGTCGCGCTCATGTCCTCGTCGCGATCGGGCCGGAATTTCACGGCGCGGCCGAGCTTCTTGGCGGCGACGGCGGCAAGCGCGGCAAACTGGTTGCCCTGCGTTTCCTTGCCGCCGAAACCGCCGCCCATGCGGCGTACATTGACGGTTACGGCATTGGACGGGATGCCGAGGACATGGCCAACGATATGCTGGATTTCGCTTGGATGCTGTGTTGAGGACCAGACGGCGACTTCATCGTCCTCGCCGGGGATCGCCATGGCGATATGGCTCTCAAGGTAGAAATGCTCCTGGCCGCCTATGCGCATCTGCGCCTTGATGCGGTGCCTGGCGTTCGCCATCTCGGTTTCGGGTTCACCGCGTTTCAGGGTCATCGGCTCGTAGACGAGCGGCGCGCCATTGGCGAGCGCGCCGTCGATATCGCTCCAATGCGGCCGGTCGCGATAATCGATCTTGGCAAGCCGGGCGGCGCGACGGGCGGCATCGCGGGTTTCGGCGATGACGGCGAAGATCGGTTGTCCGTGAAACTCGACCTTGGTTTCGGCGAGCAGAGGTTCGTCATGCATGCCGTTGGAGCTGGTGTCGTTGACGCCGGGGATATCGGCGCCGGTGAAGACCCAGACGACGCCGGGATGGGCTTTGACGGCCGTGAGATCGATCCCGGCGATCTCGGCATGGGCGCGATCAGAAAGGCCGAGCGCGCCGTGCAGCAGCCCGGTGGGTTCGGGGATATCGTCGATATAATCGGCGGCTCCGGTGACGTGCTTGTGCGCGGAGTCATGACGCAGCGAGCCGTGCATCGAGCCGTTGATAACCTTACGCTCTTCGAAGGTGGAGTTGTCCATGGCTCAGACCTCCGTCGTCGCGAAGCGCTTCAATTCCTGCGGCGCACCCGATGTTTCCAGATAGAAGCGTATGAGAAGGTTCTTGGCGGTCAGCTGGCGGTATTCGGCCGAGGCGCGCCAGTCGGTGAGCGGCGTGTAATCGGCGTCGAAGGCGTCGCGTGCGGCCGTAACGGTTGCTTCTGTCCAAGGCTTGCCGATCAATTCCGCCTCGACGGTGCGGGCACGCTTCGGCGTACCGGCCATGCCGCCAAAGGCGATCCGGATATCTTCGACATTGCCAGCAGCGTCCAGTGACAGATGGAAGGCGCCGCAGGCGGCCGAAATATCCTCGTCGCGGCGCTTGGAGATCTTGTAGACGGCGAAATCGGCATCGTCGGCCGGGTAGGGCACGAAGATACTCTCGACGAATTCGCCGGGATTGCGGTCCTGCTTGCCGTAATCGATGAAGAAATTTTCGAGCGGCAGGCTGCGCGCCCCCGCCGTCGAGCGCAGCTTGACCGTTGCGCCAAGGGCGATCAACGGCGGCGGCGTGTCGCCGATCGGCGAGCCGTTGGCGATATTGCCGCCGATCGTGCCCATGTTGCGCACCTGCTCGCCGCCGATACGGTCGATGAGGTTGGCAAAGGCGGGGATCTTTTCGGCGATAACAGCAAAGGCGCGGCTGTAGGTGACGCCGGCGCCGATGGTCAGGCCTGCGTCTTCAAGGGTAATTTTCTGCAGATCGGTCAAGTGGTTGATGAAGACGACAGGGTTCAGCCGGCGCATCTGCTTGGTGACCCAGAGGCCGACATCGGTCGAGCCGGCAACGACGGTCGCGGTCGGCTCGTCGGCAAGCACCTGCGCCAGTGCTGAGACTGAACCGGGCACGATGAGGCGATCCTCGCCCTCGGAAATCTCGATGGTATCGCCGCCCTGCATGGCCCAGAGGCGGGCGATGATATCGGCTCTCGTCTTTTCGAGGGGATCGAAGAGCGCGCTCGGCCGCTTCTGGCTCACTTGTTCGGCGGCCTTGACGATCGGCTCATAGCCCGTGCAACGACAGAGATTGCCCTGGAGCGACTTTTCGATCTGAGCTCGGCTCGGTTTTTCCGTCGTCAGCCAAAGGCCATAGAGCGACATGACGAAGCCAGGGGTGCAGAAACCGCATTGCGAGCCGTGGCAATCGACCAGTGCCTGCTGCACCGGGTGAAGCGTGCCGTTCCTGGCTGCAAGATGCTCGACGGTGACGACATGGGTCGCATGCAGTGAGCCGACGAAGCGGATGCAGGCATTGACGGATTCATAGTACAACCCGCCGTCGATCAGCCGGCCCACCAGCACCGTACAGGCGCCGCAATCGCCCTCCGCGCATCCTTCCTTCGTTCCCGTCAGCCGCCGGTTGAGACGCAGGAAGTCGAGCAGCGTCTCGGTGGGGCGCAGGCTCGATAGAATGATATCCTCGCCGTTGAGGATAAAGCGGATGCTGTCGCTCATGTCGTTCCCATTTATCTGTTGGTCGGGCCGGATGCGCGAACGAATCCGGCCCTAACCGCAAATGGTTATTCCGCGGTCCAGCCACCGTCAATCGAGACGTGCGTGCCGGTGACCTGGCGTGCCTCGTCGCTTGCAAGGTAGAGCGACAGGGCGCCGATCTCCTCGGCCTTGACGAATTCGTGCGTCGGCTGGGCCTTGAGGATGACTTCGTTCTTGACCTGCTCCTCGGTCATCCCGCGTGCCTTGGCGGTATCCGGGATCTGCTTTTCAACAAGCGGGGTCAGCACGTAGCCGGGGCAAATGGCGTTCACCGTCACGCCGAATTCGGCAAGCTCGAGCGCTGCCGTCTTGGTCAGGCCTAATATACCATGTTTTGCCGCGACATAGGCGGATTTGAAGGGCGAGGCGACCAAGCCATGCGCCGAGGCGATGTTGATGATGCGCCCGTATTTCTTCGCCTTCATCAGTGGGATGGCGGCGCGGATAGTGTGGAAGGAGCTGGAGAGATTGATCGCGATGATCTGATCCCATTTCTCGATCGGGAAATCCTCGATTTTCTCCACGTGCTGAATACCGGCATTGTTGACGAGAACATCGACGCTGCCGAAGGTGGAGTTAGCCGTCGCGATCAGATCGGCGATCTCAGCGGGTTTCGTCATATCCGCCGGATGATAGATCACCTTGCCGCCGCCGGAGGCTTCGAGCTTCGTCTTGATCGCATCGATCTCCTCCGGCTTTCCGAAGCCGTTGATGACGACGTTATCGCCCTTGGCGGCGAAGGCGGCCGCGATGGCGAGGCCGATACCGCTCGTGGAACCGGTGACGACAACTGTTCTTGCCATGATCTTCTCCTTGGACAGCGCAGCTTCCTGCTGCAGTGCAAAACGATCTCAGCCTAGTCCCAAACCCGCGGATATGGCAATCGCAATGCTGCCGGCCCTCTGGCCACGATGCCGTGAACGGGAAAGCGCATATTTCAGCGAAAAATTTCGTTTTGCTTTCTTTTCACATTCGTTTTGCTCGCGTATCTGTTGTTTCGGGACGCAACAGGCGGGAGGAATGCATGAGCGGTTATGTCTTGGCGATCGATCAGGGAACGACGTCGACGCGGGCTATCGTTTTCGACGGCAAGATGAAGGTTGCCGGCGTCGGACAGAAGGAATTCACCCAGCATTATCCGAAGCCGGGCTGGGTGGAGCACGATCCGGAAGAAATCTGGTCGTCCGTTCTCGTCACCGTGCGCAAGGCGATCGAGGCTGCCGGCATCACGGCCAGGGATATTGCCGCACTCGGCATCACCAACCAGCGCGAGACTGTGGTCGTCTGGGATCGCGAGACGGGCAAGCCGATCCACAACGCCATCGTCTGGCAGGACCGCCGTACCGCGAGCTATTGTGAGAAACTGAAGCGGCAGGATCTGGAAAAGCTCTTTACCCTTCGTACCGGCCTGCTGCTCGATCCCTATTTTTCCGGAACTAAGCTCTCCTGGCTCTTGAGCAACGTGAAGGGCGCGCGTGCTCGCGCCGCCAAGGGCGAGCTCTGCTTCGGCACCGTCGATACTTTCCTGATCTGGCGGCTGACGGGGGGCAAGAGTTTCGTCACCGATGCCACCAATGCCTCGCGAACGCTGATGTATAATATCGGCGCGAACGAATGGGATGAGGAGCTGTTGGATATCCTGCGCGTTCCGGCTGCCATGCTGCCCGAAGTGAAGGATTGTGCTGCCGATTTTGGCGTCACCGATCCCACGCTCTTCGGCGCTGCAATCCCGATTCTTGGCGTTGCCGGCGATCAGCAGGCGGCGACGATCGGCCAGGCCTGCTTCGAGCGCGGCATGATGAAATCCACTTATGGCACGGGCTGCTTCGCGCTTTTCAATACCGGCACGGACATGGTGCGCTCGAAGAACCGTCTTTTGACCACCATCGCCTACCGGCTGAACGGCGAGACGACCTATGCGCTCGAAGGCTCGATCTTCATTGCGGGCGCCGCGGTGCAATGGCTACGCGATGGCCTGAAGGCCATCCGCCGTGCCTCGGATTCCGGTGAGCTGGCGGCCAAGGCCGATCCGCTGCAGGAGGTCTATCTGGTGCCGGCCTTCACCGGCCTCGGCGCACCTTATTGGGACCCGGATGCGCGCGGCGCGATCTTCGGGCTGACGCGCAATACCGGACCTGAGGAGATCGTCCGGGCGGCGCTGGAGGCGGTCTGCTACCAGTCGCGCGATCTCCTGGACGCCATGCACAAGGATTGGCGAAACGGCAGCGGGCAGGACACGGTGCTCCGCGTCGATGGCGGCATGGTCGCTTCCGACTGGACGATGCAGCGGCTTGCCGACCTGCTGGATGCACCGGTCGATCGCCCGACGATCCTCGAAACGACCGCACTGGGCGCCGCCTGGCTTGCTGGCAGCCGCGCCGGCGTCTGGCCGGATCGCGCCGGTTTTGCCAAGGCGTGGGCGCGTGATCGGCGATTCGAACCGGCTATGGACGACAAGACCCGAAACGCGAAGCTGAAGGGTTGGAAAAACGCCGTGAAGCGGACATTGACTGCCCGATAATGGCCGACGGGCGGCCATTCATCCGCTCGATTCAACTCATCCGCCAAGCCGGTCATTTCCAACGATAATTTTTTGACGCGAGCTGTCGGAGCAGGTGATATTCCTTCGTCTTTAAAGGGAGAAGGGAATCTCAATGCTTTACGCGATCCTATGCTACAACGACGAAGATACCGTGTTTGCCTGGTCCAAGGAACAGGAAGATGCGACGATGGCGCGGTTGATTGCTGTGCAGGAACCGCTACGGGAGGCTGGAAAGCTCGGCCCCGTAGCGCGTTTGATGCCGACGACGGCCGCAACGACGCTGCGCAAGGGCAAGAACGAACCGATTGTGATCGACGGTCCCTTTGCGGAAACGAAGGAGCAGCTGCTCGGTTTCTACGTTGTCGATTTCGAAACTTTGGACGAAGCCATCGAGTTTTCGAAAGAGCTTGCCGCGGCTAATCCCGGCGTTGGCTCCTATGAAATCCGTCCGCTTTACGTCTTCCGGCCGGGAGCCGTTGCAACATGACCGATATCGCCTGGATCGACATCGCGCTTACCAATGCCCGGCCGCAGGTGCTGGGGGCGTTGCTGCGCTATTTCCGCAATCTCGATACTGCCGAGGAGGCTTTTCAGGAGGCCTGTCTTCGCGCCTTGAAGACCTGGCCGGACAAGGGGCCGCCACGCGATCCCGTCGCCTGGCTGATCTTCGTCGGTCGCAACAGCGGCATCGATACAGTGCGCAAACAGGCGAAATTGCAGAGCCTGCCGGACGAGGAGGCAATTTCCGATACCGGCGATGCCGAAAGCGATCTGGCCGAGCGGCTCGATGGCTCGGGCTATCGCGACGACATTCTTCGGCTGCTGTTCATCTGCTGTCATCCTGATCTGCCGGCAACGCAGCAGATTGCGCTTGCCTTGCGCATCGTTTCCGGCCTTTCCGTGTCTCAGATCGCCCGTGCATTTCTCGTCAGCGATAGCGCTATGGAGCAGCGGATCACGCGAGCGAAAGCGCGTGTCGCCGCAGCCGGCGTTCCCTTCGAGACGCCCGGAGCTGTCGAGCGCAGCGAGCGGCTGGCGCTTGTGAGCGCCATGATCTACCTCATCTACAATGAAGGCTATTCGGCCGGCGGTACGCATCGCGAGGCCGCCGCCTTCGCCGATGAGGCGATCCGGCTTGGCCGGCTGCTGCTGCGCATCTTTCCCGCAGAGCCGGAAACCATGGCCCTGCTGGCACTGATGCTGCTGCAGCAATCGCGCAGGGCGGCACGGTTCGATGCGGAGGGACAGATCATTCTCCTTGAGGATCAGGATCGTTCACTCTGGGATCGGACATCGATAGACGAGGCGCTCGCCCTTCTCGACAAGGCCATTCGCCATCGCCGGCCCGGCCCCTATCAGGTGCAAGCCGCGATTGCGGCGCTGCACTCCAGGGCAAAGCGTGCCACCGATACGGATTGGGAGGAGATCGATCTTCTGTATCAAATGCTGGAAAGGCTGGCGCCGTCTCCCGTCGTTACGCTCAATCGCGCGGTGGCGCTCTCAAAGCTCAAGGGGGCTGAGGCGGCTTTGGCGTTGGTCGCGACGCTTGAGGTTCAGCTCGACAGCTATTTCTACTTTCACGGCGTAAGGGGCGGCCTGCTTGCGCAGCTCGGCCGCGCGCAAGAGGCGCGTGTCGCTTTCGACAGGGCAATCGCGCTTGCCCGCTCGCCCGCCGAGGCCGCCCATATCCGCCATCAGCTCGATCGCCTATGCGCGGACGCTCTTGCCGCGGCAAAATAATCGAAAATTCTGTGTCTGCACTGTCGAGAAATGACGACTACGAACGTCGTTAGAATAGACACCGCTCGCCACGCTGGCGGCGAAGATCTGAATTTTCAGTTCGATTCAGGGGGATACGGACATGTCTTATGCAGTCGATTCATCTATCTCGTCAGTCACGCGAGCTCAACGCGTCGCCGGCATGATCCTCAGCGGGTTGATCATCGCCTTTCTCGTCTTTGACGGCGCGGTCAAGCTCGTTCCGCTTCCGGCTGTCACGGAGACGATGTCGGGGCTCGGCTATTCCGCCGACCCGGCACTTGCGCGGCTTCTTGGCGTCATTACGCTCGGCTGCGCCGTTCTCTATGCGATCCCGCAAACGTCCGTTCTCGGCGCGATCCTTCTTACCGGCCTTCTCGGTGGGGCAATCGCGACGCATCTCAGGGTCGGCAGCCCGATATTCTCGCATCTGCTGTTCGGCGTTTATGTCGGCGTGATCGCCTGGGGCGGACTTTATCTTCGCTATGAAGAGGTTCGCAAAATGATCCCGCTTTTTCAGCGAAGCTTTTGATTTCGGATTCGATTTGCTAAGGCTCGCGCCCTTGAGGCAAGAAGGAGCGAGCCATGCCGCAAATGATCATCGCACCGGTCAGGCAATCGGATGCCGACGAGCTGATTGCCGCCAATATCGCCAGCCGTGCCCACCATGTGCCCTGGGCCTATCCCTTTCTTGATCGCGACGGTTTCGATGCCTGGTTCGGTCAGACGGTGACGGGGCCGAATATAGGTCTGGTCGCGCGTGATCTTGGTTCGGGCGGTATTGTCGGCGTCGTCAATATCAGCCAGATGGTCTGGGGCGGCTTTCGCAGCGCTTTTCTCGGCTATCACGGCATGGTGGCTTTCGCGGGCCAGGGCTTCATGACCGAGGCGGTTCGCCTGGCTGTGACACACGCCTTCGATGCCGTCGGTCTCCATCGGGTGGAGGCTAATATCCAGCCGGGCAATCACCCTTCAATCGCGCTGGTCAAGCGGCTCGGCTTCCGCAAGGAAGAATTTTCGCCCAAATATCTGAAGATCGGTGGCGTCTGGTGCGATCATGAGCGATGGGCATTGATCGCGGACGATCCGCGTTCCTGACCCCTTTCGGAATTCGAAAGCCAAGCTATCTGGCAGAAAACCCGAGAAAACCGTTGACTGCGCAGAGGGAAGGGGCGAAAGCGACCTTGTGCCTCTCGCCGAACGTTGCTGAGAGTGCGAGGGTGCCGGAAGCCGTCAATGATCGTTTCGACAGAAGAAGAACTGACCAAGCTCAAAGATATCGGCCGCATCTGCGCCAATGCGCTGCAGGCGATGGCCGCCGCGCTCGAGCCGGGCATTACCACGCTGGAGCTGGATGCGATCGGCCGCAAGGTGCTGGAAGATGCCGGCGCGCAGTCGGCGCCCGAATTGGTCTATAAGTTTCCCGGCGCGACCTGTATCAGCGTCAACGAGGAAGTGGCGCATGGCATTCCCGGCCCGCGCATCATTCGTGCGGGAGATCTGGTCAATCTCGACGTATCGGCCGAAAAAGATGGCTTCTTTTCCGATACCGGCGCCTCCTTTACCGTGCCGCCGGTCAAGCCGAAGATCGAGCGTCTCTGCCGGGACGGTAAACGGGCGCTCTGGGTCGGCCTCAATCAGGTGAAGAGTGGCGCGCCGCTTGCAAAGATCGGGCAGGCCGTCTGCGCCTTCGCGCAGAAGAACCGCTATACTTTGATCGCCAATCTTGCCAGCCACGGCATCGGCCGTTCCCTGCATGAAGAACCCGCCGAGGTTTCTACCTGGGCGGACCCTTCCGAGACCCGGATCATGGAGGATGGCTTGGTCTTCACCGTCGAGCCGTTTCTCTCGCTCGGCGCAACCTGGGCAGAAGGCGGCGACGATGCATGGACGCTCTATGCCGATCCGCAGGCGCCTACGGTCCAGTACGAACACACGATCGTTGCTACCCGAAGCGGGCCTGTCATCCTGACATTGCCGGACGCCTGAAGTCCTGAAACGCATCGCGCATCTTTCAGCTTCCTGTCCTACGATTCAGGTCCTTGATTTTGCGCATGCCGTTGTTGCAAAACCCCCGCGCACTTTGCGCGACATGCTCAATCGTCGGCCTGGGGTTCCTCCTCGGCCTTTGTTTCGCCGCGGATGATATCGGCGGCGGCGCGCTCCAGGATTGCCGCGATGCGCGCGCCTTCGGTCTTGCTCCATGGGAATTTCGAGCGAAGCGCCGAGCGCAGCAGGTGGCGGGCGCGATGGACGTGACCGGCGCCATGGCGATCGAATGGGCCATCGCGGCCATCCTCGTCTCCGCCGTCGAAAACCTCGCGGACGCGGGCCATTTTCTCGCCGATGGACGCAAGCTTGGCGAGCGTAACCTCGACCAGATCACGATTATCGTCGACGCGTTTCTGGCCACTTTCCGTGATGCGGTAGAGCTTCTTCGTGCCGCTCACCTCGACTTCGGCCTGGCCGGTCTCTTCGAGATAGGTCAGTGCGGGGTAGATGACGCCCGGGCTTGGCACATAGAAGCCGCCGGAACGTTCCTCGAAGGTCTTAATCAGTTCATAGCCGTGCCGCGGCTGCTCGGAGAGCAGGGCGAGGATGATGAGCTGCAGATCGGCCGCATCGAACTTGCGGCCGGTGCGAAACCCGCCGCCGAACATGCCGCCCTTGAAGCCTCTCATGAAGTCTCTCCTATGCTCGCCGTGCGATTCACGGCCTCGGCCATGTCGTAGGATATATGCCTCGACGATGTCAAAACCATCTCCGTACATGTGGCGATCTCTAAAATCTCTCATGTCGTTTCTCCTTGCAATGTGAGAGTTTGTATCGTTAGTCATGTCGTAAGACATATATCGTAAGATAGCTTTATTCAAGAGGGAGCGATTTATGTATGGGATAGCCGGCGGAGGAGGGGCGCGCCGATGGGGAGCAGTTCAGCCATTCGGTGAAAATTCGCTGCTGAACAACTGCATCACGATCATGGGATAAGCGATTACATCTACGTAAGAATAGGTCTCTGACGGTTGCCGCTTTCGGCGAACTGCCCTAGGCTCGCCGCAAATTGACGCCATTGCGGTTCCATTCAGAACCCGATCAAGGAAGCTTATCCACCGTGTTCCACTCATTCTTCCCGCAACCCAGATTGTTCTTTATCTCCATGGCGATCTGGACGCTTGCCTGCATTGCAGCCTGGTATTCGTTTTTCTCCGGCTTGGGGACGCAATTAGGCTTCGTCATGCCGGGAGAGGGAAAGGAGCCGTATGATCTCAGCTATTTCCTGCTTTGGGGAAACCTGTGGTTTTATGGGTTCTTTCTTGTCTGTATCATCATCTTCTGCGGCGCGTGGCATATACGTGCCTGGAGTCATCCCTGGAAAATCTGGTCGCTATGGGGCTCGGCACTTATCATCCTGGTCACGTATTTCGGCGTTCAAGTAAGTGTGGTCATCAATAACTTTCGCCGCCCGTTCGGCGATCTGTTGCAGGCGGCGCTGACAAAGCAGCCTGGCGTGACGACGGATAGCTTTTACTCGCTGATGATCATCTTCGCGCAGATTGCGTTCCTCAGCATGTTCGTCTCGATCCTGACGGATTTCTTCACGAGCCACTACATCTTCCGTTGGCGCACGGCGATGAACAACTTCTATATGTCGAAATGGGAAAAGTTGCGCCACATCGAAGGCGCTTCCCAGCGTGTGCAGGAAGACACCATGCGCTTTTCCAGCGTGCTGGAGGGCCTGGGTATCAGCCTGATCAACTCGGTGATGACGCTGATCGTATTCCTGCCAATCCTGTTAGCGCTTTCGACCTATGTCACGGAACTCCCTATCATCGGCAAGATTCCCCATTCGCTCTTCTGGCTTGCGCTCTTCTGGTCGATTTTCGGGACCGTCTTGCTTGCCGTAGCCGGTATCAAGCTTCCAGGCCTGAATTTCAAGAACCAGCGCGTGGAAGCGGCCTATCGTAAGGAGCTCGTCTATGGCGAAGACCATGAGGAGCGTGCGCAGCCTGCCACGGTAAACGAACTTTTCGCTAACGTGCGGCGGAACTATTTCCGGATCTACTTCCACTACGTTTATTTCAACGTCGCCCGCTACTTCTATCTGCAGGCTGATACGATGTTCGTGTTGTTCATGCTGGTGCCGACTTTCGTTGCTGGCGCGATCACCTACGGTATCTACCAGCAGATCGCCACCGCATTCGGACAGGTCAGCAGCTCCTTCCAGTATCTCGTCAATTCCTGGACAACGATCATCGAACTTCTGTCGATCCACAAGCGCCTGAAAGCATTCGAGGCGGCGATTGACGATGCGCCGCTACCAAAGATCGACCAGACCTATCTCGAGCGCCAGGCGGGCGTCATCCACGCCGACGGCTGATGCAGCAAGGCCCCGGAAACGGGGCTTTTTCAATGGTGGCGTAATTGGTGGAGCTTTACGCATGCGAGATAACGGAAGGGCCGCTCCTTACCCCTGCTGCGGTTTGCCTCTGGCCGCGATCAGCGGGATCGCTTCGGAATAGCTGACACAGGCGACATCCTGCTTGTGGCAGACGTCGCTGACGAAGCGATCGAGCGCGCGCCAATAGGCGCCGTCGTTCATTTCGACGAAGTGAAAACCAAGCTGCAGCGGGATGCGCTCGCCATCGTACTGCTTGGCGAAAGCAGCCTCGAAGGCTTCGAAGGTGCGGTCCTCGTAGGTCTTGGCGTTAGCCTTGTCTTCTGCACCCTTGGAGTGGCGGACATAGAGATTGTAGTCCATGCCGATGACCAGGCGCTGCTCCGGTCCTTCGGGGATCAATGGCAGGCCGAAGCGATAGATGCCGTCGATCACCTGCGGCAGGGCAGGTCCCTTGGTGACGAGGCTTGCATCATATTGGAAGCCCATTTCCTTCTCAGCCGGCACGAGGCCGTCGCTGGTGGAGAGATAGGGCGCGCGGAACCCCTTGACGTTATTCGTCGCGAAGTCTTCCCAGCCCTGAGGTTCTTTGTCAGCGAGGCCGACATTCTTCCAGGCGTCGCGAAGCGCGAGGCGGGCATTCATGAACTCCTGCTTCCAGTCGGCCGCGCTCCAGCCCTTGCCGTCGAAATGGCCGCAGGCGTGGCTCGATATATCGTGGCCTTCCTGATGGGCATTCCAGATGTTGGCGATACGGGCGCGGACATCATCCTCGCTCTTGGCGAAACCGACATTCGATTTGCCCGGCCGCTGCTTCGGCCCCTGATAGGCCTTGGCCTGCGCCTTGTTCATCAGGAAGGTGCAGGACAGAAAGTAAGTAAAATGCGCGCCGTTACGTGACGCCATCTCGCGACTCCTGGTCCAGAGCGCGTTGTCATGAGCGCCGTCGAAGGAAATCATGACCAATTGCCTGGGTTTGTCATCCGCATTGGCCGCAGCGGGCAAGGCGAGGGAAACGACAAGGGAGAAACAGGTAGCTAAGCGAAACATGGGCACCGAATATTGATTGGGTCGAGCACGGCTTGCCAGGAATCATCTGGCGATATCGTATGGTGTGCCGCGGATCGCTTTCTTCCTTTCGCGTAAATGCGGCGAAGCTGCGGTGATGCTGGCATTTTTTTGCGGCAGCCGATAAGGATGTGGCTACAAGACCATAGAGGATTCCGTCCATGGCATTGCTTATTCTCGGCATCGTTCTGTTTCTCGGCATTCACCTGATCCGCGTCGCGGCGCCTGGCCTGCGAACGTCCTTGATCGCTAGCCTCGGGGAGAGGGGCTGGAAGATTGCCTATTCGATCGCAAGCATCGTCGCGTTGATCGTCCTGATTTACGGCTTCGGGCAGGCGCGAGACATGACGCCGATCTGGTCGCCGCCGTTCTGGATGAGCCACATCACCATCCTTTTGATGCTTTTCGCGATGATCTGTCTCACCGCCTCTCTGCTGCCGGCAGGATACATTGCGGTCAAAACGAAGCATCCGATGGTGCTTTCGGTGAAGATCTGGGCGCTGGCGCACCTTCTGTCGAATGGCGATGGAGCCGCGATCCTGCTCTTCGCCGCCTTTCTCGCCTGGGGCGTAATCCTGCGCATTTCGCTCAAGCGCCGCGAACGCGCCGGCGAAATTACCCTGCGACCCTTCGTTTCCGCGAAATACGATCTTTATGCAATCGTCATCGGCGCCGTGGCCTGGGCCTTGATCATTTGGAAGCTTCATGCGTGGATTATCGGGGTTTCGCCGCTCGTTATGTGACGATTTCTGCCATTCCCCCTTACATCAGCCGCAAAATGGAGTAGAAGGCCCCACTAAACCTAAGCTTTGAACTATTTGGCCTGGGCCGGAGACGAGAATGGCATTCAATGACGATAGCTTCATCCGCGAGGTGAATGAGGAACTGCGCTCGGACCAGCTGCGGTTCATATGGCGTCGTTTCGGCAAGC
>JBCNPI010000063.1:0-21818 GCA_039593415.1 Rhizobium sp. | reverse complement strand
GGAGCGAGTTGGTGGCTTCGGCGCGGATGTTGTCGATGATCGTTGCCGTGCGCGTCAGACCCATCGTGTCGTTCGGCTTGTCGGCATAGTAGTCATAGGGGAAGACGTTGACGTGAATATCGGTCGTTTCCATGAGGCGCAGATGCGCCTGATTGCCGGCAGCGCGCGCGGCGAAAGGATGCAGCACGATCAGCGCCGCAGTGGCGCTGAGGCCCTGCAGCAGAGAACGGCGCGACATGCTGGGCAAATCCAGAATGGAAGACATGAAACACTCCTTCAACGATAAATCCATGGTCCGTCGATCATCTCTCGGGCGAGGGAGATTAGGACGATTTTTGAAGGTGTGCACCAGGAATGTGACAGGCTTATTGTGGATCGTAGCCGGCTCGCGCCGACAGGCCATCAGCGTTTGAGAACCGGCTTTATGTCCTTGTGGAAAAAGCGGAAATAGGACACGACTTTCGCCGAGGCATTGGACGAGCGATCGAACTCTATGCCGATTCGGCCGTTGTGAGCCCAGCGCACGAAACCATCCAGCAAGCCGATATCGTCGCATTCGACGCGGACCTTGCTGCCCGCGGCCGCATAAAGCGGCGCCTGCAGGTCGAGTGCGACGCCGTGTGCGGAAATGTTGACCACGCGGCCAGCAACTAACTTGGTGAAATATCGCACCTGACCCGTCAGCCGGGCGTAGTGGCGCGGTGAAACTCGCGCCTTAATTTTCAGGTTATCAATATGACGCCTTGAAGAGGACTGCATGATATTTTCCCGGCTCGTGCAACTTTTTCGCCTTTGGATAACAGGCTCGCATTGAAGGATGCTTAGCATAACCGTTAAAATTGCAGTCGCTCGTTCCGAATCGGCACGAGAATCCGCTGGTTATCAGGAAGACCCAGGGCAGGCTTTGCGATTGTCGCGCCATGCAGCACTCTGTTCTTGGCCGCCGGCATTCCTGTGAGAACGAAAAGGAGCAAACGTTGCGCATCGTTTCCTTGAATGCGTGGGGTGGTCGGCTGCATGGGCCGCTGATACCCTATCTCGTCGATGTCGATGCGGATGTTTTGTGCCTGCAGGAGGTGGTTCGCACGAAGGAAGCGGAATCGGCATGGCTGGTTTATCGCGATCATGGCGTCGAACTCCCACAACGGGCCAATCTCTTCGAGGAGTTGAAAGCTGCTTTGCCGGCTTACGATGCTTTCTTTCTGCCCGTGGCGCGAGGCGACCTTTTCGAAGCGGACCGGCGCTTCGATTCCGAATTCGGGCTGGCAACCTTCGTGCGCAGGACCTATCCGATCGTCGGCCTGGCAGCCGGCTTCGTTCATGGTGAATTCTCGGCTGATGGCTATGGACCGCATCCCCGTTCGCGCAATGCCCATTGCATCCGCCTGTTCGACTATAAACGCGGCTATCCCCTCACCATCGCCCATATGCATGGCCTGCGGGATCTGGAAGGGAAGGGCGACACGCCCGCCCGCCGTCATCAGGCAAATGCGTTGGTCGATCTCGTCCGGCAAGTGAAGCAGGAGGGTGACCGGCTGGTCGTCTGCGGCGATTTCAACCTGCTGCCCGGCAGCGAGACCTTCGATATTCTCGGCTCACTTGGCCTTGTCGATCTCGTCACTTCACGGGGACATGAGGATACACGCACCTCACATTACAAGAAGCAGCCGCGTTTTGCCGACTACATGCTGGTGACGTCGAATGTCGAGGTCATCCATTTCGATCCTGTCGCAGAACCCGAGGTGTCTGATCATCGCGCGCTGCTGCTGGATTTGAGATAGGAAAGGTCACAGGCCGACATTCGGCCGGTCGATGATCTCGCGCAGCGCGAAGCTGGAATTGATCTTCACGACATGCGGAAAGGCTGAGAGCCAGTCGCGGTGGATGCGTTCGTAATCTTCGAGATCCCGCGCGGCGACCCGCAGTATGTAGTCGTATTCGCCCGACATGAGGTAGCAGGAGAGCACATTGGGGCAGCGCTTCACCGCCGCCTCGAATTCCGAAAGCGTCTTGGCGAACTGACCGGATAGAGAGATGTGCACGAAGGCGATCATCTTGTAATCCAGCGCTTTATGCGAGAGATGGGCGTGATAGCCGTCGATGACGCCGCTCTTTTCGAGGATATCGAGCCTGCGGGAGCAGGCCGAGGGTGAGAGACCGACCTTTTCGGCCAGTTCTGCATTGGTGATCCGCGCGTTCTGCTGCAGCATCCGCAGAATCGAATGATCTATGGCGTCAAGGTCGGACATTCGAAGATCTTTCGAAAAAACTCCTGTTGACGCAATAAATCACGAAAAATGAGTGCAGCGCAAATCGTCTTTGCAAGGACATTGCGGGGCTGTGGTGATCTGATTTCGTTAGGAGAAAATGAAGCGCACAAGCGTTCGAGGAGGAATGAAATGCGCGTTGGTTGCCCCAAGGAAATCAAGAATCATGAATATCGCGTCGGCCTGACCCCGGCGTCCGTTCGTGAATATGTCGCCCATGGCCACGAGGTCTGGGTGGAGACAAAAGCTGGTGCCGGCATCGGTGCAGACGACCATGCCTATGCTGCCGCAGGCGCCAAGATCGCGGCAAGCGCCAAGGATATTTTCGAGAAGTGCGATATGATCGTGAAGGTCAAGGAGCCGCAGCCTTCGGAATGGGCGCAGCTTCGTGAAGGCCAGCTTCTCTATACCTATCTGCATCTCGCGCCCGATCCGGAACAGACCAAGGGCCTGCTGGCATCCGGCGTGACCGCCGTTGCCTACGAGACCGTGACCGACGAGCGCGGCGGCTTGCCGCTGCTGGCCCCGATGTCCGAAGTCGCCGGCCGCCTTTCGATCCAGGCGGGCGCAACAGCCCTGCAGAAGGCCAATGGCGGCCTTGGTATCCTGCTCGGCGGCGTGCCCGGCGTGCTGCCGGCCAAGGTGACGATCATCGGCGGCGGTGTCGTCGGCCTGCATGCGGCCAAGATGGCCGCCGGCCTCGGCGCCGATGTCAGCATTCTCGATCGCTCCCTGCCGCGCCTGCGCCAGCTGGACGATATCTTCAACGGCCGTGTTCACACGCGCTATTCCAGCATTCAGGCGCTTGAAGAAGAGGTCTTCTCTGCCGATCTCGTCATTGGTGCCGTGCTGATCCCCGGTGCTGCCGCGCCGAAGCTGGTGACGCGCGAAATGCTGTCAGGCATGAAGAGGGGCTCGGTCATCGTCGATGTCGCCATCGACCAGGGTGGCTGTTTTGAGACCTCGCATGCGACGACGCATTCCGATCCGACCTATGTCGTGGAAGGCGTTGTGCATTATTGCGTCGCCAATATGCCGGGTGCCGTTCCAGTCACCTCGGCGCATGCGCTCAACAATGCCACGATCTACCATGGTCTAGCGCTCGCCGATCGTGGTTTGCGCGCCATCGCGGAAGACAAGCACCTCCGCAATGGCCTCAATGTCCACAAGGGCCGTATCACGAACCGGCCGGTGGCCGAAGCGCTCGGCTATGAGGCCGTTGCGCCCGAAAGCATTCTGAACGTCGCGTAAAGCCCATCACGCACGCCTCAGATGGAAGCACCGGCATCCGCGTATGCCGGTGCTCCTATTTTATCGATCCGGCATTGATAGCAGTTGTTCCGCGCCGAGCGGACATGGATATAGGCAATGTCGGGACGTTCGAGCAGCGAAGCTGCATAGACTGCGATGTCGTCGGTCGGTGTTACTGCGCCGGTTCCGTACACGATGCGGTCGTTCTTCCCATAGCCGCGCACGATGAAATCCCGGCTGGTCGTCAGCACGGGTGGCAGGATTTCTTCCGCTTCGTAGCGCTGGCATGGCGTCTTGTGCAGAAAGATCGGGCCTGTCTCCGCGTAGGGCTGCAATTCGGGGAAGGGACGATAGGCGAAAACCAGCAGCTCCTCGCCGGCATCGATATTGCGCAAGCAGTGGCGGCAGGGATGGCCCGGACCATCGGAAATCATGGTCTCTGGCTGGTGACCATAGGCATCGGCGCCGCCGTTCCAGAGAACTTGGGCGTCGGATGTGGGCATGGCGGCAAAAGCGATGGAAGGCATGGCAAAACTCCTTTCAAGTTTTGCCATGTGATGCGCCGCAATGACGTGCGAAACCACCCGATTCCTGCCGCCTGAAAAGTCCTAGCCTTTCTTGGCCAGCTCCAGCAGTTCCTTGTCGCTGAGCGGCCGGACGATGCCTTCCCCAGTCGAAATCGGCGAGAAGCCGAACATCTGGTAGAGCTGCAGCGCCCGCGGATGATCGAGATTGTTCGTCGTCGTCACGATCCGCTGCGGGTTCAGCGTCCATATCGCGTAAAGCGACTGCAACAGGAACCATTTGCCGATGCCGAGGCCGAGCGCGTGTTCGATGAGGCCGAAATGGCTGAGTTCGATCGTCTCTTCATCCTGGCGGAAATATTCGAAGAATCCGGCAGGCGCCCCGTTGACGTAGAGCACGCTGATATTGTTGCGCTGATCATGAAGCGTGGTTGCCAAATCCTCGTCGGAGAGGCGAATACGATCGACCCAGTGCCAGCGCGCGCCCACCTGCCGGTAGAGATAACGATAGAAGGGCAACGGAATATCGGGCGTACGCATGATCGCCGTCTGAATATTGACCGGCATTGGCAGGCTAGCCTTGGGCGGTGCGGTCATTACCAGCCGCGTGATATGAACCTTGATGGAGGAGGGCGTTTTCACGGCCGGCACGCTCAATCTTGACCAGTGACGATGGGGGTATCCGCCCGGCTGCCCCATTCCGACCAGGAGCCGTCATAGAGCTTGTTGTTGCCGTGGCCGAGGGATTCGAGCGCCAGCGTGATGATGGCGGCGGTAATGCCGGAACCGCAGGTCGTCACTACGGGCTTTTCAAGATCGATGCCCGCCTTCTCGATGGTTTCCCTCAGTTCCGGCAGCGACTTGAACTTGCCGTTCGTAGCGAATACGCCGGATGGCAAGCTCTTTGCGCCCGGCATATGGCCCGAGCGCATCCCTTCGCGTGGCTCCGGCTCCGTTGCTGCGAAGCGGCCGCCACTGCGGGCATCGGCAATTTGCAGCGAGCGGCCGTCCACGATCCCACGCATTTCATCGAGCGAAACGACGCGGCTGCCGTCAAACCGAGGCTTGAAAGTCGCGGGCGCAAAGGCAGGCTGCCCCGTCTCCAGCGGCCGCCCTTCCGCCTTCCAGCCGTCCAGGCCGCCATCCAGCACGAAGACATTCGGCGCACCCATGACGATGTGGAACAGCCACCAGACACGCGGCGAGGCAAATACACCCGGGCCGTCATAGACAACAATTCGATCGCTTTCGCTGATGCCGAGCTTGCCGACTTCCGCGGCGAAGAAGTCGGGCGAAGGGACCATATGCGGCAGGTTGGTCGAGTGATCCGATATCTTGTCCTGATCGAAGCGGATCGCGCCCGGAATGTGGCCGTTGGCATATTCCGTATCGGCATCGCGCTTCTGCGCCGGCAGATAGAAGGATGCGTCGAGGATGCGCATGTCCTTGGCGCCCAGCTCGCCTTGCAGCCAGTCGGCGGATACGACGAAACGGCTCTTGTCCGCTGTCATGATGATCTCTCCCTGCCTTATGATAGGATTTCCTGGTCTTGGTATCGGGATATAAGCGTTGCCCGATCAACTCTCGTCGGTCGGCGTGCCGAAACGGATGCGGAAGCGGCGGTTTTCCTTGCCCTTCTTCTCGATCTTGGCGATGTGGATCGCGCCGACCTCCTGCGTTTCGGACACATGCGTACCGCCGCACGGCTGGCTGTCGACGGCCGAATCCGCGCCGATGCAAACGAGGCTCACGCGGCCGAGGCCTACTGGCGGGCGCACATTCTTGGATTTGACGATGCCCGGATTGGCGATCAGTTCCTCATCCGTGATCCAGCGGACGAAAACGGGATGGTTTTCGTTGACGAGCGCCATCACTTTGGCTGTCACTTCGTCCTTGTCGATCGGTTCGCTCATATCGAAATCGACACGGCTTTCTTCCTCGCCGACCGCAGCCCCTGTGATCGGATAGGGGCAGACGACCGAGAGCAGATGGCAGGCCGTATGCATGCGCATCAGCTTGTAGCGGCGCGCCCAGTTGATATGCAGCACCAGCTTTTCGCCGACGATAGGCCGCGGTTCGCCCTCGAGCGGAACGTGGATGATGATGTCCTTGATCGGCCCGTGCTTCGTTTGGCCAAGGACGATTCTCGAGCCGTCGCCCCGCTCCAGGAAACCCGTGTCGCCCGGCTGACCGCCCGAGGTGGCGTAGAAGCAGGTCTGATCGAGCTCGATGCCCCCATCTTCGTGGATTGCGGTTACGACTGCTTCGGCAGTGGAGAGATAGAAATCGTCACGATAAAGGGCATTGACGGTCATCTGATCACGCTGTTGTTTCGTATGGGACGGCGATTTCAGCCCGCTTTTCGAGATAGGCCGGCAACGGCAAGCCTTTCGACTTCAGGAAGTCGGGATTGAAGAGCTTGGACTGATAGCGATTGCCGTAATCGCACAGGATGGTCACGATCGTATGTCCGGGGCCGAGATCCCTCGCGAGGCGAACCGCCCCGGCGATATTGACGGCAGTCGAGCCGCCGAGGCAAAGGCCTTCGTGCTCGACCAGATCGAAGACGTAGGGAAGTGCTTCGGCATCGGTAATCCGGTAGGCGAAGTCGGGAGTAAAGCCCTCGAGATTGGCCGTGATGCGGCCCTGGCCGATGCCCTCGGTGATCGAGGAGCCGGAGGACTTCAGCTCGCCGTTCTTGTAGAATTCATAGAGCGCGGCGCCTTCCGGATCGGCAATGCCGATCTTGATGTCCTTGTTGAAGGCATGCAGGCCCATGGCAACGCCCGCCAGCGTACCGCCGGAGCCGACCGAGCAGATGAAGCCGTCGATCTTGCCGTTGGTATCGGCCCAGATTTCCTTGGCGGTCGTCTCGATATGCGCCTGCCGGTTGGCGACATTGTCGAACTGGTTCGCCCAGATCGCGCCGTTCGGCTCGGTCTTTGCAAGCTGTTCGGCAAGCCGGCCCGACACCTTCACGTAGTTGTTCGGGTTCTTGTAGGGAACGGCGGGAACCTCGACCAGTTCGGCGCCGAGCAGCTTCAGCGCGTCCTTCTTTTCCTGACTCTGTGTCTCAGGAATGACGATGACGGTGCGATAGCCGAGTGCCTTGGCAACAAGTGTCAGGCCGATGCCGGTATTGCCGGCCGTCCCCTCCACGATGACGCCGCCAGGGCGAAGCAGTCCCTTTTTCTCGGCATCGCGGATAATGTAGAGCGCAGCGCGGTCCTTGACCGACTGGCCGGGATTGAGAAATTCGGCCTTGCCAAGAATGGTCGAGCCCGTCGCCTCGGAGGCGCCCTTGAGCTTGATCAACGGCGTATTGCCAATTGCTTCTAGGACGGACGGATGGACGGTCATTGGAATCTGCCTTCTGTTCGCAACTACTGTAAGAACGGTCTTTTCCCTTCACAAGGCTGTATAGGCAAGAAATTCTGTTCCTCACCGTTTGTTCGAGCCGCAAAATTCGACTTGGCTAGCCTTATTTGATGAAGGCTCGCCGCGATGCAAAGTCTCCAGCCGGTGACGTTGATTTCCGCATCGAGCCACCAAGCTGGCCGAAAGCGGCCACAATGATACGCTATCTCTAAAATGCCACGGACGGCCGCCGTTTAGCGTTTCATGTAGGCGGCCGCCAGCCAAGGAGAAGAGCCATGAGCCCGTTCATCGCACGTCCTGAACACGGAGTCGTCTGGATCACTGGAGCCAGTTCGGGTATCGGCCGCGCGCTCGCGCTGAAGCTGGCCGAAGAGGGATACAAGGTTGCCGTTACCGCGCGCAGCCATGACAAGCTTCTGGCTCTGCAAGCCGAGGCAAGCGCGCTTACAGGCAGTATCGTCGTGCTGGACGGCGACGTGACCGATACGGAGGATATGGAGCACACCGTTGCCGCAATTGAGTATCAGCACGGCCCCATTGCCTTGGCGGTTCTGAACGCTGGCATCTATTTGCCCGCGCGCGGCGAAGATCTCAATCACGAAGTGTTCGAACGCAGTTTTGCCGTCAATCTTCACGGTGTCGTCAATTGTCTCGTTCCGGCGGTGCGGCACATGCGGGCGAGGGGATATGGCCAGGTCGCGCTTGTGTCGTCTGTCGCCGGTTATGGCGGGCTTCCCGGTGGTGCCGCTTACGGAGCCAGCAAGGCCGCTCTGACCAATATGGCGGAAAGCCTGAACTTCGAGCTCGATCGCATGGGCATCCACATCCAGCTCATCACGCCTGGCTATGTCGATACGCCGTTGACGGCTCAGAACAAGTTCGACATGCCCGAGATCGTGTCGGCGCAGCATGCGGCTGATGCGATCGCTGCGGGGTTGAAGTCACCATCCTTCGACATCAGCTTCCCGAAGGGCCTGGTCTATCGGGCAAAGCTGTTGAAGTTTCTGCCCTACAGCCTGTATTTCAGGGTGCTCAGGTATTTCCTGGGGAGCGGCAACAAGCGCCGGCCCGTCGGGCCGCATATAACCGCGCATCCGGCCGAATAGGACCTATCCATCATCTTTAAGCGATGCGTGCGCGGCAAGCGCACGCTGCCGCGCCGTGGCGTGGTCTATGATCGGCCGGGGATAGTGCTTGCCGAGCTCTATGCCTGCACGCTTGAGCAAATCGTCAGGCGCCTCGAACGGCCTATGGATATATTTGTTGTCGAGCTTGGAGAGTTCCGGCACGAAGGCTCTGACATAGCCGCCATCCGGATCGAATTTCTCCCCCTGCAGGACCGGATTGAAGATGCGGAAGAAGGGCGAGGCATCGGCCCCTGAGCCCGCCACCCACTGCCAGTTTGCGGTATTGGCGGCCGGATCGGCATCAACCAGCGTGTCGCGAAACCAGGCTTCGCCTTCGCGCCAGTCGATCAGCAGATCCTTGATCAGGAATGAGGCCGCTATCATGCGGACGCGATTGTGCATCCAGCCATGGCGCCACAGCTGCCGCATGCCGGCATCGACGATCGGATAGCCCGTTTGCCCGCGCTGCCAGCTTCCGAGCAGTTTGGTATCGGAGCGCCAGGGAAAGTCATCGTAACGATCGTTCCAGTTGGCGGTCCGGAGCTTTGGGAAATGAAAGAGCTGGTGATAGCAGAACTCCCGCCAGACAAGCTCCTTGCGGAAGCTAACGATATCGTCGGCCGGGATTTTACCGGATAGTCCGCGCGTCGCGTGCCAGATGCGAGCAGGCGATATCTCTCCAAGCGCCAGATGCGGCGAGAGCTGGGAGGTTGCCGGTCTTTCCGGGAAATCGCGACCGACCGCATATTCATCAATGGCGCCGTCGACGAAATCCCTGAGCTTCTCATGTGCTGCGGTCTCGCCCGGTGTCCACATATCCGGGAACTCTGATGCCCAGTTCGGCTTGTTGGGCAGCAGCGACCAGGCGGCAAGCTCGTCCGATTGCGGCCAGCGGCTGGGCGCAAGGAGCTTTGCGGGCGCTTCGATGGGAAACGGCGGCTCGCCGGATTGCTCGAACGCACGCCAGAAGGGCGTATAGGTCTTGTAGTGATTGCCTGTGCCTGTGCGCAGGCGCGTCGGCTCATGCAGCAGCTGGCCGGCAAAGCTGTTGGTCTCGATGCCTCTGCTCCGCAATGCCCGCTTGATTGGGGTGTCCACTTCGATCCCAGCCGGATCGTATCGGCGATTCCAGACGACGGCTTCGGCCTCGGTTTCCTCAACGAGTTTTTCGAGCACCGTCAGCGCGTCGCCCTCGCGGAGGATGAGCTTGCTTCCAAGTGCATCGAGGCCGGTTTGCAAGGCGGTGAGTGAATGATGCAGCCACCATTCCTGCGCTCCACCAAGTGGGCCGAGCTCCTTCGCATCCGTCTCTCGAATATAGACGGGAATTACCGGGCGGCCGCAGTTCCCAGCCGCATGCAAAGCGTGGTTGTCGTCAAGGCGAAGGTCCTTGCGAAACCATAGCAGGATGGGATTCGGCTCTTCGGTCGATATCGTCATTATTCTGCCGATCGCATCCTCTGTTGTTTCCATGCCCTATAACGGCGCAAACCCCTATACGGTGTCCGCCGCCGAATGGTTCCGCCACCGCGCGTTACATAAGCGAATGCCACACGCAACTCTCGTAAGGAAAACTCGATCTCCTCTGTGGTATAAGGAATGCTTGTCACTGTTCTGTAATGCAAATTCGCTAGCAGTCCACCCGATTGACGTGCCGAGAATGGACAGGCGGGGAAGATTAAAATGGCGGAGATCCGCATCGAGCAAGTTCGCAAAGCCTATGGCCGCAATCCGGTCGTTCACGGCGTCGACCTGAATTTCCGATCGGGGGAATTTGTCGTCATCCTCGGACCTTCCGGCTGCGGCAAGTCCACGCTGCTGCGCATGATCGCCGGCCTTGAGGATATCACTTCGGGCGAGATCGTCATCGACGGCAAGGTGGTCAACCAGCTCGAGCCGCGCGAGCGCGGCTGCGCCATGGTCTTCCAGAATTATGCGCTCTATCCGCATATGGATGTCGCCGCTAATATGGGCTACGCGCTGAAGGTTGCCGGCGTGCCGCGCGCCGAGCGTGACCGTCGCATCAAGGAAACCGCCAAGATCGTCGGCCTTGAGGATTTCCTGGCCCGCAAGCCGGCCGAACTTTCCGGCGGTCAGCGTCAGCGCGTCGCCATGGGCCGCGCCATCATCCGCGAGCCGAAAGTTTTCCTTTTCGACGAGCCGCTCTCCAACCTCGATGCCAAGCTGCGCGTGCAGATGCGCGTCGAGATCCGCCGCTTGCACAAGCGTCTGTCGGCAACGTCTGTTTTCGTCACGCACGATCAGGTAGAAGCCATGACGCTCGCCGACAAGCTTGTCGTCATGTACAAGGGCAATGTCGAACAGGTCGGTACGCCGCTTGAGGTCTACAACACGCCGCGTACGCGGTTCGTCGGCTCCTTCATCGGCTCTCCGGCCATGAATTTCCTGGAAGGCACTTTCTCGGCCAACGGCGAACAATTCATCTTCGACGGTATTCCGATTGCCATCGACGCCAATATCGGCAAGCGCCACGCCGGCCAGCCGGTCGCCCTCGGCCTTCGCCCGGAACATGCTCGCCTCGTTCCGGCGGGTACGCCCGGCGCGATCCCGGCAACGGTCGATTTCGTCGAAGAGCTCGGTGCCGGCCGCGTCATCCACTGCGACATCAACGGTTCAAGCTTTGCCGTAGCGGTCGCCGACCACACGACCGGCCAGACCGGCCAGTCCGTCGCGTTGGAGCTGCCGCAGCAGCATACGCATCTCTTTGCCCAGGATACCGGGCTGCGGCTTGACGCCGTTGCCTCCGTTACGCCGCTCAAGGTGCTGGCGGGCTGATTTCAAACATAACTTTTCAGTAGGTATCGCCCGGAAGTTTTCCCGACTTCCGGGTTTTTTTATCCGCGGTAAGGCGGTCGCTGATGCCAAGGCTGTTTGCAAGCGGTCGCCGCCGGTGGAACATCGCTTGACTGCGATTATCTGCGGCGGTGCGTGAAGCATGGCGAAGCATCGGATGAAAGCCATCCGATGCCGCTACTGACCTTGAGTCTGTTGCAAGAGAGGGGGCGGACGCCACGCGGATGTTCCGGCGACGCAATTTGATACCCGATCGCAAAGGGGATCGCCGCGCCGGCAAATGCGGCACGGCAGATGAGACTATTTTTCGGTTGCGATCATACCGCGGACGACCCAGCGCTGCATCAGCACGACGACGGCAAGCGGTGGAATCATAATGATCAGCGTGCCGGCCATGGCGATGTGCCACTCCGGAAGGCCGCCAAAGTTCGGGATGAGTGACTTCAGTTCATGTACAGCCGTTATGTGGGCTGGATCGGTGGTTACCAACAACGGCCACAGATACTGATTCCAGGCCCAGAGGAACATGATGGTGCCGAGGGCGGCCATATTAGTGCGCGACAGCGGCAGCAGGATGTCGACGAAGAAGCGCAATGCCCCGGCGCCGTCCATGCGCGCGGCCTCGGCCAGTTCGTCCGGTATCGTCAGGAAGAACTGTCGGTAAAGAAAGGTGCCGGTCGCCGTCGCGACCAGCGGCAGGATAAGGCCGATCGAGGAGTTAAGCAGCCCGAGGTTCAACGAGACTTCGATACCCGTAAGCTTTGCAATGAGCCAGCTAATGCCCGTGAAGTCGAGAATTCCCTGGAAGGGCGAGAGCACGTTCGCTGCGACTGCGTAGGTCGGCACGATACGCACTTCGAGCGGCAGCATGAGCGTTATGAAGATCAGCCAGAATATGAAATGGCGGCCGGGATAGCGGAAATAGACGAGCGAAAAGGCCGTTATCGCCGAAATGAGCACCTTGCCCACCGCGACGCCGGTGGCGAAGATCAGGCTGTTCAGCAGCTTGGGGCCGAGATTCGCAGTCGTCCAAGCCGCCTTCATGTTGACCCAAAAATCCGAACCGGGGATCAGCGACATCGGCACCTTGTTGACATCGGCGATGTTATGCGATGCGGCAATGGCAACGATAGCCAGCGGGCCTATGGCGACGATGAAGCCAAGGAACAGGATCAGGTGGGTGAAGAAATTAAGAATGGGTGTGCGCTCGACCATGTCAGCCTCAACGGTAATGCACGCGCTTCTCGATGAAGCGGAACTGGAAGATGGTAAGCAGAACGATCAGCAGCATGAGGATGATGCTCTGTGCGGCCGCACCGGAAAAATCGAGGCCTTTGAAGCCGTCCGAGTAGATCTTGTAGACCATGAGGTTGGTCGAGTTGTGCGGGCCGCCCGACGTCATGATGTCGACAATGCCGAATGAATCCTGGAAGCTTTCCGTGATGTTGATGACGAGCAAAAAGAAGATCGTTGGCGTGATCAATGGGAACTGGATGTCCCAGAAGCGGCGGAGCACGCCAGAGCCGTCCATGGCGGACGCCTCGATCAGCGCGCGTGGAATGGCCTGGAAAGCGGCGAGGAAGAAAATGAAGCTGTACCCGATATATTTCCACGAGAAGGCGGCGATGATGCAGGCCATGGCGGCGTTGCCGTCAAGGCCTGGATCCCAGATCCCCGGCCACCACTGATTGACCACGGCCATGAGCCCTGCTTCAGGTGCCAGGATGAAGCGGAAGGCCATCGCCGACGCCGGCGCAGCAATACCGTAAGGCCAGATCAGGACTACGCGATAAATTTTCGAGCCACGCAGCTGCCGATCGGTCAGCGCTGCAAGTATCAGCCCGCCCGCCATGGAAATACTTGTACTGATAGCAGCGAAGATGATGCTGATCGTGACCGAATTCCAGTAATCGGAGCTGGCGAGAATGGATTTGAAATTGTCGAGCCCGACCCAGATGTTGCCGCCACCCCAAGGTTGCTGCAGCGTCAACGACCAGAAGACCGCCTGACCGGCCGGCCAATAGAAAAAGGTGAAGATGAGGAGCAGCTGCGGCACTGCGAACAGGATGCCGACGCTCCATTTGTTGAAAGTTACTCGCTTTTCCATTGTCTCTACCGGCTTGAGATCTCGATGCCCGCTTGCCTTCATAACGAACGTCCGCCGGGAAACCCCGGCGGACGCTGTTTTGTTACGAGTTTTGCCGCTTATGGCAGCTGCTTGCCCTTGTAGGTGGCTTCGAAGCGCTCGAGCACGGCGTCGCCGTTCTTGACGAGGTTGTCGATGCCTTCCTGCACGCTGACCTTGTTGGCGAAGATGGCCTGCATCTGGTTGCCGAATTCAGCGCGGATCTGCGTGAAGCTGCCGAGGCGGATGCCGCGGGTGATCGCGGTCGGCTCGGAAGCGGTCAAGCTGGCGATAGCGACTTCGCGGCCCTTGTAGGGAGCCTTGTCATAGAAGCCGGAGGACTTCATGAATTCGAAGCCGGACTTCGTAACCGGAATGTAGCCGGTGTTGGTCGACCAGAAGAGAGCGGTTTCGGGCTTGGCGATGAAGTTCAGGAACGCGGCGGCGCCCTTGTATTCGTCAGCCGACTTGCCGGAGAGGACCCAGAGCGAAGCGCCGCCGACGAGCGAGTTCTTACGCTCGGTGCCAGCGTATACTGGGAGTTCGGCAACATCCCAGTTCATGCCGGCCTTCTGCGTCTTGCCGACCGTGCCGTGGTCGCCGACCGAGGTCATGATCATCTGGCAATCGCCCGAAGCGAAGGCCTGAACCATGTCCTGACCGAGGTCCTTGGACTTGATCTTGACGAGGCCTTGGTCGTACCAGCTTTTCAGATCCGTTACGTACTTGACGAACTTGGTCTTGTTGACCGTCAGACGGGCGTCGAGGCCGTCATAGCCGTTGTTCTTGGTGGCAACCGGCTGGTCGTGGATGGCGGAGAACTGCTCCATCAGCTGCCAGCTTTCATTGCCGGAGATGTTGATCGCCATCGGGCAATCATAGCCGGCGCCCTTCAGGGCCTTCATGTCTTCGGCGGCTTCTTCCCAGGTCTTCGGAGCGGCGGTCTTGCCGATCTTTGCGAAGGAATCCTTGTTCCAGTAGAGCAGGGCGGTCGACGAGTTGAACGGGAAGGAAAGCAGCTCGCCCTTGGAGGTGGCGTAGTAGCGGGCGATGCCCGGGAAATAGTTGTTCCAGTCGACCTTGTAGCCGTTTTCGGCCATCAGCTTGTTGACAGGATAGTAGGCGCCCGAAAGCATCATGGTCGCGGTGCCGACGTCGTAGACCTGAACGATCGTCGGCTGCTTGTTCGCGCGGAAGGCGGCAATGGTGTTCTGCAGAGCGGCGTCGTAGTTGCCCTGGCTGACGCAGGAAACTTCGTAATCCTTCTGGGAATCGTTGAAGTTCTTGCACATGGTCTCAACGACGCGCTGCAGGTCGCCCGACAGGCCAAACCAGAAATCGAACTTGATCGGTGCGGCTGCGGCCGGCATCGCCAAGGCGACGCTCATGACGCCAGCAGCGGCGGCGGAAATGTAGCTTTTAAGTTTCGACATAATCCCTATTTCCTTTTTGAAAGCCCGGAACCGATGGTCTTGCGCAAGTCCGCGGTAGCGCGGGTTATAGACAAGCTGTGTGACAGTTTGTTGTGGGCAAGAATCCCGCATTGGCGGGCTTTTTCATCGTTGCTGAGGGTTACGGCTCTCTCTTTTCTCGAGGATCGCGCATATGAGATTTCGCTGATTAATACGTGCAGGACTCACTCGTTCCCGTAAAGCTTGCCGGTGGATGGGAACCGCGCGATGGTCTTTCTTGATGGCGCCTCTGATGGTGTTGCAAGATCGGGGCATCGGCGAATCCCCAAGGTGCTGGAGGAATGAAAATATGGATCTGAGTGAGCGGCAGAAAATGGCGGCGGGGGAATGGTATTGCTGCTTCGATCCGGAACTCGATGCCCTGCGCTGGCGCGCGCGCGAGGCCGTGCACGCACATAATTCAATGCCGCCCTCCCAGCGCGGCAACCTTGCTCCGGTCTTGTTCGCGCTCTTTGCCAATGCCGGAGAGAATGTCTTCATAGAAGCGCCGTTTCACTGTTCCTACGGCATCAACATTTCGCTCGGCTGTCGGGTCTATATGAATGCCGGCTGCACGATCCTCGATAGCGCCAGCGTCCATATCGGCGATGGCAGCATGCTGGGACCAGGCGTTCATATTTATTGTGCCGAACATCACAAGGATGCCGGGCTGCGCGGCGCGGGCATGGAGATCGCGCGGCCGGTGACGATCGGCAAAAGCGTGTGGATCGGCGGCGGTGCGAGCCTGGTCGGCGGTGTGACGGTAGGCGATGGCGCCATCATTGGCGCAGGCGCTGTCGTAACCAGGGATGTTGCGGCCGGTGCGACGGTCGTCGGCAATCCCGCTCGTCCCGTGGGGACAAAATAAGGTAAGCTGGCCGCTAGTTCGTCGGGCGGCGTTTTCTTGCCCACCATACGGCGAAGCGTCGGCGCCAGCGGCGGACCATCGGCATGTCGTGCGAGAGCACGATGAAGCCCAATGGCAGCATCCAGAAGCCGAGTACCGGCAGGAATCCGAGCAGGCCGCCGAGAATAAGGGAGCTTCCCAAGCCGACGCGGGCAAGGCGCGATCTTGGCAGCGGAATTTTCACTGAGCCGAAAACCAGCTCGCGAGTAGAGGGATCAATGCCGAAACGCCCGGTTTTCCGGCCATTTCGATCGGCATCTGCTGTCGTTTCGCTTCGATCGGTCATCCACAGGAAATGGTGGCACGCGGAAATAATGCAAGAGAAAGCGATTTTTTTGAAAAAACCGCTTGGCAAATCGGGAAAGCATTTGTATTACCCCGCTCACACCGCGCCAAGCGCATTCCCTGGTAGCTCAGCGGTAGAGCATTCGACTGTTAATCGACAGGTCGCCGGTTCGAATCCGGCCCGGGGAGCCACTTTTCTTCCATAAATATCGCAGCGTCAGGGCAGGGACGATAGCGTTCTGTCATCGCTGCGGCTGATGCCTGCTGCCAAGTATTCCTTGGCTCAGAAGCGGGGAAAGCTGTAGCAGCGCAGTTTTGCAGTTTTATTGCATATGCCTTGAGCTGGCGATTTCGTTGTCCCTCCTTTTGCATCCTTGTCGCGGCAGGTGCTGGACCCTCATTGTCTGCTCTTTGAAGTCATGGCAGGATCCCGGCGCTCACGTCCGGATGGGGATATGGGGCAAATCTAGGAGCAGGGGGACTTCCGGATGTTCGAGGAAACGACAGCGAAGAATGCAGATACCCGCCGCATCTTCTGGGTGGGATGGGTGATGTCGTCGATCGTCTTGTTCGCATTTGCAGCCGATGCCGCCGTGAATTTGTTTTCGCCAGCGATGGTGGCTGTGCAGATACAGGAAACCGGATTTCCAGCCGGCCTGACCTTTCCGGTCGGCCTGATCCTTCTCGCCTGTGTGATTTTCTGTGCTATTCCGCGCACCGCCGTACTCGGCGCCATCCTGATAACCGGCTTTCTTGGCGGTGCGATCTGCACCCATTTTCGCCTCGGAGAGCTCGGCTCTCCGCCACAACTTATCAGTTTGATTCTTGGGATTATGGCCTGGGGCGGTCTCTATCTTCGCGACGAGCGCATTCGTCGCCTTCTGCCCTTTCGCGCCACGGTCCGCTGAAAATCGTCGACCGCCGCTATCGGGATCATGCAATGCAATAACAACATCTTGCGTTGCATGATCCGCTGTGTCGCTGCAAACGGTAGCGGGCTAAGGAGCAACGCCGGTGGAACAGATCGGTGATTTGCTGCCGTCGTCTTGTGGCAGTTTTCGCGGTTGCGAATGTCGCAATCGAAGGAAAATTAGTTCAAGGCAGGGTTGCTCTTGCGAATGTGAGAATATGTTCATGTGTTGTTAATATGATGCGGCGCATGAACGTGGTTGCGCAATCCGCGCAGCATAGTCCCCCAATGCTTTAGAGGTTGAACATGAAAAACGTGATTCTTGCTTCCGCAATAGCGCTGGCATCGGTCTTTGCCGTTAGCGCGCCTTCCGAGGCCGCGCCGATGCATCATCATCATTACCGCCATCATCATGGGCATTATCATCATTGCTATATGAAGAAGGTAAAGCACAGGGTTCATGGCCGCTGGGTCGTTCGCAGGGTGCGCGTCTGCCGTTAGGCACTAAAACAGTTTCCGCTGCGGAAACTGGCGCAGTTTCCTTTCAGAACAGACCTGCCGCTACCGATGTTTTCGGTAGCGGCCGTATTATTTCCGAGCCTCCGCTCTGTTCCTCGGCAATGTCTGCCCGAGAGGCGCGACCGTGCTGGCTCAAGGCCGGATTTCGAGCATGACACCACCATGATGGCGGTGATGGTAGCGGCGATCGTCCCGCCATCCGTTGTCCCAATGGCGGCGCTCCCAGCGGCGCTCGCGCCAGCGGTCGTGGCCATGATGGTAATCGCGCCAATAGGGGCCGCGCTCATCGTTCGGATATCTGCGCGTTCCATGCTCCTGTACGAGAATGATGTTTGAGGCTCCTGTCGACGGCGGATTGGCAAATGGTGCGGACGCGGCGGGCAGGGCGGCGGATAACATCCCACCCAGGGTCAGAGCGGCGGTCAACGCGATTGAAGCAAGATGTTTCAAGGCAGTAACTCCTGTTGTTAGCCACGTCCCTTTCATTCGTAAACGCCAGCATGGCAACAAGGTTCCCCTCCGGTTGACTGGAGAGTCTCGCGATACTCGCGGCGATCGCAGGAGGAGCTTATGATTTCAGGAGTTTCCGTTTAAAAAAAGGGGTCCAGCAGGGAAAGCTGGACCCCTTCCTTCTCTGATCGGAGGTCAAATCTGATCAGGTTAGAAGTTGCGTTCGAAGCGCAGGATGCCCGAGAGAGTATCGTCGTTGGCATAGTCGTAGTGAACGTAAGTCAGTTCCGGCTCGACCAGAAGGTTCTTGACCGGGTTGAACTTGAGGTTCGTGGTTGCTTCGAAGATCTTCGAGTCGGAGTAGGCGAGCTGGACGTTCCACTTCAGCTTGTCGTTGATCGGAACGCCAACGCCGCCCCAAACAGCCCAGTCACCCCAGCCGCACTTGGATGCGTTGACGGTACCGTCCGGCGCCGTGCAGGCCGAAACGTCCTGGTTGGTGCCGGCGTACTTGTTGAGCTTGGAACCATCGGTGTTCCAGCCGCCCATCAAGAAGGCCGTGAATGCGCCGAAGTCGGCATCGACACGAGCCTTGATGGCGCCTTCTTCGACGATCGAGTCATAACCGCCGACGACCTTGAAGCCCCATGCGCCGGACTTGAAGCCAGCACCGGCAACAACGTCAGGAGCGTAGTGGTTGGACTTGTCGTCCGTCCACCAGCTTGCACCATAGGATGCGCCAGAACCGCTGGAGTTGCTGTCTTCAAGCGAGATCACGGCCGAGAAGCCGTTGCCAGCGTCATATTCATAGGTCAACTGGTTGAGTTCGTACGGACCGTCATAGATCACGTCGTCGTTGATGACGTCGCCGGCGTAACCCATGTACAGGTTGTACTGGGAGTCCTTCTTACCAACGGTGAAGCCACCGAGGCTGATGTAGGACCACAGCAGGTTGGTGGAGGTGGCGTTGCCGTCGTTCCAGTCCCAACGAACGATGGTTTCGGTCTTCAGCGGACCGTATTCGGTGTCGGTCGCGGTATCGACGTTCAGCTCGGCGCGGGTATGCCACAGCGTACCCTGGTGGCTGTCACGGTTGTAAGCGTTGTACCACTCACCTTCGGTACGAACCTTGCCGCCGATCTTGAGGCAGGTTTCGGTGCCCGGGATGAAGAAGTAGCCTGCGCCGTATGCGTCGCAGATACGGACGTATTCCAGCGGCTCCGGCTCAGCGGCAACGATAGCGTCAGCTGCGTGAGCACCGGATACTGCTGCCAGTGCAGCAGCGGAGCCGAGAAGAAGGCTCTTGATGTTCATGATAACTCCAATCTTTCTTGATTGGGCATGAGATATCGCGCCGAAAATCGACGTGCCCAACCCCATCCCGTTCATGTTCCCTATCAGTAGGTGCGAAGTAATAAGCTCCACGAACTATTTCCTGAACCTGCTTCACTGATTTGGCAAGATACTAAGAGTGTCGAACTATATGCGCACTACTTGAAGGCGGGCGTTGTTGCAAAAATGACGCAATTCGTGAGCTAGGGCGGTCGCGGTCCATTTGTCGTTAAGAAGCCTTTGTGGTGCCGACGCGAAGAACAATTAGGTCTTTCCATGCTGGAGGCCGCGGGAACGAACGGCGCGGCATGGGTCGTGAGGACGGAAAGGAGCTGCAGGTCGTTCTGACATGGTTCCAGTCGGGGCTCGGTCAACCGATACACCGGTGACGAAGCCGACAAACAAAGTTGCCTTCGGTCGCGGATATAGAATCGATTCTCAAAGGAAAGAAATCAGTGGCGGATTCGCATGCCTTAATGGGAAAAGGGACCATTCGCTTAGCCGTAGCGCTGCCCTCAAATCGGTCTTGCCGAGGTGCGTCCGACGACATTACTGGGGGCGTAGTCTCGTCGGACGCGGCACTGTCCGGTTCGTGGGTGGCGTACAAACCGGTGGTACTAAAACTACTATCTACTGTAGGTTTCTATAAGCTACCTGAATGGGCTGGCAGGCGTATTGGCCGCAGCGGGGGCCGCTCGGGACCGTTGCTGCATGCCCGAAAACGAGCACGGTTTTCAACTCCTGATTCGTTAAACGGCAGCGCCATTGGATCCATCGCATGCTGCAGGACGGAGCAGGTCGAGCCTCTAGTACCGGTCGGTCAACACGGCATATGGGCTGCAGAACGCAGCAAGTGGAATGGAAGCTTGAAAGGCGAACGGATTGCCACACCTGACGCTTGTGCGGCGGAGCGGTTCTGATCCAAAGCGCCACGCAAAAATATTACAAGGCAATTCCAATAGGCTGAGAAGCAAGAAAGAGAAGGATGGAGGCCTCGCCCGGAATCGAACCGGGGTGCAAGGATTTGCAGTCCTCTGCGTAACCACTCCGCCACGAGGCCATCCGAAAGCAATTTGCGTTGTGGTGGCGCGGATTTAGAATGATCCAAAGAAAACCGCAAGAGGGTTCATTCTGAATTCTGTCCTTTTTTCACCGTGACGGATACGTCGCGGCAAATCGGCGCCTCGACAATATCAGTCGAAAAGCATGATCGGGGAAACCGGAACCGGCCTGTCATGGCCTTGCCGCTTGACGCCGGATCGGACTTGGAGCCTTCGCTGCTATGGATTGAACTGAACTGAGATGAATTTGGCGTCCCAAAAAGTAAAGGCGGTCCAGTCTAGGGAAAAAACTGGGCCGCCTTGTGCTGGACTAGAGGTCAATCAAATTCAGCACGCTAATTGTAAGTCGTACTTAGTATTTGTCAACGGGAATGAGAAGGGATGGGTCCGCATCGGGCGATGGGATATGGGAACCCGCAGGCGAGGCTTGCTGTTCGGTGACTTGCTCGTCCCGTCGCGAGCGGCCAAATACCTATTCCTCAAGGCAGGGAAAGGCGAACTTGTAGGAGCGCGCGATCAGCGAGCTGGCCGGCCTTTCAAGCTGCCACGAATGCTCCGCCATCCACCTGCAGGCGATTGCCGTCGCTTTGGTGTTGCTGAGATCGGGCGGCAGACAGAAGGCGCCGACGAATTGCTGGAGGTAGCGCTCGTAGCGGGAAGAGTTTTTCGGAGTCTGCTTCGTGGCCCGGATGGTCAGGTTCTTCGTTCGCTGCGCCTCGTCGAGAATGCCCTGTATGTAGGCAGAGGCAAGCGAGCGGTCTTCCTCGCACCATTCGTCGAGCTGCTTGCCCGTGACGACATGCCCTATGACCGGCGGCGCCTTCTCCTGCGACTCTTCCTCGCTCAGCGCAGCTTGGGGCAGGAGAAGGAGAAGCGCTGCGGCGGAGAGCGAAAGCCTCATTCGAAAACCTACATCATCGACGAAAGACTGGCAGCCAGAAAGACCACCAGCGGCAGCGAAGTTGCGACGAAAAGAACGAGAGAGACAGGCATCCCAGCCACCTTCTATCCAAATTTGATCGTAACCCGAAGGGCCTCGGGCCGGAAGGTCGATCGGTCACCACACTCAGGCGGTCCAACGTTTTGAAGCGTGGTCCTGTGAAGTTAACATTTTGCTAATGAGTCTTTCGATTTGAGACATTGCAGATTTGTACCACGTCGTCCCGGAGGGGCGCGTCCGAAAGCTGCGACCCGCATTTGAAGATGTCGATTGTTGTTCCTCTGCGACGGCCGTTCATGAATCTCAGTGCCTGTTGCCGCAATGCCTTGAAAGCGCGGCGTCAGGCGATTAAGAAACGCGTAACAGAAAGTAGAGCCGGTCCGTTTGGGTCTGGTTTGGGCAATGAAGGGCGCAAGAGGATAAGATGGATTTCGAAGCAGCGCGCGTGAAGATGGTCGAGAACCAGATCCGGACGAC